>CAZBGV010000008.1:34711-62500 GCA_964491485.1 uncultured Woeseiaceae bacterium | reverse complement strand
GCTAGGGAGCTGCTGCCGGTCACGGCCCTGAAAGGCGCGGGGAGCCGCACAGCGGGTGCGTTATGCTATGCGACTTTCGCACCCGGCCTGCCATGACCCTCCGCTCCGCTGCATTGCTCTGCCTGTTCCTCGCCGCCGCCGGTTGCGGCCAGAAAGGGCCGTTGTTCCTGCCCGGCGACCCCAACCAGGGGCGGATCGTGCTGCCGGGCGAGCTCGGCGGAGAGGAGCAGGACGAGGGCGCGGAGGCGCCGGGGGAAGCGCCCGCGGACGCCGACGAGCCGTCACAGGCGCCGAACGCCGAGGCACCGGCGCAGGACGACTCCGAAGGCCCGGGACCGCGAAAGGAGATGCCGCAGGAAGACGACGGCGATCAGAACGATGAGTAATCGCCTCGTCCTCATCGACGGCTCGTCCTACCTGTACCGGGCCTACCACGCGCTGCCGAAGCTGTCCTCGTCGAAGGGCGATCCCACGGGCGCGCTGTTCGGCGTGCTCAACATGATCAACAAGCTCTGCCGCGAGGAGCCGAGCGAGCACGTGGCCGTGGTGTTCGACGCGCCCGGCAAGACGTTCCGCGATTCCCTGTTCGAGGAATACAAGGCGAACCGCCCGCCCATGCCGGACGATCTCTCGCCGCAGGTCGAGCCGCTGCTGGCCGCGGTGCAGGCCATGGGCCTGCCGCTGCTGCGCATCGAGGGCGTGGAAGCCGACGACGTGATCGGCACGCTGTGCCGGCTCGCGACCGCGCAGGGCATGCAGGTGATCGTCTCGACCAGCGACAAGGACATGGCGCAGCTCGTCGACGACAACGTGACGCTGGTGAACACGATGACGGGGGCCGTGCTGGACCGCGCAGGCGTGAAGGCCAAGTTCGACGTGTGGCCCGAGCAGATCATCGACTGGATCGCGCTGGTCGGCGACACCTCCGACAACATCCCCGGCGTGCCGCGCGTCGGCGCGAAAACCGCCGCAAAGTGGCTGAACGAGTACGGCAGCGTCGACGAGATCATCGCCAATGCCGATGCGATCGGCGGCAAGGTCGGCGAGAGCCTGCGCGAGAACATCGACCGGCTCCGGCTGTCGCGCGAGCTCGCCACCATCCACGCCGATGTCGCGTTGCCGTTCCAGCCGCAGGAGCTCAGGCGCAAGCCGCCGGACGTCGAGAACCTCCGCAAGCTGTACGCCGCCTTCGAGCTCAAGGCGCTCCTGCGCCAGCTCGACGAGCAGGTCACGGCGGAGCTCGGCGAGGTGGCCGCGCAAGTCGCACCCGTGCCGGGCGAGGGCCGTTACGAAACCATTCTCACGTCCGCCGAGCTCGAAGCGTGGCTCGAGAAGATTGAGGCGGCGCCGCTCGTCGCGATCGATACGGAGACGACGAGCCGCGACTACATGCGCGCGGAGCTCGTCGGCATCTCGTTCTCGGTCGCGCCGCGCGAGGCCGCGTACATTCCGCTCGCGCACAACTATCCCGGCGCGCCGCAGCAGCTCGCGCGCGACGTCGTGCTCGACACCCTGCAACCCTGGCTCGAGGATCCGGCGCGCCCGAAGGTGGGGCACGACCTCAAATACGACGCGCACGTGCTCGCGAACCACGGCATCACGCTGCGCGGCATCGCGTTCGACGCGATGCTCGAGTCGTACGTGCTGAACAGCGTCGCCGTTCGCCACGAGCTGGACGCGGCCGCGCGGCACTACCTCGGGATCGAGACGATCCGCTACGAAGACGTGGCCGGCCGCGGGGCGAAGCAGATCGGTTTCGAGCAGATCGACGTCGGCGTTGCTGCCGCGTACGCCTCCGGGCATGCGGACATCGCGCTGCGCCTGCACGAGCACCTGTGGAACGAGCTCGGCAACATCGAGCCGCTGAAGAACCTGTATGAGGCAATCGAGCAGCCGCTGGTGCCGGTGCTGTTCGCGATGGAGCGGGCCGGCGTGCTGATAGACCGGGCGATGCTCAGGGTGCAAAGCGGCGAGCTGGCGAAGGAGATGGCGCGCATCGAGGCGCGCGCGCACGAGCTCGCCGGCGGGCCGTTCAACCTGGGCTCGCCGAAGCAGCTCCAGGAGATCCTCTACGACGTGCACGGCCTGCCGGTGCTGCGCAAGACCCCGAAGGGCCAGCCGTCGACCGCCGAGGACGTGCTGGCCGAGCTCGCGCGCGATTTCGAGCTACCCCGGCTCATCCTCGATTACCGCGGCGTCTCCAAGCTGAAGAGCACCTACACCGACAGCCTGCCGGAGCAGATCTCGCCCGACACCGGGCGGGTGCACACCTGCTACCGGCAGGCGGTGGCCGCCACCGGCCGGCTCTCGTCCACGGATCCGAACCTGCAGAACATCCCGATACGCACGCCCGAAGGGCGGCGCATCCGCAAGGCCTTCGTCGCGCCGCCCGGAGCCCTGCTGCTCGCCGCCGACTATTCGCAGATCGAGCTGCGCATCATGGCGCACCTCTCCGGCGACGAGGGCCTACTCGCCGCGTTCGCGAACGAGCTCGACATCCACCGTGCCACGGCCGCGGAAGTGTTCGGCATGCCGCTCGACGAGGTCACCCACGACCAAAGGCGTGCCGCCAAGGCGATCAACTTCGGATTGATGTACGGCATGTCGGCTTTCGGCCTCGGCCGGCAGCTCGGCATCGGCCGCGGTGAAGCGCAGGAGTACATCGACCTGTACTTCGAGCGTTACCCGGGCGTGCGGCGGTTCATGGACGACATCCGCGCCCAGGCACGTACGACCGGCTACGTCGAGACGCTGTTCGGCCGGCGCCTGTACCTGCCCGAGATCAACGACCGCAACCCGCAGCGCCGCCAGTATGCCGAGCGCAGCGCGATCAACGCGCCCATGCAGGGCACCGCGGCCGACATCATCAAGCGTGCGATGATCTCGGTGCACGACTGGATCGGCGCGAGCGGCGCCGCCGCGCGCATGATCATGCAGGTGCACGACGAGCTGGTACTCGAGGTGGCCGAGGCCGACGCAGAGGCCATACGCGAGGAGGTTGTCGCCCGCATGGCGGCGGCCGCGAGCCTGTCCGTGCCCCTCAAGGTCGACGCCCGCACGGGCCGCAACTGGGACGAAGCCCACTGACCCTCTCCGTAGGAGCCCGCCATGCGGGCGACGACGACGTTCGGGTCGCCCGCATGGCGGGCTCCTACGGCGAAGCGCACCGACCCGCCATATCAAGCGGGCAAACGCACCGAGCCGGCTGCAAAAAATGGGTGATTTCCCCGACGCGCGCGCCACTCCCTGCGCGTACGGTTCCACCCATGAGCAAGCCGCGCGAAGAGATCGACACGCTCGTCATCGGCGCCGGCCAGGCCGGCCTCGCGACGAGCTACTGGCTGACGCAGGCGGGTATCGAGCACCTCGCCGTCGAACGGCGCACGGCGCTCGGCGGCAGCTGGCCGGATCGCTGGGACAGCTTCTGCCTGGTGGCGCCGAATTTCACGCTGCTGCTGCCCGGCATGCCGTATGCCGGACCCGACCCCGACGCCTTCATGCCGCGTGACGAGGTCGCGGGTTACGTGCGCGAGTACGCGCAGGCGATCCGCGCACCCGTCAGGCTCGGTACGGGCATCGAGCGTCTCGAGATGAGCGGCAGCGGCTTCACGGCGCACGCCGACTCCATGACCTTCGTCGCGCAAAACGTCGTGCTCGCCACCGGCGCCTATCCGCGCCCGAAAATCCCCGCCGCCGCGGATGCCATCGCGGAGCACGTCCGGCAGCTGCATTCCAGCGACTACCGCAATCCGGCGGAGCTCGCACCGGGCGGCGTGCTGGTGGTCGGCAGCGGCCAGTCGGGCGCGCAGATCGCGGAAGAGCTCATGAAGAGCGGCCGCGACGTGCACCTCGCGGTCTCGATGTGCGCGAGCGCGCCGCGCCGTTATCGCGGGCGCGACGTCATCTGGTGGCTGCTGCACAGCTTCCAGGAAGGCGACCGCTACGGGGTCCACTTCCCGACCGTCGACGACCTGCCGTCGCCTGCTGCGCGGTTCGGCTGCAACCCGCACCTTTCCGGAGCCGACGGCGGGCACGCCATCGATCTGCGCGTACTTGCACGGCAGGGTCTGCGCCTGTACGGCCGCCTCGAAGCGGCGGACGGGACGCGCGTGCGTTTCAGCGCCGATCTCGCCGAGCGTCTCGCCTTCGCCGACGCGGCGTTCGACGAAGAAATGAAACCGCTGTTCGAGGCCTTCATCGCCGCCGCCGGCATCGACGCGCCGCCGGACGACCGCGCACCGCGGAGCAACTTCGTGCCGCCCGTGATCACGGAGCTCGACCTCGATGCCGAAGGCATCGCAAACGTCGTGTGGGCGACCGGCTACCGCCTCGACTTCGGCTGGGTGGACATACCGATCTTCGACGAATGGGGTTATCCGCGCCATCACCGCGGCGTGACCGAGGCACCCGGCCTGTACGCGGTTGGCCTGCCCTGGCTGCATTCCGAGCCGTCCTCGGTGTTCGCCGGCGTGGGCGCGGATGCCGCCCACGTCGTCGAGCACCTCGCGCGCAGGAGCGCATCCGACCGGCAACACGGCCTCGACGTGGGGGATCGCCCGTAAGACAGGCCGCTCACGCGCCCGTGCTGCCGCGACCCCGCAGGAGCCCGCCATGCGGGCGACAACGGCTGTCGCGGTCGCCGCATGGCGGGCTCGGACCGGGCACGGGGGGCGATGCGCAAAAGCCCGTGCGCGGCATACCCGGACGGTTTCTCGCGCCCTCCGCCTCGATCCGCTAGGCTGTTCGCGTGCAGACAGGCCGGGCGATGCCGATGGGCGGTTTGCGATCTCCGGAGCGCGAGCGGGATGCGGCGCACCAGCTCGAAACAGGCCGCGTGCTCTATCGGCAGTGTGCCTGGCGGCGTGCGTTCGACGCGTTCACCGCCGCCGATCGCCACGCGCCACTTGCCGGCGGCGATCTCGAATCCCTCGCGACCTGCGCGTACCTGGTCGGGCGCGACGACGACTACCTCACCGCTCTCGAGCGCGCGTACGAGGCGCACCTCGCCGCCGGCGCCGCGCTGGACGCCGCCCGCCCTGCGTTCTGGCTCGGGCTCCGGCTCCTGTTCCGGGGCGAGGCGGCACACGCGAGCGGGTGGCTGTCGCGGGCCGCGCGGCTGGTCGACGAGGACAACGAGTGTGCCGAACGCGGCTATTTGCTGCTGCCCGACGTCGAGCAGGCGCTCGGCGCAGGTGCCTGGGACCGCGCCGGCTCGCTCGCGGCGCGGGCACGCGAAATCGGCGAGCGCTGCGGCGACGCGAGCTTGAGCGTGTGCGCGCGCCACCTCGAGGGGCGCGCGCTGCTCGGCAAGGGCGAAATCGCACGCGGCCTCGCAGCGCTCGACGAAGCGATGGTCGGGGTCGCTTCGGGCAAGCTGTCGCCGATCGTGACCGGCCTCGTCTACTGCAGCGTCATCGAGGCTTACCAGCAGGTGCACGAGACACGCCGCGCACGCGAGTGGACGCTCGCACTCGCGCGCTGGTGCGAAGCGCAGCCCGAGATGGTGGCGTTCACGGGTGCCTGCCTCGCGCACCGTGCGCAGATCTTCACGCTGCACGGCGCCTGGTCGGACGCGATCGAAGCGGCGCGGCGTGGGGGCGAAAGGAGCGTCGAGGCAGCCAACCGCCGCGCGGCGGCCGCCGCGTTCTACCAGGCGGGCGAGGTGCATCGCCTGCGCGGGGACTTCGATGCCGCCGAAGAGGCTTACCGCAACGCGAGCCGGGCCGGGGTCGATCCGCAGCCCGGTCTCGCGCTGCTGCGCCTCGCGCAGGGGCGTACGGATCTTGCGGCGAGCGCGATGCGCCGCGCGGCGGCCACGGCCACGCGCCGCTTCGAGCGGCTCGGGCTTCTGGCGGCCGGCGTCGAGATCATGCTCGCGGCCCTGGACCTCGACGCCGCGCGTGCCGCGTGCGCCGAGCTCGGGCAGATGGCCGACGAGCTCGGTACCGAGCTCGCGCTCGCGACCGCGGCGCACGCTCGCGGCGAGGTGGCGCTCGCCGGCGGCGATGCCGCCGCGGCGGCAGCGGCGCTCGCGCACGCCGCGCGGGCCTGGCAGGAGCTCGAAGCGCCGTATCCCGCGGCGCGCGCGCGGGTCGGAGTCGCGCAAGCCTGCCGCGCGCTCGGCGACGAGGAGGCCGCCGCACTCGAGCTCGAGGCGGCGCGCTCGGCCTTCGCGCAGCTCGGAGCCGCGCCCGACCTCGCCCGCGTCGCCGCCCTCGCCGGCAGGAGGCGCGCCGATGCCGGCCACGGCCTCACGCGCCGCGAGCTGCAGGTGCTGCGCCTCGTCGCCATGGGGAAGACGAACCGCGGCATCGCGACCGAGCTATGCCTCAGCGAGAAAACCATCGACCGCCACGTGAGCAATATCTTCGCCAAGCTCGGCGTCGCCTCGCGCGCCGCGGCCGCGGCCTACGCCTGCCGTCACCACCTGGCGTGACGGAAGCCCTCCCGTAGGAGCCCGCCATGCGGGCGACCCACGATCTCGATCGCGCGCGATGCGCGCTCCGACAGGCAGGAGATTCCAGCCGCGGGAGCAGGATCCGGGGGCAGGGGAACTTTTCCGCGGGGGGCGTGCTCAAAGCGGCTGAGTGCACAGTCACTCGCCTGCTTTCCTCCCTTTGCAGGCTCGCAGCCGGTCACCCCAATCCGGCTGCATCTCATTTATCCCGGGCCTCCGAGGCCCGGGATTTTTTTTGCCCGGGCGCCGGACGCTGGGTGCTCCGGGCCAGCATTCGCTCCAGCGCCTCGCGGGCTGCCTCCACCCCCGTCCCGTCGACTGCGGAAAAGAGGACGACGCCGGCCCCTTCGCCGACCTCGCCCTGCACCTTGGCCAGGGCGCGGGCGGCCTCCGCGCGCGAGAGCTTGTCCGCCTTGGTCAGGAGGATCTCGACGCCGAGCCCGCAATCCGCGGCAAACGCGAGCATGCGCCGGTCGTGGTCGGTTAGCCGCCGGCGCACGTCGATGATGAGGAACAGCCCGGCGAGGCTCTGCCGCTCGCGGAAATAGCGCGTGAGCAGCTCGCCCCAGCGGCGCCGCATGGCCTCGGAGACCCGCGCATAGCCATAGCCGGGCAGGTCGACCAGCCGCCGCCCTTCGCCGAGGGCGAAGAAGTTGACGAGCTGGGTGCGCCCGGGCGTGCGGCTCGTGCGTGCCAGCCCGCGCCGCCCGAGGATGGCGTTGATGGCGCTCGACTTGCCGGCGTTCGAACGGCCGGCAAACGCCACCTCGGCGCCCGTGTCGCGCGGGAATTGTGCGAGCTCCGCGGCGCTCGACAGGAAGCGCGCATGGCTGTACTGCGACATGGGAAGAGGCCCCGATCCGTGTATAATTTCGGGCTTTAATGACGCTCGAGCGGTTGCATCTCGCGGCGCTACAGACTGCCCGGAGCCGCTCCTGCCCAATCCCCGAGGAACGGCCCGGACATGATAGTGAAGTACATCGCGTGCGCAATCGCCCTGCTTCCGGCTGCGATGCTCGCCAATGCGCAGGAGCTCGTCGAAGGCTCCGCGGAAGCGGGCAAGGCGAAGTCGGTCACCTGTGCGGCCTGCCACGGAGCGGACGGCAACAGCGTCAACCCGCAGTGGCCGAGCCTCGCCGGCCAGCACGCGACGTACATCGTGAAGCAGCTCGAGGCGTTCAAGAGCGGTGCCCGTTCCGATCCCCTGATGACCCCGCAGGCGATGGCGCTCACGGATGAGGACATGCGCAATCTCGCCGTGTACTTCGCGGAACAGGAGCCGGCGCCGAAGACGGTGGCCGATCCCGACACGGTCGACAAGGGCGCCGCGCTGTTCCGCGGCGGCAATCCCGAGCGCGGCGCGGCTGCCTGCATGGCCTGCCACGAGCCGACCGGGCGCGGGAACCCGGCCGCGGCCTACCCGATGCTGCGCGGCCAGTACGCCACCTACGTCGCGAAGCAGCTCAGGGATTACGCGAGCGGCAAGCGCAAGTCCGATCAGCCGACCCGGGTGATGCGCGACATCGCCGCGAGGCTTTCCGAGGACGACATCCTCGCCATCGCCTCGTACGTGCAGGGGCTCCAGTGAGAGCCGTTCCGCGGCGCGTGCCCATGACGCTGCGCGCATTCGTTGCTCTCCTTCCCGTGCTGCTGCTCGGGGCTTGTGACCGCGGCGCCGAGCCGCAGCTGGCCGGCGACCCGGCCGGCGAGCCGCCCGCCGCGGAGCAGGCCGCGCCGAGCGAACAGGCGCCCGCAGCCGACGAGGAGAACGCGCAGACGCAGGTGCTCGAGGAATCGGCCGGGCTGTCCGAGGAGATGCAGCCGGACGACGAGCCGATCAAGCTCGCGAGAGCCGACGGCGGCGAGCCGAACCGCGACTGGAAGTTCAGGGAAGGCAAGGATTTCGACCGACTCGTGCCCACCCAGCCCACCGTCGGCGGGCCGGACAAGATCGAAGTTGCCGAGGTGTTCTGGTACGGCTGCCCGCACTGCCTGCACCTCGAGCCGTACATGAAGCGGTGGGCCGCGAACCTGCCGGCCGACGTGCGCTTCGTGCGCATTCCCGCCACCTGGAATCCGCTGGTCAAGCTGCACGCGCAGCTCTATTACACGGAGCAGGCGCTGGTCCAGAACGGCGCCATCAGGAACCCCGAGGAATTCCGGGCAGCGATATTTCGCGAATACCACGAGCGCGGCAACCGGCTGGCCTCCGAGGACGCCATTCGCGCGTTTTTCGAGCGCAACGGCGTCGGCGCGGAGCAGTTCAACTCGGCGTGGAGCTCCTTCGAGGTCGCGCAGAGGCTGCGCGTCGCCGAGGATCTCGAGCGCCGCTACCAGATCACCGGCGTGCCGACCCTGATCGTCAACGGCAAGTACCGCACCAGCCCCAGCCAGGCGGGCGGCGCGGACCCGATGACGCGGGTGATCGACATCGTCAACGAGCTGATCGAGCGGGAGAAGCTGCGATAGTTCCCTGCAGTCCATGCGGGCGCCGACCCGCGGCCGCATGAGGCTCGCAGGAGCCTGCTGTCTCCTGCTCGCCGCCGCGGGCGCGTGGGCGGCACCCGCCGACAAGACCTTCGAAAAGCTTGCCGCCGACTGGCTTTCCGACCTGCCGGAGTTCTCACCCGTGGCCGCAACGGCCATCGGGGACCATCGCTACGACGACCGGCTGGACGAGGTCGATGCCGCGGCCCGAGCCCGCCGGCTCGCCCTGTACCGGCAATACCTGGACGCGCTGAACGGCATCGATCGCGCGAAACTGTCGCGCGCCAACCAGGTGGACGCCGGGCTGCTCCGAAACGAGCTCGAATCCGGCATCTTTTCCCTCGAGGTGCTCGAGGAGTGGGCCTGGAATCCGCTCGTCTACGTGAACCTTGCCGGGAACTCGCTCTACACGCTGCTCGCGCGCGATTTCGCGCCGCTCGAGGAGCGCATGACCGATGCGGCCGCGCGCCTGGAGCAGTTCCCGCGCTTTCTCGCGCAGGTGCGCGGGGCGCTCGAGCCGACGCGCATTCCCGAGGTGCATGCGCGGACGGCGCTGTCGCAGAACCAGGGCATCAACTCGATCATCGACACGATGCTCGTGCCACGGATGGGCGAAGTTTCACCGGCAACGGCCGAGCGGCTGCAGGCCGCGATCGCCGCCGCCCGCGACGCGCTCGCGACGCACCAGGCGTGGCTCGAGCACGATCTCCTGCCGAAAGCGAAAGGGGATTTCCGCATCGGCGCACGGCTCTTCGATGCCAGGCTCGCGTTCACGCTGCAGTCGCCGCTGTCGCGCAGGGAAATCCGCCGCCGCGCCGAGCAGGAATACGTGCAGGTACGCGACGAGATGTTCCGCATCTCGAAAGAGATCTACACGGACCTGCATCCCTACACCTCGTTCCCGGACAAGCCGGACGAGGCCTTCAAGCAGGTCGTGATCCGCGCGGCGCTCGAGCAGGCGTACCAGCACCTCCCGGAGCCGGACCGCATCGTCGAGACGGCGCGCGAGACACTCGCGCAGGCCACCGAATTCGTGCGCGCCAGGGATCTCGTCAGCCTGCCGGACGATCCGATCGAGATCATCGTCATGCCCGAGTACCAGCGCGGCGTGGCGGTCGCCTACCTCGATCCGCCCGGGCCGCTGGACGAAGGTCAGCAATCCTTCTACGCCGTGGCACCGCTGCCGGAAGACTGGACGGAAGAGCAGGTCCGCTCTTTCCTGCGCGAATACAACCTGTATTCGATCCACAACCTGACGCTGCATGAGGCGATGCCGGGCCACTATCTCCAGCTCGCGCACAGCAACCGCTATCCCTCGACGCTGCGCGCGGTGCTGTGGTCCGGGCCATTCGTGGAGGGCTGGGCGGTGTATGCCGAGCGCTTCACGATCGACGCGGGCTATCTCGACGGCGATCCCCTGATGCGCCTCATCAACCTGAAGTGGTACCTGCGTACGGTGACGAATGCCATTCTCGACCAGGCCATCCACGTCGAGGGCATGACGCGCGACCAGGCCATGCGCCTCATGATCGAAGGCGCGTTCCAGGAAGAGCGCGAGGCGGCGGGCAAGTGGACGCGCGCGCAGCTCACGTCCACGCAGCTCTCGACCTACTTCGTCGGTTACCAGGAGCACGTCGACATGCGCAACGCCGTCGCGCGGGCGCGCGGCGACCGCTTCGACCTGAAACGCTATCACGATCGCGCGCTCTCGTACGGCTCGCCGCCGGTGAAATACGTGCGCGCCCTCCTCCTCGACGAGCCCATTCCCGAGTAGCACCGGCTCCCGTGAACCGTGCCGCGTGCGCCGGTTCCGGCAGCGCCGTCGCAAGGCGTGATACGCCAGCGGCCATCGCCGTCGGCGCGGTGCCCCGATACCCTGCCTGCATCCCGCCTCGATGCATCCGCTGCCGGTGCCCGGCGCGCTTGCGCGCACCCGGGCGTTTTTGGGCGGTTCGGCCGGCCGGCTTAGATCGATTGCGCATAAAGCAGCGCCGGCGCCGGCGTTGCTTCCGCACAACGAGCACTCGAAAGCCAGCGATGTAAGCATCTGAATATCGCGGATTGTTGCTTAGCAGCAGCACGAAACACCGCTGATCGCGGCGGATCTACGCCGGATGTTGCGCTTCCAATACGGATTGTCAGGACACCGACAAGTCGTACCCTTCCTGCCACAACGGGCCCGCCGGCCGCGCTTGGGAAACGACCGGCCCGCCTCGCGCGCGCCCACCAGGGCCGCGCCCCTGAACTCGCCGCGCACGCAGGTGCGCGCGTCATTTGGAGGAGTACGTCGAATGAACAACAACCGCGCATTACGCAGGGCGATACGACACGCGCTCTGCATGGGGGCCATCGCCACGGCAGGAGCGCACGCTCCGAGCGCCATGGCCCAGGACGAGCCCACGCAGCAGGAGCTCGAGGAGATTACGGTCACCGGCACGCGCATCGTGCGCCAGGACTACCAGTCCGCGAGCCCGATCTCGACCGTCGACGCCGAGCTGTTCGAGCAGACCGGCGCGCCCACGATCGAGACGGTGCTGAACACGTTGCCGCAGTTCGTGCCGGCGATCACGACCACCTCGAACAACCCGTCGAACAACGGCCAGGCGAACGTCGCACTGCGCGGCCTCGACACGAGCCGCACGCTGGTGCTGCTGGACGGGCACCGCATCGTGCCGTCGAACGCGACCGGCGTCGTCGACCTGAACCTGATTCCCGCGTCGATCATCGAAAACGTCGAGATCATCACCGGCGGCGCGTCCGCCGTGTACGGTTCCGACGCGATCGCGGGCGTCGTCAACATCAAGACCCGGGACTTCACGGGCCTCGAGCTGACCTCCAACTACGGCATCACGTCTGAAGACGACGGCCAGACGGTCTCGTTCGGAGTCACCGGCGGCGCCCAGTCGGACGACGGCCGCGCGTACGTCTTCGGCACGCTCAACTGGGCGGACCGCGAGGAGGTGTTCGCCGGAGACCGCCCGTTCTCTGAAGTGGCCCTCGCCTGGGACGGCGACAGTCTCGAGCCGGTAGGCTCGTCCACGATCCGCCAGGGCGTGTGGAACGCGATCGGCACGAACGCCCCGACCCAGGCGGCACTCGATGCCTACTTCGCGGCGCACGATCCCGGCTATGTGGCGGGCTCGGCGCAGCCCGGGCACAACTACGGGTTCAACCCGGACGGCTCGCTGTTCGACGTGGCGCCGGTCATCAACTTCACCGGCGATACGAACGAGCCGCTGCAGCCTGTCAACCCGGCCCAGTACACCTACAACTTCTCGCCGGTGAACTACCTGCAGCTGCCGCTCGAGCGCACTTCGTTCTTCGGCCGCGCAGGCTTCCACCTGAACGAAAGCACCGAGTTGTACACACAGGTGCTGTGGGCGGACTACCAGGCCGACCAGGCGCTCGCTCCGACACCGCTCACCGGCGTGTACGTGCGTCCCGACAACCCGAATCTGCCCGCTGACGTCGCCGCCCTGCTCGCGACCCGGCCCGATCCGGACGCACCCTTCCAGATCAGCAAGCGCATGATCGAATCCGGTCCGCGCATAGCGAGCGACAGCTACCAGGTCATCCAGATCACCCTGGGCGCCACCGGCGACCTCGCGCTGGCCGAAGACTGGAGATGGGACGCCTACGCATCCTGGGGCAACGTCGATCTCGAGGAGCTCCAGCAGGGTAACGTCTCGCGCAGTCTGTTCGAGCAGCTCTCGCTGTCGGACGACCACGGCGCGTCCATCTGCGGCGAGGCGATCAACCCCTTCGGCATCGGCTCCATCTCGCCGGAGTGCGCCGAATTCTTCACGCTCGGCGCCATCAACGACACGACCGTCGGGCAGATCGTCGGCGAGGCCTTCGTCACCGGACCGCTGTTCGAAATGCCGGCGGGCGAGGTGCAGAGCGCGGTCGGCGTGATGTACAAGCGCGACGAGTTCACGCTGCTGCCCGATCCGTCGTTGCGCGCCGTGAGCGTCGACCCGCTGTTCGGCAACGAGCGCACCGACATCGTCGGCTTCAACGCGGCGGATGCCGTGCGCGGCGAGACGAACTCGAAGGAGATCTATCTCGAAGCCCAGTTCCCGCTGCTCTCCGACATGCCGGCCATCGAGTCCTTCGACGTGACCCTGGGCTACCGCTTCGCCGACCACTCGGTGGCGGGCAGCATGAGCTCGTACAAGGCCGAGGGCCTGTGGCAGGTCAATGACGCGGTGATGATCCGCGGCGGCTACCAGCGCGCCGTGCGTGCGCCGAACATCTCGGAGCTGTTCCGGCCGGCGGTCATCAACTTCCCCGCGGCCGGCCTCGGCGATCCTTGCTCGAACGATTTCGACGATCCGGAAGGCTTCGTGCTCGGTGCGCAGGACGACCCGCGGGCGCGGGCCCTGTGCGTCGCGCAGGGCATCCCGGAGGCCGTGGTCGATTCGTACAACTTCGCCAACTCGCAGTTCCAGGGCCTGTCCGGCGGCAACCCGGACCTGCAGGAGGAAACGGCCGACACGTACACCATCGGACTCGTGTTCCAGCCCGACGGAGGCATGCTGGACGGCTTCCAGGCCTCGATCGACTATTACCAGATCGAGATCGAGGATGCGATCGCCTCCATCGACGCCGATGTTTTCGTGTCGCGCTGCTTCGATCCCCGGTTCAACCCGGACATGTCGAACGACAACTTCTACTGCGGCTTCTTCGAACGGCTGCCGGGCACGGGCACCATCACCAACGCGCTCGAAGTCGATCGCAACATCGCCGCCTTCGAGGTAAAGGGCATCGACCTGCAGTTCGACTACAGCATGGAGGCGGGCCCCGGCACGTTGCGTGCGCAGTGGGTCTCGACGTACCTCGACAGCTGGAAGGACACGACCGTGCAGGGCGAGGAGTTCACCGAGAACGCCGGCACGGCCGGCAGCGGCTTCGATGCCCTGCCCGAGTGGAAGTGGACGGCGAGCCTCGGCTATGCCTGGCAGGGTTTCGATGCGGACCTGAGGTGGCGGCACATCGACGAGATGCGCGATTTCGACATCACGAACTTCAAGCTGGACGCGGTCGAGTACCTCGACCTCACGCTCGGCTACACGTTCAGCGATATGCTCGAAGGCCTGCGACTCCGGGCCGGTGTGACGAACCTCACCGACGAGGATCCGGTCATCTACCCGACGAGCCAGCAGGCGAACACGGATCCGTCGACCTACGACGTCCTGGGACGCCGCTACTTCGTCTCGGCCACCTACACCTTCGAGTAGGGCCGCTGCCGGTGCGGAAGAACGGCGGGCGCACGCCCGCCGTTTTTTTTGGCCGAACGGCGCTCCGCTCGCTCATAGCTTTTTGATCTGTCGTGGCCGGGCGGTGTGAAGTCCGGGTTTCCGCGGCGTTGCCCGGGCGCCACAGGTGTTCGGCGAAACACTTTCTGCACAAGGCATTAGCCGCGCCGAGCAGGCCCCGCGGGCGCCGGCGCAACAACGCCGCGGGGCCGGCGACGGGCCCTTCCGCCCCCGCGTAGCTTTTTACATAAGTTTGCGCATTTCGCAGTAGCGGTCGTATCATGACCGCCACAGGAAGCTCTTCCTGCTTTCCTAAAGTTCATCCGGTCGGCGCGCCCCATTCCCTTGCCGCTGCGCCACCTCCTTTTTCCCGGTCATACGCGCGCCCTGGCGCGCGTGCTTCGTTGTTCCCAAGGAGTAGTACGTCGATGAACAGCAGTTACACGATCCGTAAAGCCGTACGTCGCGCGCTTTGCTTCGGTGCCGTCGCCACGGCGGGGAGCTACGCCCCGCTCGTCGCGGCACAGCAGCCGGAACCGCAGCCCAACCAGGAGCTGGAAGAGATCACTGTCACCGGATCGCGGATCGCCACCGATCCCAACCTGATCTCCTCGAGCCCCGTCTCGCAGGTGAGCTCGGAAGAGCTGACCTACCGCGGCATCACGCGCGTCGAGGACCTGATCAACGACCTGCCCCAGATCACGCCGGAGCTGTCGGCAAACGAGTCCAACGGCGCAACCGGCACGGCGACACTCGACCTGCGAGGCCTGGACTCCGACCGCACGCTGGTCCTCGTCAACGGCCACCGCATGGGTTTCGGCGATCCGTTCGTGCTCGCGCCGGACGTGAACCAGATTCCCGGCGCGCTGGTCGAGCAGGTCGAGCTCCTCACCGGCGGCGCCTCGTCGACCTATGGCTCGGACGCCATGGCGGGTGTCGTCAACTTCATCATGAAGGACGACTTCGAAGGCTTCCAGGTCGATGTCCAGTTCTCCGGTTACCAACACAGCCAGGGCAACGACAGCGTCCAGCAACAGATCGACGAAGCCGGCTTCGAGCAAGCACCGGACGACGTCACGGACGGCGCCACCACGAGCGTGAACCTGCTCGTCGGCATCAACAGCGAGGACGGCCGCGGCAACCTCACGGGCTACCTCGGGTATCGCGACATCAACGGGATCACGCAGGACTCGCGGGATTTCAGCGCCTGCGCGCTCGACAGCGGCGACTTCGACGGCACGGTGTGCTCCGGCTCCGCCACCCGGTTCCCGGCGCTCGTCACCGACTTCGCCGGCACCTATTTCTCCGTCGAAGGCGACCAGTTCGTGCCATGGGACGGCAGCTACTACAACTTCGGGCCCCTGAATTACTTCCAGCGGCCCGATGAGCGGTACACGGGCGGCATGTTCGCCAACTACAAAGTTGACGACCATCTCGAGGGCTACGCCGAGTTCATGTTCATGGACGACCGCAGCCTCGCCCAGATCGCACCTTCCGGCGCGTTCTTCGTGACCAGCACGATCAACTGCTCGAACGCGTTCCTGTCCGACCAGCAGTTCGCGGCGCTCGGGTGCGCCAGTGAGGACGACGTCGTACCGTTCTACATCGGCCGGCGCGCCGTGGAAGGCGGACCCCGGTTCGACGACCTGAGGCACACGTCGTGGCGTTCGCTGGCCGGCGTCCGCGGCGCAATCAACGACAACTGGAACTACGACGTGTTCGCGAACTTCGCGCGATTGAGTTTCAGCGAAACGTACCAGAACGACCTGTCCACGACCCGCATCATCCGGGCGCTGGACGTCGTCGCCGATCCGGCCACGGGCCAGCCGGTCTGCCAGTCGGTCGTGGACGGCTCCGACCCGACCTGCGTCCCGTGGAACATCTTCCAGACAGGCGGGGTCACGCAGGAGCAAATCGACTACCTGGTGCTGCCACTCTTTTCGAACGCGCAACTCAACCAGGACCAGATGGTGGGCTTCGTCGAAGGCGATCTCACCGACTGGGGCGTCGTGAGCCCGTGGGCGGACAATGGTGTCCAGATGGTGCTCGGCGCGGAGTACCGCGACGAGTCCTTCGATTTCAATCCCGACCAGGGCTTCCAGAGCGGCGACGGCGCCGGGCAGGGCGGCCCGATTCCGCCGGTCACGGGCTCGCAGAACATCAAGGAGGTGTTCACCGAATTCCGGGTGCCGATCGCGGAAGGGCTTCCGGCTCTCGAGTCCCTGTCTCTCGATCTCCGTTACCGGTATTCGGATTACAGCACGGGCATCAGCGCGGATACTTACAACATCGGCGGCGCGTGGGTGCCGTACGAGGGCATCAAGTTCCGCGGCGGCTACTCGCGTGCGGTGCGGGCTCCCAACATCCGCGAGCAGTTCGAGCCGCAGAACCTGGGCCTGTGGGGCGGCACGGATCCCTGCGCGGGCGCCACTCCCGAGCTGTCGCCCGAAGCGTGCGCCAACACCGGCGTCACCGCGGCCCAGTACGGCTCCGTGCCGTCCAACCCCGCCGGACAGTACAACGCCATCTTCGGCGGCAATCCCGACCTCGATGCGGAGAAGTCGGATTCGTACACCCTCGGCGCCGTATTCACACCCACGGAGTGGGTGGACGGGCTGACCTTGAGCGTCGACTACTGGACGATCGAGATCGAGGACGCGATCGACGAGATCCAGCCCGAATTCCTGGTCCGGGAGTGCGCCGCCACCGGTGACCCGACGATCTGCGGCCTCATCAACCGCGGCCCGAACGGCAACCTGTGGCTCGGCCAGAACGCGGTCGTGTCCACCCAGGTGAACATCGGGTTCTTCGACGTCTCCGGCGTGGACCTCGTCGGCAGCTATGCTTTCGAAGCGGGCGGGCTCGGCTCGTTCGACCTGTCGTTCCGCGGCACCTGGCTCGAGAAGTTCGAGCAGCAGCCCGTTGCCGGCGGCGCAGTCGAGGCATGCGAGGGCAAGTGGGGCGGTTCCTGCGAGCGTCCGCGGCCGGAATGGAAGCACCTGCTGAACGCGGTGTGGACCACGCCGTTGGACAACCTTTCCGTCAGCGCCGCGTGGCGTTACGTCGGCGAGGTCGACGAGTTCCCCCTGGACCGTTACACCGCGGACGCGCAGCACTACCTCGACCTGTCCGGGACGTACTACGCGGACTGGTTCGGCGAGGAGACGGTGATCACTGCCGGCGTCAGCAACGTGCTGGACAACGATCCGCCGGTCAGCGGCCTGTTCGGCAACGTGTCCGTGTTCGGTAACGGCAACACGATCCCGGCCACCTGGGATGCGCTCGGCCGCTACTGGTTCGTGAACCTGACCCAGCGGTTCTGAGGACCGCCCGGTGCGGTGCGCGGCGGCCGGCTGGCCGCCGCCGCCCGCCGGCGCGTCAGCGGACGCGGTCGACGCCCGTCGAGCGGTTGCCCGAGCCGCGCAGGCGGTAGGAGCCGAACAGTCCCGCGTTGATACGGACCGTGTCTCCGACGCGGAGCTTGAGCGTCCGCGCGCGCGAGTCCTCGACCCACACCTGTCCGTTGTCCAGGGTGAAGATGCGCGTACCGTTCGCGCGCTCGGCGATATCCGTGATCTTCGCGGTGATCTCGTCCGGCTCTTCCTGGCGCACGCTGGGCAGCCCGAAGCGCGCCTCGGCCTCTTGGCTGCGATCGGCCGCGGCGGCGGATGGCCGGGACGCGGCGGCAGAAGCGGGCTCGTCGTCGCCGGCCCGCTCGGACCGGTCGGCCGCTTCCCGGGTTCCGGCGGAGGCCGCCGCCCGCGCACCCGCGACGTAGGCGTCGTAACAGGCGAGGCGGGCCGCGTCGTCCTGGATCGCGGCGCAGCGGCGCAGCGCGTCGGGAATGCCTTCGGCCTGGGCCGCCGTTGCCAGCAGCATGGCAACGATGCTCGACGCGTATGCGGACGTTTTCATAAGCTCCTCTGTTTGCGCCTGGGTCGCGCGCATGGCGCGCTCCTACAGTGTCAGGCTCGCGATCGTTTAATCTTCCCAGGGGCCTTCGATACCGCGCAGCTGCGGCGCGTAGTGGCGCCAGCGCCCGCGCGAGCGCGTGTGCAGCGCTTCGCGTACCTGCCACACGCTTGCGGTCTGTACCGGCCGCTCGGCAGCGCGGAAATCGAGACAGCGCTCGTCCCACGGCAGGCCGAGGAATTCGAGCAGGCCGCGCACCGCCGGCTCGGGATCCTGCACCAGGCTGTCGTAGTCCACCGTGAACAGCGCGCTGCCGCAGAGCTCGCGCCAGTGCGCCATCAGCCGCTCGTGCTGGCGGTGAAAATGTGCGATATGCGCGAGATCGGCGGCGTAGGTCAGCCCGCCGAGCTGCTGGAACCAGATCGACAGGCAGGTATCCGCCGCGTCGCGCCGCGTGTAGACGATGCGCGCGGCCGGGAAGACGGCGCGAATCAGCCCGAGATAGAGAAAGTTGTCCGGACGCTTGTCGGTCACGTTCGCGGCGCCCGGGAACAGCTCGCGCACGTGCTCCGTGTACGCCTGCCCGAGTGCCTCGAGCGCTTCGCGCTCCGCTGACAATGCCTGATCCGGCCAGATGCCGAGCCGGCGCGCGGTGAGCCAGGGGAAGAATTCCAGCTCGCCCCCGGCGGTGATCGCAGGGTGCGCGGAGAGGATCTGCTCGACCAGCGTGGAGCCGGAGCGGAACATGCCGCAGATGAAGATGGGCGAATCCAATGACCCGGTTTGCACGCGCTCGAGCCACGCGCGGTCGCAACCGGCAATGACCCGGTCGAAAGCGGCTGCCACGGCGGCGAGCCGGTAGGGCGGCGAGCGGCGCTTGCCGAGTGCGTTCGCCGCCTCGTACGCCGCGAACGCTTCGGCGTAGCGGCCGAGATCGTCGAGTGCCTTGCCGCGGGCGAACAGGAGCTCCTCCTGGCTCACCGGATCCTGTTGCGTCGCGGCGAGCGCCCGATCGAGCGTCGTGAGCAAAGGGTCGTCGTCGCGCTCGACCCGCGACGCGTGGACGAGCCGGGCCAGCGCGCCGGAGTGGTGCGGCTCGAGCTCGAGGACACGCTCGTAGAGCGAACGCGAGCGCTCGCGGTCGCCGCTTTCCTCCCGCAGGCCGCCGAGATTGAAGAGCGCGGGCACGTAGTCCGGCTCGAGCTCCAGCGCGCGCTCGTACGTCCGGGCCGCCTCGTCGGGCCGGCGCATCGCCGAGTAGAGCACGCCAAGATTCGAATACACCTCGTGCGGCCGCGCGATGCCGAGCTCCAGCGCCCGCTCGTAGGCGGCGATCGCGTCCCGCCAGCGCTTCTCCTTCTTATAGAGCAGCGCCAGGTTGTAGTGGACGTCCGCGAGGTCCGGCCGGTGCTCGAGCAGGCGGAGATAATGCGCGATGGCCTGCTCCGTGCGGCCCAGCCCGTCCAGCAGCCCGGCGAGCTTTCCGTAGTAAAACGGACTGTCCGGCACCTCCTCGGTCAGCGCGACCAGGTGCCGGATCGCCTCGTCCGGGCGCCGCGTTTCCATGTACAGATCGACGAGGCCGCGCAGCACCCGCTCGCGCTCCTCGCCGCGCGCCAGGAGCTCGCGGTACAGGCGCTCGGCCTTCACCCGGCTGCCGCGAGCCTGCAGCTCGCGGGCCCGGCGGAATGCCTGCTCGAATGCCTGCGTCGCGGCCATCAGCGCTTCCGTGCCTTGGGGACCACGTCGAAAGCCACCGTGGTGCGCGTCCGGTCGGATTCGAAAGGCACGGTGCCGTGCCACATGTAGGAGGGAAACAGGACCAGGCGGCCGGCGGCCGGCTGGATGTGCCGGCGGGCGCCGCCCTGCTCGCCGAGGTCGATGTCCGGCTCGCCGAACTTGATCCCGCCGCCCAGCTCGTCGGTACCCTCGATCTCCGGCGGCACGTCCACGTAATACGCCGAGCTGATCCACCCGAGCGGGTGGATGTGCATCGTATGATAACCGGCGCGGCGCAGCCGCACCGACCAGGAGCCCGAGAATTCGAACTGCTCGCTGCGCCGCGCGAACAACGGATGCGCGGCGTCCGCCGGCAGCCCGGCAATGTACTCGGAGATGCACTCCCGGAGCGAACCCGCGAGCGCCGCGATCTCCGGTTCGGCGCGCCCGAGCAGGTCGCCCCCGGTCTGCGTGCCCCCGCGCAACGTCTGCTCGGGGGGGTGTCGTTTCGCGAAATGCAGGCGGCTCAGGACTTCGTTCAGCCTGGCGTTGAACTCCGCGGTGTTGGCGAAATCGCGCGGGACGGGCACGTCGAAGACGCGCACCAGCCTGTCGTAGTCGTTGAGGACGGCGTCGCGCTCGTCGCCGAGCAGCCGCCAGCACAGGGCGAGGTAGGCCAGCGCGCGCTGGTTCTGCGGCATGCTGGCCGCGCCCAGTTTTGCCTGCACGAGCGCCTCGTCCGGCCGGCCGCGCGCGAGCAGCGCCCGCGCGTAGCTGATCCGGTCGTTCGGGTTGGAGCCCGGCATGTTGACGGCGGCCGCGTGCAGCTTGAGAGCGTCGTCCCAGCGCTCCTGGTTCTCGAGCGTGTAGGCGAGCAGGCTCACGAGCTCGCTCGAATCGCGGCGCGAGGCGAACGCCTGCAGCAGGGTTTGCTCGGCTTCCTCGAAGCGGCCGTCCTGGTTCAGCGCGACGGCATAGGCGAGCCTCACCTCGAGCGCGCGCGGGTCCTTCGCGAGCGCCTCGCGATAGGACGCGAGGTATTCGTCCAGCCGTTCCTGCTGCCACAGCAGGGAGTTGAGATTGCGATGACTGGAGACGTCGGCCGGATTGCGCGCAATCGCGGCGCGGTAGGCTTCGATGGCCGCGTCGACGTCGCTGGCATCGACGAGCGCGTTGCCGCGGTTGTAGTGCAGCTCGGCGCGATCGAGCCCTGCGCGTTGTGCGGCTTCGTAATGCGCGAGCGCCTCCGCCGGGCGGCTCATGAGCCGCAGGCAAACACCGATGTTGTGGTGCGCCTCGGCGTAATCGGGCCGCAGGGCGAGCGCCTTTTCGTAGCACTCGATCGCCTGTGCAAAATGCTGCTGGCGCTTGTGCACGTTGCCGAGGGAGAGCCAGGCCGCCGCATCGTCAGGCCTCAGCTCGAGGCAGCGGCGGAAGGACTCGACGGCGTCCGCGAAGCGGCGGGCTTCGAGCTGCGCAAGTCCGAGGTTGCGCCAGGCATCCGCGTAGCGCGGCAGCAGGCGCACGGCGTGCAGGTAGCTGTCGATCGCCTCTTCGGCTTTGCCGCTGCGGGACAGCGCGTTGCCGAGGTTGTTCGCGACCTCGGGCTGCTCCGGAAAGAGCTGCAGGGACGCCCGCATGTACTCGACGGCCGCGTCGTACTCGCCGCGCTGCGAATGCAGCACCCCGAGGAACTGCAGCGCCGTCGGATTGGCCGGGTCCTCGTCCAGGACCCGCCGGCAGACGGCCATCGCCTCGTCCGTCTTGCCCGCGCGCTGCAGCGCGAGGGCCTGCTCGAGCAGCGGCACGAAGCGCGAATGGGGTTTGGCGGGGGAAGGATCGGCCATGGCGGGGCGGCGAAAACGCTTACGGCGCCATTATAGCGACTGAGCGGCCACCGGCGCTGGAACCGCTATGCGCGCCAAAAGAAAACGGCGGGCACGAGGCCCGCCGTTTCCCACACGCATTGCGCGGTTCGCTCAGAAGCGCTGTGTCAGGCCGATGAAGTAGTAGCGGCCGAGCGCGTCCCAGGTCGACGGAATGGTGTTGCCGTTGCCGAACGTGCCGACGTTGCCGAACAGGCCGCTGACCGGCGGCTCGTTATCCAGCACGTTGCTGATTCCGACGTTGATCACCGTGTCCTGCCCGCCGAACCAGGCCGTCGAGTAGGACGCCGTCAGGTCGATGTAGTGCTCGCCCTTGGGGTTGAAGCCGTCGCCCGAAGCCTCGTGCTCGTCCACCGCACCGACATAACGCCAGCCGCCGATGAAGGCCCAGCTGTCCCATGGCGACGTCCAGGTGGTCGTGAAGGTGTGCTTCCACTCCGGACGCGGACGGCCGCAGGTGCCGCCCCACTTGCCGGCGCATTCCTCGATCTCGGCCCCGGGAATCGGCTGCTCATCGAACTTCTGGAGCCAAGTGCCACGCAGGTTGAAGTCGAACGAACCCCAGTTCGTCGTGTCCAGCGCGTAATCGCCGACGATGTCCACGCCGGCGACGTCGAAGAAGCCGATGTTGACGTTAGTCGACAATACGTGGTTCGTGCCGATCCACAGGTTGCCGTTCGAGCCACGGTGGATCAGGTTGCACAGCGTCGGATCGCCCGTCTCGCCGCAGCGCTCGACGATGAGCTCCGGCTCGACCGTATCGATCGCGTCCTTGATCTCGATGCTCCAGTAATCGACGCTGAGCGACAGCCCGGGCAGCATCTCGGTCGGCGTGAACACGATACCCATGGTGACGGAGTCGGATTTCTCAGGCGAGAGATCCGGATTGCCGCCCGAGATCTGGTTGTACTGGCCAGCCGGGTTCAGCGGAACGACGCCATACTGGGCCGCGCTCACGCCGGTGCGTGCGCACTGCTCCTGGGACATTTCGGGGTCCCCTCCGCCGCAAGGATCGACGCCGCCCCAGAGTCCCAGGTTCTGCGGCTCGAACAGCTCGCGGATGTTCGGGGCGCGCACGGCGCGTGAGAAGCCGCCGCGCAGCTTGAAGCCTTCGACCGGGACCCAGGATCCGCCGACGTTGTAGGTGTTCGCGTCGGTACCGGTGCTGTAGTCCGAGTAGCGGTAACGAAGATCGAGGCTCAGTGCCTCCGCCCAGCGCTTGTCCTGTGCCAGCGGCACGCGGAACTCCGTGAACAGCTCGCGGATGTATTGCGAGCCCGCGACGGCAGGAATCGGCCCGCCCTGGCCGGCGCCGTCACCGCTCTGGAAGCCCTGGTCCGGCTGGAAGTCGAACGACTCGTCGCGGTATTCCGCGCCGAGCACCATTTCGACGCCGTCGCTGGCCCACGGGGTCTTGATTCCCGCGTCCGTGAGGTCGCCGGAGACGAAGCCCACGACCTGGTTCTGGTTCAGGTCGGCCTTCGCGAACAGGGGCAGGATCAGGTAGTCGATGGCCTCCTGGGTGACCGCACCCTCTTCGAACAGGTTCCACGGCACGCAGTTCGGGTCGGAGCCGTCGACCACCGACCGGCAGACCGGATCACCGGTCACCGGATCGGGGATGACGTCCAGCGACCGGATGATGCGCGTCGTGGACATGTCGTTGTTGTAGGTCTCACTGAAAACCAGCCGCGCGAAGTTGGCCGAAATGTCGTAGTTCCAGTTGTCGTTGATCGCCCCGCGGAAACCGCCGAGGAAGCGATAGGAAGTGTGGCGCAGGTCGTCGAAGCGTGGGCCACCCTCGACGTTGCGACGGCCGATGTACAACGGGCAGTTCACGAGCGTTCCGTTGACGCAGTTCTGGACGCCGGCAGCGAGCGCCGCTTCGTCGGCCGTCGTGAGCGGGTTGTCGTCGCCCACGCCGAGCGGCCCGTCCTTGTCCGGGTCGGGAGCGATCACGCGGTCGCTCAGGCAGAGCACTTCGTACTGCTGGTCCGACAGGAACGGGTTGCGCGGATTGCAGCTGATCTCGCTCGTCACGAAGAAGTTTCCGGACGGGGCGATCTGCGCCAGGCTGCGGTCGTCCATGAACTGCATCTCGGCGTAGCCGATGAGGTGCTCATCGATCTCGAAATGGCCGAATGCCCCTGCGGTGTAACGCTCGTCCGGACGCTGGAAGTGATTGAGCGGACCGAAGTTGTAGAGCGGCACACCGTCGACGAGCTGGTCGCCCTGCAGGGTGTAGTAGAAGCCCGGACCCGCCAGCGCGGCGTCGCTGTCCACGCCCACGAGGGACGCCAGGGCACCGGCCGAGGTGAAGTCCGTGTACAGGCCTTCCGCGCTGGTCGCCGATCCGCCGCAGGACGGGGCGCCACCGCTGTCCAGCGTGCAGGCGCTGAAGTCGTAAGCATCCTGCGTGATCGCTGCGATGTCGCGGTACCCGAGGTAGGCGGTCACGTTGCCGCGCCCGTCATCGGTGTTGGCGCCGACGACGAGGTTGATGTTCGTCGTGCCGCCTTCACGCGCGGTGCTCGGGGCCTGCTTGAAGCCGGCGTCCGCGATCGCCTGCGTGACCATGCCGTTGCTGTTGTCGTGCTGGTAGCCCGAGTACTGCCAGTCGATCTGGAAGCCCTCGAAATCGTCCTTCATGATGAAGTTGACGACGCCGGCGATGGCGTCCGAGCCGTAGGTGGAGGACGCACCGCCGGTCAGGAGCTCGACGCGCTCGATCAGGGCGCCGGGAATCTGGTTCACGTCGGGAGCCAGGACCTGCGGATCGCCGAAGCCCATGCGGTGCCCGTTCACCAGCACCAGCGTGCGGTCGGAGCCGAGGCCGCGCAGGTCCAGGGTCGCCGTGCCGGTGGCGCCGTTGGATTCGTTCGCAGTCAGCTCGGGAGTGATCTGCGGCAGGTCGTTGATCAGGTCCTCGACGCGCGTGATGCCACGGTAGCTGAACTCCTCGGCACTGAGCTGCGTCACCGGACTCGAGATCACCAGGTTGGTATCGGTCGCGATTCGGGAACCGGTAACGGTGATTTCTTCGAGCGTGTTGTCCGGACCTTCCTGCGCCTGAGCTGAAACCCCTGCAGCCGTCGAGGCAATGGCGACGCTGTACAAGGCACGGTGCACAGCCGTCGCGAGCGGCGTTCTTGTGGACATTATGACTCTCCCAAACTGTAGACATCGCCCCGCGGCTTCGCTCTGGCGCGTCTTGCGCGTTGCTTTTTCGTGACAGCCGACCGGGGCGTAAGCGCGTTAGCTTAGAACCATTTGGTATAACGTGCAAATATTCCTGGCGGATTGTTGCTAAAAAACCACGAGTTGGGGAAGGTCGATCGGGGGGTTCAGGAGGGCAAGGCGCCGGGGCCCGCGTCACCGAGCGCGCGGCGGAGCGGTTCCAGCCAGGGTTCGAAAGCTCGCCAGCGATCGAGGCCCTCGCGGAAGATGCCACGCCGTACCTGCTCCGAGCTTGCGGTCGCTACGGCGCGCGAGGAGCGATGAAACTCGAGGCACGCGGCCTCGAACGGAAGGCCGCAATGCTCGAGCAGCGCCCGGATTTCGGTTTCGGTGTTCTCGACCAGGCGCTCGTAGCGCACCCGATGCACGCGACCGGGCAGCACGGCATCGAAGTGCGCCATGAGCCGCGCATAGTCGGCGTAATAGCGGCCGATGTGCTCGAGGTCGTAGCTGAATGACTGGCCCCGGGCGAACAGGTGACGGAACAGCGACAGGCCGCATGCCATCGGATGTCGCCGGACATCGATGATGCGGGCACGGGGCAGCGCCAAATGGATCAGCGCCACGTGCTCGAAGTTGTTGGGAAGCTTGTCGATGAAGCGCGTCCGCCGGAGCTTTCGCCAGGGCCGCGTGCGCTCCAGGTATTCCTCGCCGAGACGGCGGAACTCGGCGAGCTCCACCTCGGCCAGCAGGTCCGGCCAGCGCGTACCGGCGTGGCGGGCAATGAGCTCCTCGGCGAGGAGAGGCAGGTGGCGCAGCTCGGTCGTGCCCTCGACCTCTGAATGACTGGCCAGGATCTGCTCTACGAGGGTCGATCCGGATCGCGGAAGCCCGAGCACGAACACCGGATCGATGGCGTCGCTTCCAGCGCCTTCACGCGCAGCGAAGAATTCGGGCGTGAACAAGGCACGGCATCGCTCGACGTACTCCGTCAGCCGATCAGGATTCCACGGCGCGCTATGCTGCCGCCGCAGGCGGTTCCCCTCGGCGTAGTGCTCGAAGGACTCCGCGAATCGGCCTCGATCCTCGAGCGCCTTGCCCAGGGCGAAATGAAAGCGCAGGCGGTCCTCGTCGCCGAGCCCCGGCCGCACGAGCTCGGCCTGCATGGCGGCGAGGTCGTCGTCCGACAAGGGCTGCGTCTTCAGGTTGGCCAGGTTCCACCACGCCTCGCCGGAATGCGGGGCCGCCGCCACGGCGTGGCGGTACGCCGCCACGCTCGCCTCCTGCCGCCCGAGGATGCGCAGACAATGACCGAGGCTCGCGTGCAGCCCGGCGTCTCCGGGATAACGCTCGGCGAGGTCGGCGTAGATCGCGGCGGCAGCCTCGTATTCCAGCACGCCAATGAGCGTCGCCGCCTTGCGCGTGAGCAGGGCGGGATCGTCCGGCGCCTGCTCGAGCAACCGGTCGAGCTCGTGCAAGGCTTCCACGGGCCGCGCCCGTCGCGCGAGGAGCATCGCATAATCCTCGCGGGCTTCGCGGTATCCGGGCGCGAGATCAAGGCAGCGCTCGAGAAGCTCCGTGGCCTCGTCCGGCCGCCGCGCGCGCAAAGCAACCTGCGCCAGCAGCCTGAGCGCGACGACGTCGCGTGGATGTCCCGCGAGCTGCTGCCTGAGCGGTCCCTCCGCGTCGCGCTCATGGCCCTCATCGAGCGCGCATTTGGCACGGTACAGCCGCGGATTCTGCAACGCGTGCGGAATGTAGCCCGCGTACGCCTCGTCCGCACCTTCGTCACCGGCGGCCGTGAGCAGGTGAGCGAGCGCGAGCCAGGCCTCGGCAAAGTCCGTTTTCAGCCGGATGGCCTGTCGCATGGCCGCCTCGGCGGCAGCGGCATCCCCCGCCTCACGTTGCGCAAGGCCGAGCTGAAGGTGCAGGAACGGCGAGCCCGGGAGGCGCTCGCAGAGCGGAGCCAGCACCTCGACGGCGGCCGCCACCTGGCCGATGAGCCGCCGCGCCATGCCCTGGAACAGCAATGCCGTGGGATGGTCCGGCACGGTCGCCAGGAGCTCCGCCGCCCGCGATTCCGCTGCGGCGGGATCGGTATTGAGGAGCCGCTCGATCTGCGCGAGCTGCGCGTCGAGGCCCTCCGCGCGGCGCGAATCGGGAGTTTCGGCGTTCAATGGAATGAGGTGTGAACGGGCTTCGCCCGGATTCTCGGCGGCGGCCGGGGCGTTTTCAACCCCGCCCGGCGAACCCTTCCGTGCGCGCGCCGCTTTCTCTAACCTGTCCCTCTTATGGCTGCCGGTCACGCAGGCTCGATCGATACGCCCGGGCGCGGCGTCCTCGTCGTCAGCGGTCCGGCCCATGGAGACATCCTGCTGGCGACGCCGCTCATCCGCGCGCTGCGGCTGGCGTATCCGGAGGCCGTCATCGACGTGCTGGTCTACCGCGGGCAGGCGGACATCCTCGAGGGCAATCCGGACGTGCGCGAGGTGCTGTCCGCGTCCAAGCATCCGGGCCTCGGCGAATACCTGCGGCTGCTGCGCCGCATCTTCCACCGCTACGACCTCGCCTTCTCCACCAAGTGGACCGATCGCGCCGTCCTCTACGCCGTGCTCGCCGGCCGGCGGCGCTACGCGATCGTGCCGCCCGGCCGCGATGCGTGGAAGCGCAGGCTGACGGCCGGATACGTCGAGTACGATCACTGGCGCACGCACACGCTCGCGCAGAACGCGGCGCTCGCCGCACTGGCCGGCATCGCGGCGGGCGCGGAACCGGTATTGCCGGAGCGGCCCGAGGCGCCGGCGGTGGTGGACCGCCTGCTGGGCGAGCTCCGCGGACAGCGCCTCGCCGTGCTGCACCTGAATCCCGGCCTGCCGCACAAACGCTGGACGCC
>CAZBGV010000008.1:0-34611 GCA_964491485.1 uncultured Woeseiaceae bacterium | reverse complement strand
ACGGTGGCGCTGTTCGGACCGGAGCCGCCCGCGGTCTGGGGGCCGTGGCCGCGCGGCGGGCGCTTCGACCGGACCCCGTTCACCGCGCCGGGAACGCAGCGCGCCGGCAATGTCGTCGTCGTGCAGACCGAGGTGCCCTGCCCGACCTGCCGCCAAGGCGACTGCCTGCGCCGTCGCGAACGGCAACAGAGCTGCCGGCTCATGCTGGCGCTCACGGCCGGGCAGGTCATTGCGGCTATCGACGCACTCGTCGACGGCCCGGGGGAGATCGCTTCGACCGGGCCGCCCCGCGGGACGAGGGAGTCGGCATGAGCTTTCGCCTCGGCCCCGCGCACGATCCGGGCGCGCTGCGCCGCGCTTTCCGGCGCGCAGGCTTCGTGCAGGTCAGGGACGTCCTCGAGCCCGACGACGCGGCGCGCGTGCACCGCTGCCTCGTCCGCGACACCACCTGGAACCTGGTGTTCGCCGATCGCGGCAGGCACATCGACCTCGACGCAGCGCAGCTCGCGGCGCTGCCGAAGGCGAAGATGGACGAGCTCCGGCAGGCGATCTACGCACAGGCGCGCGACGGGTTCCAGTACTGCTACAACAACTACCCGATCCACGATGCCACGAAGGCCGGGCTGAACGAGGGGCACCTGCTGCACGCGTTCGCCGAATGGCTGAACGGCGAGTCGTTCCTGTCCTTCGCGCGCGCGGCGACCGGCTGCGAGGACATCGCGTTTGCCGACGCGCAGGCGACGCGTTTCATGCCCGGTCATTTCCTGACCACTCACGACGACGCGCACGCAACGAAGAACCGCCGCGCCGCCTACATCTTCAACTTCACGCCGACCTGGGAGCCGGACTGGGGCGGTTACCTGCTGCTGCAGGACGAGGCCGGCGAGATCCGCCGCGGGCTGAAACCCCGCTTCAACACGCTCAACCTGCTCGCGGTGCCGCAGAAGCACAGCGTCGGCATCGTGGCGCCGTTCGCAGGCGGCCCGCGACTCGCGATCACGGGCTGGCTGCGCTACGGCGAGGAAGCCTGATGGCGAGCAGGCCGGCGATTATGTCAATCGCGCGGCGTTGACCCGCCCCCGGAACTCACCATAACGGACGCCTGGCCGGCTCCCGTCACGCCGCTCGTCACGCAAAAACATCCGCTCGTCGGGTGAGCGCGCGGCGAACGGACAATTTGCGCGTCGTATCACGGCCAACGAGACAGCCGATCAGCACAATGCGCCGAACTCAGGAACGAGTACGCCATTCCAGGGAGGGACTGTGTTGGCCGGCACCGGAACAAATCGCGGTTTCACACTGCTGGAGCTGCTGACGACCCTGGCGGTCGCCGCAATCATCCTGTCATTCGGTGTGCCGAATTTCATGGACGTGGTGCGCAATAGCCGCGCCGCGGCCGGCGCCAACGAGCTCGTGACGGCACTCAGCATCGCGCGCAGCGAGGCCGCGAAGCGCGGCGCGCGGGTCAGCGTCTGCCCGAGCGACGATGGAGCCACCTGCCACGGCAGCTGGGAGGACGGCTGGATCGTCATCGCGGACGGAGCCTCCGCCGATGACGCCGTTCCGGTGGTCAGCGAGCTGCTGCGCGTCTCGTCGGCGCCTGCCGGCAACCCGGCAATCACGGTGAAACAGGCGAACGGATCGTCGACCAACATGGCATGGGTACGGTTCCTGCCGCGCGGCGGGGTGCGTGCCCCGGCGCCGCTGCCGGTCACGTTCAACATGGAAATCGAGAGCTGCTCGCACCGGCAAGGCAGGAACATCGAGCTCAATGCCGTCGGCCGCACGACCGTCGAACAGGTGGCGTGCGAATGAAAGTGCTGACGACAGAGCGCCGGGCGAAAAGCGCCGGCTTTACCCTGGTGGAAGTACTGATCGCCCTGATCGTGCTCTCCATCGGTCTCCTGGGGCTCGCCAGCCTGCAGGTGACGACGACCAAGTTCAATCACTCGGCCTACCTGCGCTCGCAGGCGACCCGGCTGGCCTACAGCATGACCGACCGCATGCGTGCCAACCGCAAGGCCGCGCTGGAAGACGGCGCCTACTCCGCCGTCGACTACGTCGCGGCGCCGGCGTGCGGCGCGGTGGGCGGCAGCACCGTCGCGGAACGCGACATCTCCGCCTGGCGCAATGCGCTCGCGTGCTCGCTGCCGCAGGGCAACGGCCGCATCGTGGTCAACGGCGAGACGGTGACCGTGAGCATCCGCTGGGACGATACCCGCGGCGAGGAAGACCCCGAAGAATTCGAGATGACGACGCGGCTATGAGCATGCGGCAGAAAAATTCGCTCGCACGGGCCCAGCACGGCATGACGCTCGTCGAGCTCATGGTGGCGCTGGTGATCGGCCTCCTGCTCCTGGCCGGCGTCATCCAGATATTCCTCAGCAACCGTGCCGCCTTCTCCTTCAACGAAGGTCTCGCGCGCCTGCAGGAGAACGGCCGGTTCGCCACGGACACGCTGAGCACGCGCGCGCGCATGGCGGGCTATCTCGGTTGCCTTTCGGGAGTACCCGTCAGCAACAACCTCGATGCGAGCAACCCGCTGGCATTCGACCTGGAGCAGGGCCTGTTCGGCTACGAGGCGGCGGGGACGGCTCCCGACGACGAGTTCGAGGCCGCGGACGTCAACCCGGCGAATTCTTCGGACGCCACGGACTGGGTGGGCAGCCTGGACGCGGAGCTGGTCGGCGACGTCATCCCCGGCAGCGACGTGCTGATCATTCGCAACGCGAGCCCCGAGTCGTACACGCTGCTGACGCCGTTCAACGACACCGACATGGTCTACGTGGACGCGGCCTCGACCGCATTTGCCGTCGGCGGGATCGGCGTCGTATCCGACTGCCAGAAAGCTTCTGTCTTCCAGCTCACGTCGGTCGCCAACGAGGCGAGCGGCATCAGCCTTGCGCATACCGGCGGCGCCTGGACGCCCGGCAATGCCCTCGCCGCCTGGGATACCGACCAGCTGTACGCCGCCGGCGCCGAGATGCGGCTTGCCGAAACCTGGATCTACTACGTGGGCGCCGGCTCCAACGGGGCGCCGGCACTCTTCCAGCGCCGCCTGCAGCTCACGGGAACGACCGTCGATCTCGTCGCCGAAGAGGTGGTCGAGTCGGTCGACACGATGCAGGTGCTGTACGGGGTCGACGCGGCCGGCGACGGTGCCGTCGACGGATACGTCACCGCGGACGCGGTCACCGACTGGAACACGGTCGCCTCGGTACGCGTGGGCCTGTTGCTGCGCGCGCCGGACGAATACGGCAACGAGCTCGACACGCAGGTCTACAACGTCAACGAGACCTTGTTCGACCCGGTCGACGACCGGCGCGTGCGCGAAGTCTTCACCACCACCATCGCCATCCGGAACCGATTGCCATGAACAAGCTCGCTTCGGGCGCGGTCACTTGCGCGGGTTCGCGCGAGCGCGGCGCCGTCCTGATCGTGTCGCTGGTCCTGCTGCTGGTCATGACCATTCTCGGCATGAGCTCCATGCGCAGCACCACGATGCAGGAGCGCATGGCGGGCAACCTGCGCGACAGCAACCTGGCATTCCAGGCCGCCGAAGCGGGATTGCGGGCCGGCGAGGCGTTCCTGCGCCAGGCCACGCTGCCGCCGTTCGCGGGCAGCGACGGATTGCTGCTCCGGCAGGACGGCGCCGGCCAGGCGGACTTCTGGAACGCTTTCAACTGGGCGGACAACGGCCGGGCGGCGCCCAAGCCGGCCGGCGTGGCCGAGGCTCCGCAATTCGTCATCGAGGAGCTGCCCCCCATGGCCGCCGAGGGCGGCAGCCTGAAGTTCGGGCCGCTGTCCGAGGTCGCCGTTTTTCGCATCACCGCGCGGGGCGTCGGCGGCACCACGGATGCCGTCAGCATCCTGCAAACCACGTACCGGCGCTGACGGAACCGTCGCAAGAGGGTCGATACATGAAACTCGGACGCAAACTCGGGCACATGCTGGGCGGCGCCGCCGCCGTCTGGCTGCTCGGCTCTTCCGCGGCTTTCGCGGCGACGGACGTTTCCGACGTGCCGCTGTTCCTGCCGGGCGCGGTTCCCCCGCTGAACATGCTGGTGATGGCCCGCGACCACACGCTGTACTACGAAGCCTACAACGATGCTTCGGACCTGAACGGCGACGGCACGCCCGACGTCGGCTACAAGCCGTGGGAGATCGACTACTTCGGCTACTTCGACTCCCACAAGTGCTACGCATACTGGTCCTCGTCCGAGCGCTTCGTACCGGTCGGAACGACCGCCGACAAGACGTGCAGCGGAAACTGGAGCGGCGACTTCCTCAACTACCTGACGACCAGCCGTATCGATGCCCTGCGCAAGGTGCTCTACGGCGGCCGCCGCAGCACGGACTCCGACTCGGCGACGGTGCTGGAGCGCTCCTACATTCCCCAGGATGCACACTCCTGGGGCAAGGAGTACGTGAGCTTCGCCAACGACGGCTACGACATCAGCGACTATTCGCCCCTGAGCGCCCCGAGCTCCGGCAGGCGGCACCTGTTCGCGAATACGACCCCGTTGAACGGCGATGGCAAACCCCTGCTCAGGATCCTGAGCAACCGGTCGCAGCGCATCTGGGACTGGGTCAGTATCGAACGGCCGGTCGCCGGGACCGAGGTCCTCAGATCCGACGGCACCCGCCAGACCGGGCTCAGCCCGCAGGATTTCGTGGTGCGCGTCGAAGTCTGCAAGGATGGCCTGCTGGAGGACAACTGCAGGCAATATCCGAAAGGCAACTACAAGCCGACCGGTCTCCTGCAGGAGTTTGGTGAAAAGGACGACATGCTGTTCGGGCTGCTGTCCGGCTCGTACACGAACAACACGCGCGGCGGCGTGCTGCGCAAGAACATCTCGTCGATCTCGGACGAAATCGACAAGGACGACGGGAGGTTCACTTCGACCGTCGGCATCATCCGTACGATCGACCGCTTCCGCACGACCGGCTTCGGCGGCACCTATGAATACAACAGCAACTGCGGCTGGATCACCGACCGGCCGATCAGCGACGGCGAGTGCCGCATGTGGGGAAGCCCCGTCGCCGAAATGATCTACGAGGCCTTGCGCTATTTCGCGGACAAGGGCTCCCCGACGTCGCGCTTCGTCTCGGGCCTCCCCGGCGGTGACGACCAGACCCTCGGCCTCCCGATGCAGGACTGGGAAAAGCCCTTTGACAAGCACCCCGTCTGCTCCAAGCCGGTCAACCTGGTCATCAGCGGCGTGAACCCGTCCTATGACACCGACGACATACCGGGCAGCGCCTTCAGCACGTTCTCGGGGGACCTGAGCGGTTTCAACGCGAGCTCGCTGGGCGACAGCATCTGGAACGTGGAGATGGGCGGCTCCAGCCAGCATTTCATCGGCCAGTCCGGCGCCGACGACGATGGCGCGCCGACGGCCAAGACGGTTTCGAGCTTCGGCAACATCCGCGGGCTTGCACCGGAAGAGCCGACCAAGCAGGGCGGATACTACTCCGCCAGCGCGACCTGGTTCGGGCACAAGGAAGACCTGAGCCCCGCCGACGGCAAGCAGAAAGTGCGCAGCTACGCCGTTGCGCTCGCCTCGCCCCTGCCGCGCATCGAGATACCGGTGGGCGGCAGCCTGGTCACGCTGGTGCCGTTTGCGAAGTCGGTCTGGGGACCCGACGGGTTCGCGATCAGCCCGTCCAAGGGCCGCTTCCAACCGACCAACTCGATCGTCGACTTCTACATCGAGAAGATCGGGAACACCGGCCCGGGCAACCAGGATTCGGAGAACGGCGGCCTGCCGTACGGCCGGTTCAGGATCAACTTCGAAGACGTGGAGCAGGGCGCGGACCACGACATGGACGCCATTGTCTTCTACGAATTCAAAGTGACGTCCGCGGGCGAAGTGGAAGTCAAGCTGACCTCGGAATACGCGGCCGGCGGCATCGAGCAGCACATGGGCTACGTCATCTCGGGAACGACCGCCGATGGCATCTACCTCGAAGTCCGTGACAAGGACACCGGATCGAGCAGCGCCCACAAATACTTCCTCGATACGCCGCCCGGAGCCGGTTCCGGCGACTGCGCCAGGTCCTCGCCGCCCAACGCCTGCAAGAACGTGCTCGGCCTCGAGGCGACCCGGACGTTCAAGCCGAGCGGCAACCCGGCAGCCACGTTGCTCAAGGACCCGCTGTGGTACGCCGCGAAATGGGGCGGCTTCGACGACGGCAACAACAACGACGTGCCGGACGTGCAGGACGAGTGGGATGCGGACGGCGACGGCACGCCCGACAACTACTTCCTGGTGACGAACGCACTCAACCTCAACGAGCAGCTGTCGAATGCATTCGAGCTGATCCTCTCGACGGCATCGTCCGCCTCGTCGGTTGCGACGAACTCGACGCGCCTCGATACCGAGACGCTGATCTACCAGGCACGCTTTCGCAGCGACGACTGGACGGGCGAGCTGCTCGCCTACAGGCTGCTGCCGGACGGCACGCTCGGCGCCGTGCTCTGGGACTCCGGCCAGCTCCTGCCCGACCCGGACGATCGCAACATCTTCACCCGGTACGGCGCCGTGCCGGGCGCGGGCGGCGGCATCCCGTTCGAATGGGACGAGCTCGACGACACCCAGCAGGACGCGCTCGACAAGGCCGCCAACGGCACGGTCGACGGCCGGGGTGAGGATCGGCTGGAGTGGCTGCGCGGCGACCAGAGCCTGGAGCAGAAGAACACCGGGATCTTCCGGAACCGGCGCGTGCCGCTGGGCGACATCGTGAACTCCGACCCCGTGTTCGTCGGGGCGCAGAACTTCGGCTACGAGGTATTGCCCGCCGGCACTCCGGGCCGCGACAGCTACCGCACATTCTGGCAAAGCAAGGTCGACACCGACGGTGCGGCCCGCCAGCCGATGATCTACGTCGGTGCGAACGACGGCATGCTGCACGGTTTCGACGCGGTGACCGGCGCGGAACATCTCGCCTACGTTCCGAGCACGCTGATCCCGGAGCTGAACCAGCTCACGGAACCCGATTACCGGCATCGCTACTTCATGGACGGCTATATCGCCGTGGGCGATGCCTATATCGATCGCAACGGTACCGATCGCTGGGCCAGCGTGCTGGTCGGGACGACCGGCGCGGGCGGCAAGACCGTCTTCGCGATCGACGTCACCGATCCGGGTACGTTCGACGAAAACGACGTCATGTGGGAGTTCACCGATCCGGACCTCGGTTACACGATCGGGCAGCCGGTGGTGGCCCGGATGGCGGACGGCACCTGGGCGGCGGTGTTCGGCAACGGCTACGGCAGCACCAGTGAGAAAGCGATGCTCTATATCGTGCGGCTGTCGGACGGCGCCCTCCTGAAGAAGATCGACACCGGCGCGGGCAGCGGTGCGAACCCCAACGGGCTCGCTTCCCCGACCCTGCTGGCGGACGGAACGCGCACGATCCGCGCGATCTACGCCGGCGACCTGCTCGGCAATCTCTGGGAGTTCGACGTCAGCCAGACCAGCACGGCGAGCTGGGGCGCGGCGTACACGAACGGCGGAAACCCCGCGCCCCTGTTCGTGGCCCGTGACAAGAACGGTTTCCGCCAGCCGATCACTGCTCCGGTGGAGATCAGCCGCCACCCGCTGGGCGGGTACATGCTGTTCTTCGGCACCGGGAAGTTCTTCGAGACGAACGACAACATCGTCGGCACGAACCCGCAGGTCCAGAGTTTCTACGGCATCTGGGACCGCACGAGCAGCCCTGCCACTCCCGTCAGCGGAAGCCGGGACACGGCGCTGACCCGCCAGGAAATCGTGTACGAGGGCCCGGCCCCCAACACCGCTTTCGAGGTGCGCCTGACGACCGCCAACGAGGTCGACTGGGCGACGAAGCGAGGGTGGTACATCGATCTCGAAAGTCCTGCGAACGGGGCGGAAGGCGAGCGCGTCGTCGCCGCACCCATCCTGCGCAACGGGCGCATCGTCTTCCCGACGCTGATTCCGTCGCCGGACCCCTGCGGCTTCGGCGGCAGCAGCTGGCTGATGGAAATGGATGCAATCAGCGGTGCGCGTCTCGCCGATTCGCCGCTCGACATCACCGAGGACGGTGACATCGACAGCGACGACGAAGTGGTCGTCGATGCCGACGAAGACGGCAAGGATGACGACGCGGCGGTCGTCAGCGGAGTGCGCTCGCGCGAGGGCATCATCCGCACGCCCGCGGTGATCGGCGCCGGTGACAAGGAATACAAGATCGCCAGCGGCACGTCGGGCAGCGTGGAAAGCCTGCGCGAGCGGGGCGCTTTCGATCGGGCGCGCGGCTCCTGGCGCCAGATCAGGTAGGCAAGGAGAAAGGAATGAACGCAGCGGGAAACCGGACGGGCGGCCGGCTGTACGCGTGGCACATGCGGGGCTTCAGCCTGATCGAGCTGATGATCGTCGTCGTCATCGTCGGCATCCTGGCGGCGATTGCCTACCCGAGCTATCGCAGCCAGGTGCGCGAGGCGCGGCGGACCGACGGCCAGTCCGCGCTGGTGGAAACGGCGCAGCGGCTGGAGCGCTGCTACACGCGCTATCTCAGCTATGCCAACGATGCATGCGAGATCGTGGCCACGCTGGAGGACGGCGGCTTTATCTCACCGGAGGGCTGGTACGAGATCACCGGCGAGCTCGCCGGGGGAAGCTTCACCCTCACGGCGACGGCGCAGGGAGACCAGGTTGGCGACACGGAATGCGGCAACCTGGGGCTGACCCACACCGGCGCGCGCACCGTCACGGGAACGGCCGCGGCCGAAGCCTGCTGGTAATCCCGGCCTCGGCCCGTGCTCACGCCCTGCCGCGCGTGAGTAGGTCGTCGGTCACCGTCATCGTGAACACGGGCGCGTTGCCCGGCGGGGTTTCCGCGATGGCATCGACGAAGTGCCGCCGCGTCTCGGGTTCGTCGTATCGCATCTTCGCCTCGAAGGCGCGGCGCCAGGTCGCCTCGTCGGGCCATTCGGCGTAAGCGACGAACCGACCGTCCGCGTTCTCGTGCAGCCGCGAGCCCAGGCTGCCGTATTTCGCGGTGATGAGCTCGGTGCCGCGGCGCCAGGCCGCGCGGAACTGCGCTTCCTTGCCCGGGTGGACACGCCACCAATACACGGCTACGAACATGCCGGCACTCCTCGTCTATAGCTCTTCCTGCACCTGCGCGTACGCGAGAATCGCGAACAGGCCGGTGCCGCCCAGGATGTTACCGGCGAGGCTCGGCAGAATCAGCCCGAAAAGCCCCCGGGCGATACCCAGCTCGCCCGCAACCTGCAGCGTGAACACCTCCGCGGAACCGACCACGACGTGCGCGAACCCGCCGAGCGCGATCAGGTAAGTGACGATGACGATCACCCAGAACTCCGCGCCTTCCGCGCTCGGCACCATCCACACGATCGCCGCGATGAAGAACCCGGCGGGAATACCGTAGACCAACGCCTGCACGGGCGTGAGGTCGGCGAACTCGCGCGCCACCTCGAGCATCGCGACGAGGTTCTCCGCGGACGTCGTGCCGATGTGCACGGTGATGAGCGCCGTCACGAGCGTGCCGGCTAAGTTCCCGGCGAGCACGATTGACCACAGGCGCGCGGTCCTCTGCAGCGTTCGGATGGAGAATTCCGCCAGCACCGGCAGCACGGCGGTGACGGTCTGCTCGGTGAAGAGCTGCAAGCGCCCGAGGATGACGATCAAAAAGCCGAAGCAGTAGCCGAAGTTTTCGGCCGCCGGCCGCCAGGCGGCGTCCGGCAGGTAGCGATGCAGCAGTCCCTCGGCGAGCAGCGATGCCGACAGTGCGATCCCTGCCGCCACGCCGGACCACCACAACGACGCCGCCGGGCGCGACAGCTCCACCTCCGCTTCCCGCCGCACGATCTCGTAGACCACCGGCGAGCGCAGGCGCTGCCGGTCCTCGACTTCCCGGTTTTCGTCCATGAGCGGTTCCCGCCGGCGCATTGTCATTTTAGCCCGCGCGCCGGGCACGAATTACACGCTTTTGCAGGAACGCGCATCGCGCGCGATCGACCCCGAATCCGCCTGCGCGCCCGACTCGCATGGCATAAAACTTGAATCTCCCGTGCAGGGCACGGACCGCGCAGGAGACCGCCATGGCCAGCCAACCCGAACCCCCGTTCCCTCCCCAGGGCCTCGAGCCGCCGGGGCTCGAAGCGAACATGGACCCCGCGCCGCGCTACGAGGCCGAAAGCTATCGTCCGGCGGGCAAGCTGCGCGGCAAGGTCGCGCTCATCACGGGCGGCGACTCCGGCATCGGCCGCGCGGTGGCGCTGATGTACGCCCGCGAAGGCGCGGACGTCGCGCTCGTATACCTCGACGAGGAGCAGGTCGACGCGGAGCAGACGCGACGGGAAATCGAGGCGAACGGCCGCCGGGCGCTCCTGATCGCGGGCGACGTGCAAGACGCGGAGTTCTGCCGGAAGGCAGTGGAGCGCACCGTCGAGACGTTCGGGGGCCTCGACATCCTCGTCAACAACGCGGCGTACCAGAAGCACCAGGAGACCCTGCAGGACATCTCGCCCGAGCAGTGGGAGCGAACGTTCCGTACCAACGTCTTCGGCTATTACCACATGGCGCGCTTCGCTCTGCCGCACCTGAAACCGGGCGCAGCGATCATCAACACCGGCTCGGTCACCGGGCTCGAAGGCGCCAGGGGGCTCATCGACTATTCGGCGACCAAGGGTGCAATCCACGCCTTCACGAAAGCGCTCGCGCAGAATCTCGTGGGACAAGGCATCCGGGTGAATTGCGTGGCGCCGGGGCCGGTCTGGACGCCGCTCAACCCCGCCGAGCAGGAGGACGAATCGATCGCGGAGTTCGGCGCGAACGTGCCAATGGGCCGCCCGGCGCAGCCGGAAGAGATCGCCCCGGCGTACGTGTACTTCGCGAGCAATGCCGATTCCGGCTACGTCACGGGCCACGTCCTGCCGCAGCTCGGCGGCGAAACGACGGCCGGGTAGCGGCGGGACCTATGGCTGCCGACATTTCCCCGGAGCTCGTCGAGTCACTTGCCGCGCACAAGGGCGACGGTCCCCTGCTGTCGCTGTACCTGCCGACGACCCTGAAAGTCGACGAGCGGCAGAAGAACGAAATCCGGCTCAAGAACCTGCTGAAGGAAGCGCGCACGCAGCTCGAGGCGCTCGGGATGGCGGCGACCGACGCGGATGCGCTGACGCAGGCGGTCGCGAACGCGTCGCTGGACAAGGCCATGTGGAGGGAGCATGGAGAAGGCTTCGCCGTGTTCGCCGGGCGCGGGTTTCTCGAGCACGTCGCGCTGCCGTTCCGGGTGCGCGAGCTGGCCGTCGTCAATTTCCGCTTTCACCTGAAGCCGCTGCTGGAAGCGCTGGCGCGGCGGCGTCGTTTCTGGCTGCTGGCCCTGAGCCAGAAGGACGTCCGCCTGTACGTCGGCGACGAGCGCACGCTGAGCGACGTGGACCTCGGGCCCGAGGTGCCGCGCCGGCTCACGGACGTGGCCGGCCGGCAGCCGGCGGGCAAGCAGCTGCACTTCCATGCAGCGATGCGCGGCGGCCGCGGCGGTAACGGGGCGATCTACCATGGAACGGGCGCCGGCAAGGACGACGTCGAGCCGGAACAGGAGCAGTTCGTGCGCGCGGTCGCGAACGGGCTCGAGCGATTCTGGAAACAGGACGAGGCGCCGGTGATCGTGGCCGGCGACAACCAGCTGCGCGCGATGTATCGCCGGTTTTCGGATTACGCGTATCGCATCCTGGGCGAAATCGAGGGTAACGTCGAGGGCCTGAACCGGCGGGCGCTGCACTCGAAAGCCTGGCCGATCGTCGAGGGCGAGCTCGAGCGGCAGCGTGACGAGGTGCTCGAGCGGCTCGACCAGAGCGGCGCGGAGACGCCGGTAAGTCGCGACCTCGCGGACATCGTACGGGCGGCTTGCGACGGGCGCGTCGATACCCTGTTCGTTGCGGTAGACCGCGAATGCTGGGGCCGCTGGGACGACGGCACGCGCAGCATCGTCAGCCATGAGCGCCCGCTGCCCGGCGACGACGACCTGCTCGACCGCGCGGCGGTCGAGAGCTGGCTGAGAGGCGGTGCGGTGCACGCGGTGCCCGCGGCAGAGATTCCCGGCGGCGGCATGGCCATCGCCGGTTTGCGGTACTGACCGCCAGGAGAAACGGGATGGAGAACGATATCGAGCCGGTCGTCGGCAACTGGTACCAGCAGCTGGATGACGGCACGCTGTTCCAGGTGACCGCGGTGGACGAAGACGAGGGCCTCGTCGAGTTCCAGAACTTCGACGGCGACATCGGCGAGGTGAGCCTCGACGAGTGGCGCAACTGGGACCTCGAGGTGAGCGACCCTCCGGAGGACTGGACGGGGCCGGTCGACGACATCGAGATCGACGACCTCGATTACAGCGAGATCCCCTCGCCGGGCGAGCGGCGCGGGATCGCGGAAGACCGGCGGAGCGAGCGGTTGCAGCACCGCGGGCTCCCGGGAGACGACGAGGAGAGCGAGGACTACACCGACGACATGCTGGTCGAAGGCCGCACCGCCGGGCGCGAGACGCCGCAGGAACGGGAGCGGCCGATGCCCGGCACGCCTTCCGCGCCGCCGGGAGAGCGCGCGGACGGCTTGAGCCCGGAACAGGTCGGCGAGGTCCGGGCGCGGCTTACGGATCGCGCCGAGTACCTGCGGCGCGACATCCAGCGTGAGCTGCGCAAGTACGACGACGAATCCTACACGCTGCTCGCGGAACGGGTCGCCGATCCGGGCGACCAGGCGTGGGCCGACGTCGTCGCCGAAATGAATCTCGCCGAAGTCACCCGCGACGTCGGCGAGCTGCGCCTCATCGAGCGCGCCCTGCAGCGACTCGCGCAAGGCCACTACGGCATCTGCATCGACTGCGGCGAGCGCATCGATCCGGGCCGTCTCGAAGCCAATCCGGCCGCGATTCGCTGCCTCGAGTGCCAGCGCGAATTCGAAGCGCGCAGCATGCAGACGCGCTCGTCGCTGTAAGGCGCCCCCGCTCCCCCTCTGTGGCAGCGCGCATTGCGCGCGACGCATCCTGCCTCCAGGCTCCCGGCAGCGATACCCGGGGCCCCGCGCATCGACGAAAACGGGGGTCGGGGCTCGCTCCGGGCAGGCGGGGTGTGAGGGACCTCAGGCATCTTGATTGATGGATGAGACATCCCCTATGATGCTCATCGCCTGAATACTGGCTCCTGAGGACCCAAGCCTTTCCGATGATCACCGCCGCGCAACTGCGTGCCGCGCGTGCCCTGCTGGGCATGGACCAGCGCGCGCTCGCGGCCGCCGTCGGCCTCTCGGTGCCCACCATCCAGCGGATGGAGGGCAGCGAGGGCGTCGTACGCGGCAACGTGGAATCGCTGATGAAGGTGATCGCCGGACTCGAGGAGCTCGGCGTCGAGCTGATCGGCGAGGGCGCGGAGAGCAAGGGCGGGGGACGCGGCGTGCGGCTGCTGCGGCCGTCGGCATGACGACCGGTGCCGTTGGAGCGCGCATCGTGCGCGACAGGATCGCAGGCCATGTGGCGATGGGCGGTCGCCCGCATGGCGGGCTCCTGCCGGGGCGTCCATGAACATCGTGTTGGGGGCAGTGGCGGTGCTGCTCGTGACGGCGGTGGCGGCGGCCCTGTCGGGCGGCCGGCGCGGCGCGGCGCCGCTCGTGTACGGCGTGTGCATCGCCGCGTGCGCCGCCGCTCTCGCCGTCGGCGCCGCCGAGCTCGCAAGAGCCGCCGCCGGCGGCGCGCCCGCGGCCGCCTCGCTGCCGCTCGGGCTGCCGTGGTCCGGCGCCCATTTCCGCATCGACGCGCTCGCCGCGTTCTTCCTCGTCGTCGTGAACCTCGGCGGCGCGGTTGCCAGCCTGTACGCGCAGGGCTACGGCCGCCACGAGCCTGCCCCCGGCCGCGTGCTTCCGTTCTATGCCGCGTTTCTCGCCGGCATGAACCTCGTCGTCGTCGCCGATGACGCGTTCACCTTCCTGCTCTGCTGGGAATTCATGTCGCTCGTCTCGTGGGCGCTCGTCGTCGCGCACCATCGCCAGGCCGCGAACCTGCACGCGGGCTACGTGTACCTCGTGATGGCGAGCTTCGGCACGCTCTCGCTGCTGCTCGCGTTCGGGCTGCTCGCCGGCGCCGACGGCGGCTACGGCTTCGCCGCCCTGCGCGCGGATGCGCAGACGCCGCTCGTCACCGCCTTCGTGCTCCTGCTCGCGCTCGTCGGCGCCGGCTCCAAGGCGGGCATCGTGCCGCTGCACGCCTGGCTGCCGCTCGCCCACCCGGCCGCGCCGAGCCACGTGTCCGCGCTCATGAGCGGCGTGATGACCAAGGTGGCCGTGTACGCGTTCGTGCGCATCGCGTTCGACCTGCTGGAAACCGTGAGCTGGTGGCAGGGCATGCTGGTGCTCATCACCGGCGGTACCACCGCGGCGCTCGGCGTGCTCTACGCGCTCATGCAGCACGACCTGAAGCGCCTGCTCGCGTATCACACCGTCGAGAACATCGGCATCATCTTCATCGGCCTCGGCCTCGCGCTCGCTTTCGACGCGAACGGCATGCCGCTCGCCGCGGCGCTGGCGCTCACCGCGGCGCTGTTCCATGTCCTCAACCACTCGCTGTTCAAGAGCCTGCTGTTCTTCGGCGCGGGGGCCGTGCTGAACGCCACCGGGCAGCGTGACATGGAGCGGCAGGGCGGTCTCATTCACCGCATGCCGTGGACCGCCCTCGCGTTCCTCACGGGCTGCGTCGCCATCTCCGCGTTGCCCCCGCTGAACGGCTTCGCCTCGGAGTGGCTCACGTTCCAGGCGATCCTGCAGAGTCCCGACCTGCCGCAGTGGGGGCTCAAGCTCGTCGTGCCCGCGGTCGGCGGCCTGCTCGCCCTCGCCGCCGCGCTGGCGGCCGCCTGCTTCGTGAAGGCGTTCGGCATCGTGTTCCTGGGCCGGCCGCGCTCGCCGGTGGCGGCGAAGGCGCACGAGACCGATCGTTACTCGCTGGTCGCGATGTTCACGCTGGCAGTGCTGTGCCTGGTGCTCGGGCTCCTGCCGGGCGTCGCGGTCGACGCCCTCGCTCCCGTGACCCAGGGGCTGCTGGCCGCGCGGCTGCCGGCACAGGCCGACATGCCGTGGCTCTCGCTCGTGCCGATCGCCGAGGGGCGGAGCTCCTACAACGGCCTGCTGCTGTTCGTCTTCATCGCCGCTTCGGCCGGGCTGGCGGCGCTGCTCGTGCACCGCTACGCATCGCGCGGGCTGCGCCGCGGGCCGGCGTGGGACTGCGGATTCCCGCTGGCCGATCCGCGCACCCAGTACACGGCCGGCAGCTTCGCGCAGCCGATCCGGCGCGTGTTCGGCACGCTGGTGTTCCGGGCGCGCGAGCACGTGCACATGCCGCCCCCGGGCGATCGCCGGCCGGCGCGCCTGCACGTCGACCTGACGGACGTCGTGTGGGAGACGTTCTACGCGCCGGTCGCGCTCGCCGTGAACGGCGCCGCGCAGCACCTGAACCGGTTCCAGTTCCTGACGGTGCGCCGGTACCTCGCTCTCGTGTTCCTCGCGCTGGTCGCGTTGCTCGTGGTGCTCGCGCTGTGGCTGTGACGCTCGCCATCGTCCGGGATATCCTCGTGCAGCTCGCGCAAATGGCGCTCGTGCTCGCGGCCGCACCGTTCTTTACCGGCTTCGTGCGCAAAGTGCGCGCGCACCTGCAGCGGAAGAAGGGGCCATCCGTCTTCCAGCCGTACCGCGAGCTGTACCGCCTCATGTGCAAAGAGCCGGTGGCCGCGGAGAACGCGTCATGGCTGTTCCGCGGCGCGCCGTACGTGATCTTCGGCGCAACCTGGGTGGCGGCGAGCCTCGTGCCGACCTTCGCCACCGGGCTCGTGTTCTCGTGGACGGCGGATCTCATCGCCATCATCGCCCTGCTCGGCAGCGCACGCTTCTTCCTCGCGCTCGCGGGGCTCGACGTCGGGACGAGCTTCGGCGGCATCGGCTCCAGCCGCGAGGCGATGATCGCCTCGCTCGCCGAGCCCGCAATGCTGCTCATCGTGTTCCCGCTCGCGCTGGTTGCGGGCTCGACCCAGCTCGCGACGGTGGTCGAGTTCATGGCTTCGCCGGAGGTCGGGCTGCGCGTGACGCTGGGGTTCGCGCTGGTCGCGCTGGTGATGGTGGCCATCGCGGAGAACGCCCGCATCCCGGTCGACAATCCCGCGACGCATCTCGAGCTCACGATGGTGCACGAGGCGATGGTGCTCGAGTATTCGGGCCGGCACCTCGCGATGATCGAGCTGGCGGCGTCGGTGAAGCTCCTGCTGTATGCGTCGCTGATCGGCTGCGTGTTCCTGCCGTGGAGCCTGGCTGCCGCGGACGCCGGGCCCGCCGCTTTCGCGGCCGGCGCCGCCGCCTGGGTGCTCAAGCTGCTGGCGCTCGGCACGCTGCTGGCGCTGTTCGAGACCGTCGTCGCGAAGATGCGGGTGTTCCGTGTGCCGGAGTTCCTGGGGGCGGCGCTGATGCTGGGGCTGCTCGGCACGCTGCTCCTGTTCCTGTCGAGGACGTTGTGATGACTCCTCCTGCAGGAGCGCGCACCGCGCGCGACCAACAATCACGCTGCAGCCCGTCATCCTGTCGCCCGCATGGCGGGCTCCTACGGGGAACCTGCGGTGCGGCGCGCGCCGTAGGAGCCCGCCATGCGGGCGACTCCGCGAACGGCTTGGAGGACTGCTGATGGATGGGTTCGCATTCGAGGTGGCGCACATGCTGGCGGCCACGCTCGTGCTGCTGTCCTTCGTGCAGCTCTACCAGGACCGCTTGCCGGCGCTGATCAACACCTTCGCCCAGCACGCCTTCGCGCTGGCCGCCTCGGTCGCGTGGCAGGCGTACATCCAGGAGGCGCCGCACCTGTACGTGACGGCGGGGATCGCGCTGGTCTTCAAGGGAGTGATCGTACCGGTGGCGCTGCATCGCATCGTCCGGCGCCTGGGGATCCACCGCGAGATCGAGACGGTGGTCGGCATCGGCCTCACCATGCTTGCCGGCATCGCGCTGGTGGCGCTTTCGATGATCGTGATCCTGCAGGTGACGACCGGCGCCGACCCGCTCGCGCGCCAGGATCTCGCGTTCGCGCTCGCGGTCGTGCTGCTCGGGCTGCTGCTCATGGTGTCGCGGCGCAACGCGGTGAGCCAGGTCGTCGGGTTCATGTCGATGGAGAACGGGCTCATGCTCGCCGCGTCGGCCGCCCAGGGCATGCCGCTGGTGGTCGAAATCTCGATTGCGTTCTCCATCCTGATCGCGCTGATCGTGATCGGCATCTTCCTGTTCCGCATCCGCGAGCGCTTCGACACGGTCGACGTGCAGGCGCTCGACCTGCACCGGGGTGAGCGCGGATGAACGGGCCCTTCGGCGATCCGTTGCTGCTCGTGCTCGCGGTGCCGCTGGCCGCGGCCGCGGTGCTCGCGTTCCTGCCGGGTTACAGGCTGTCGTCGCGGCTGAGCGTCGTCGCCTCGTTCCTGACGCTCGCCGCCGCCGCCTCGCTGTTCGCGACCGACCTGCCCGCCCACGGCGCCTACCTGCTGGTCGACGAGCTGAACATCGTGTTCATCGTGCTGAACACGTTCGTCGCCTTCACGACCAGCGTTTTCAGCGCGGGCTACATCGGCCACGAGCTCGCGATCGGGCGGCTCACGCCCGCGTACCTCCGCTTCTACCACGCGATGTACCAGCTCCTCGTGTTCGCCATGAACCTGGCGCTGGTCGCGAACAACATCGGCCTGATGTGGGTGGCCATCGAGGTTGCGACGCTCACGACCGTGCTAATGGTCGGCATCTACCGCACCCACGAGGCGCTGGAGGCGGCCTGGAAGTACTTCATCCTGGGCAGCGTCGGCATCGCGCTCGCGCTGTTCGGCACCATTCTCGTGTACATGGCGGCGCAGCCGGTGGTCGGCGAAGGCGCGGAAGCGATGGTCTGGAGCGTGCTCGTCGAGCACGTGGCCGCGTTCGACCCCGCGCTGCTCAACGTCGCGTTCGTGTTCCTGCTGCTCGGCTACGGGACCAAGGTCGGCCTCGTGCCGCTGCACGCGTGGCTGCCGGACGCGCACGCGGAGGGCCCGACCCCGATCTCGGCGGTGCTCTCCGGGCTGCTGCTCAACGTCGCGCTGTACGCGCTGCTGCGCTTCAAGATGCTGCTCGCGGGCAACGCGGGCGCGATCGCGCCCGGGCCGCTGCTCGTCGCGATGGGGCTCGGCTCGCTCATCTTCGCGGCGTTCATGCTGTACCGCCGCTCGGACGTGAAGCGCTTCTTCGCGTATTCGTCCATCGAGCACATGGGCATCATGGCTTTCGCGTTCGGCATGGGCGGGCCGCTCGCGAATTTCGCGGGGCTGCTGCACATGGTGATGCACAGCCTGACGAAATCCGCGATCTTCTACGCCGTGGGCTACGTCGCGCAGGTGAAGAAATCGCAGAAAATCGCCGACATCGGCGGGCTGACGACCACCCACCCCTGGCTCGGCTGGGGGCTCGTGATCGGCGTGGTGGCGATCGCCGGCCTGCCACCGCTCGGAATCTTCATGAGCGAATTCCTGCTGGTGAGCTCGACCTTCGCGCGCGAGCCGTGGCTCGCGCTGCTGCTGGTGGCGGGCATCCTGGTCGCTTTCGGTGCCCTGCTCCTGCGGCTGAACGGGCTCGCGTTCGGCGAGCCGCGCGGCGGCGTCGCGCGCTCCGAGATGTCGTTCGCGCCGCTGTACGCACATCTCGCGCTGGTGGCGGTGGCGGGCGTGTGGCTGCCGGCGCCGCTCGTCGCCTGGTTCGATTACGTCGCGGGCCTGCTCGGATGACGCGCACGGTACCCGCTTACGAGAGCCTCGCCGAGCTCGCCGCGGACGCAGGCAGCGTGGCCGGTCACCGGCCGTGGCCGCGCGTCGTGGTCGATCCGGCCACGTGGCGCTGGCTCGCCCGCCAGCTCTCGACCGGCAAGTGGAGCCTGCTCGGGTTCTGGGGCGATAGCGGGCAGGTGCACGCCGCGATCGCCGACGACGATGGCGTGGTCGTCGCCACGCTCGAGTGCCCCGACGGGCGCTTCGATTCGCTGGCCGCCGTGCACCCGCCGGCGCTCCGCCTCGAGCGGACGATCTGCGACCTCTTCGGCTTCGAAAGCGCCGGCCTGCCCGATGCGCGGCCGTGGCTCGATCACGATCGCTGGGGCGTGCTGCATCCGCTCGGTGCCGCGACCGAGGTGCCGGCAACCGGCCCCGACTACCCGTTCCTGCCGGCCGAAGGTGAGAGCCTGCACCAGGTGCCGGTCGGCCCGGTGCACGCGGGCATCATCGAGCCGGGGCACTTCCGCTTCACCGCCAGCGGCGAGACGGTGGTGCGGCTCGAGCAGCGCTTCGGCTACGTGCACAAGGGCATCGAGAAGCTCATGGCCGGCGCCGACACGATGCGCGGCGCAGAGCTCGCCGGACGCACCTCGGGCGACAGCACCGTCGCCTACGCGCTCGCCTTCGCGCGGGCGGCGGAAGCCGCGCTCGACGTCGAAGCACCACCGCGCGCCCACTGGCTGCGCGCGCTGATGGCGGAACTGGAACGGCTCGCCAACCACCTCGGGGACATCGGCGCCGTGTGCAACGACGCCTCCTTCGCGATCCTGCACGCGCACTGCGGCGTGCTGCGCGAGCGCGTGCTGCGCGCCTGCGATACGGCGTTCGGGCATCGCCTCATGCGCGATCGCATCCTGCCGGGCGGGGTCGCGGGCGATCTCGAGACGCATGGCTACGCCGCGATCGCCGCCGCCGTCGAGGAGATCGGGAAGCGGTTTCCCGCGCTGTGCGAGCTGTACGAGAACACCGCCTCGCTGCAGGACCGCACGAACGGCGCGGGCGTGCTGCGCGCGGAGCTCGCGCGGGAGTACGCGGCCGGCGGCTTCGTCGGGCGCGCCTCGGGCCGGGCCTTCGACGCGCGACGGTTCGCACCCTATCCGCCGTACCCGCGGCTCGCGTTCCCGGTGCCGGTGCTCACGGACGGCGACGTCGACGCGCGCGTGCGCATCCGCATGCTGGAGGTCGACGCGAGTCTCTCGCTGGTGCGGCAGATCCTGGAACGGCTGCCCGGCGGCGACCTGTGGGTGACGCTGCCCGAGGGTACCGGCGAGGGAATGGCACTGGTGGAGGGCTTCCGCGGCGACATCCTCGCCTGGCTGCGGCTCGCGCACGGGCGCATCGAGCGCTGCCACCTGCGCGACCCGTCGTGGTTCCAGTGGCCGCTGCTCGAGGCGGCGATCGAGGGCAACATCGTTGCGGACTTCCCGCTGTGCAACAAATCGTTCAACTGCGCCTACTCGGGGCACGACCTGTGACCGCCGTGCCGAAATCCGATCGCGCGAAACGGCCTGCAGGAGCGCGCATCGCGCGCGACCCTCTTTTGATAGCGAGCTGATGCATCGCCATGCGCAAACTGCTTTTTGACAGCGTGCTCAAGGGGCCCCTCACCGAGCCGCCGCCTCCGCCCGACGAGGACGCGCTCGCGGAGCTCGCGGCCGCCGTCGAGCGCAGGGCGCGCCGGCGGCTCGGCCGCAGCCTCGCGATCCGCGCGGTGGACGCGGGCTCCTGCAACGGCTGCGAGCTCGAGCTGCACGCCCTGAACAACGCCTTCTACGATCTCGAGCGCTACGGCCTGCGCTTCGTCGCCTCGCCGCGCCACGCGGACGTGCTCGTCGTCACCGGGCCGGTGACGAAGAACATGCGCGAAGCGCTCGAGCGCACGTACGCCGCCACGCCCGACCCGAAATGGGTGGTCGCGGTCGGTCACTGCGCCGCGAACGGCGGCGTGTTCGCCGGCAGCTACGCGGTGGTCGGCGGCGTCTCGAAGGTCGTGCCGGTCGACCTGCACATCCCCGGCTGCCCGCCATCGCCGCGCCAGCTGCTCGCCGGCCTGCTCGCCCTGCTGGAGACGAACGCCGGCAAGGGAGCCCGGTAGGAGCCCGCCATGCGGGCGACTCTTACGATCGGGTCGCCCGCATGGCGGGCTCCTGCGGTGAGCCACCAGGGTCGGCCGCGCGAATGAGAAAAATCACCGTCAAGGTCAAGCCGAACGCGAAGACGAGCGAGCTCGTGCGGGAGAGCGACGGGAGTTGGCGCGCGCGCCTCAAGGCGCCGCCGGCCGAGGGCAAGGCGAATGCCGAGCTCGTCCTGCTGGTGGCCGGATACTTCGACGTCCCGAAGTCGCGCGTGCGCATCAAGAGCGGCCACTCCTCCCGCACCAAGCTCGTCGAAATCGACGAGGGACACTGAAACGGCACGCTCGCCGCGCGCGACGACAATCCACGCGCCTTGACGCGGGGCGTTCGGCGGGCGGATGATTCGGTCGAGCGACCGAATCAAGGGCGGACGCCATGGCAGCTATCGCCGACCAGACCGTGCGCGGAGGCGAGGTCCGCGACGCGCTGCTCGATGCCACGCGGCAGTGCCTGCTCGAGACCGGCTACGCGCAGCTCTCCACGCGCCGCATCACCGAGCGCGCGGGCGTCGCGCTCTCCCAGCTTCACTATCACTTCGGCTCCAAGCACGGGCTCGTGCTCGCGCTGCTCGCGCGCGAGAACGCGCGCCTGCTCGAACGCCAGCGGGCGATGTACGACGACACGCGCCCCCTCTGGAAGCAGTGGGAGCAGGCCTGCGACTACCTCGAGGAGGATCTCGAATCCGGCTACGTCCGCGTGCTCCAGGAGATGGCGGCCGCGGGCTGGTCGAACGAGGAGATCGCCGCCGCGGTGCGCGACGACCTGCGCGGCTGGTTCCGCCTGCTGACCAGCGTCACCGAAAAGCTGCTCGCGGGCTATGGGCCGCTCGGCGGCTTTCGCGCGAAGGAGATCGCGACGCTCGCCGGGCTCGCGTTCCTGGGTGCCGAGTCCATGATCCTGCTCGGCATCCCCGAGACCGAGATGCCCTGTCGGGCCGCGCTGCGGCGCGTCGGCGACCTCATCCGCGCGCTCGAGACCGCCGGTACCTGAGCGTGCGCGCCCGCCTCCCCGATCAGGAAGGTCACGTCATGTCGAATGGCGTGCGGATCGGTTACGAGGTGTTCGGCGCCGGCTCGCCCACGCTGCTCTTGCTGCCGACGTGGACGATCGTGCATGCGCGCTTCTGGAAGATGCAGGTGCCGTACCTTGCGCGGCACTACCGCGTCGTCACCTTCGACGGGCCCGGCAACGGCCGCTCGGACCGGCCGGCCGATCCGCAGGCCTACTCCGCGGCCTCGGTCGCGGCCGCCGCGCGCGAGGTCCTCGACGCCACGGACACCGAAAAAGCCGTGCTCGTGTCGCTGTCCCGCGGCTCGCATTGGTCGCTCAAGCTCGCCGTCGATCACCCCGAGCGCGTGCTGGGCCAGGTACTCATCGGGCCGGCGGTGCCGCTGCCGCCGATGACCGCGGAACGCCGCCAGGCTGCGGCACGATTCCGCGACCCGCCTCCGGAAAATGCGCAGGGCTGGCAGAAATACAACGCACGGTACTGGCTCGAGCATTACGAGGATTTCCTCGAGTTCTTCTTCGGCCGGTGCTACACGGAGCCGCACTCGACGAAGCAGCGCGAGGATGCTTTCGGCTGGGCGCTGGAGACGACGCCGGAAGTGCTGGTCACGGAGTCCCGGGCTCCCGCCGTCGACGAGGCGACCTGCCGGGAATGGTGCAGCCGTGTGCAAAGCCCGGTGCTCGTCATCCACGGCACGGAGGACGCGGTCATCCCCAGCGCGCGCGGCAAGGCGCTGGCCGAAGCCTGCGGGGGCGAGCTCGTGCTGCTCGAAGGCGCCGGGCACATTCCGCTGGCGCGCGATCCTGTCAAGGTGAACCGGCTGATCGCGCGCTTCGTCGATCGCGTCGCGGGCCGCGCAGTCGCCCGGCCGCGCTGGACACGTGGCCGGACTCGCGAGCGGCGCGTGCTGTATATCTCGTCGCCCATCGGTCTCGGCCACGTGCGCCGCGATCTCGCGACCGTGCAGGCGCTGCGCCGCCGGCACCCGGATCTCAGGGTCGACTGGCTGGCGCAGCACCCGGTCACGAAAGTGCTGGAAGCCTGCGGCGAGAGCGTGCACCCCGCGAGCCGGCATCTCGCGAGCGAGTCCGCGCACATCGAGTCCGAGGCCGGCGAGCACGACCTGCACTGTTTCCAGGCGTGGCGCCGCATGGACGAGATCCTGCTCGCCGATTTCATGGTCTTTCACGACGTCGTGAGCGAGACGCCTTACGACCTCGTCGTGGGCGACGAGGCCTGGGACGTCGACTACTACCTGCACGAGAACCCGGAGCTCAAACGCTTCGCCTACGCCTGGTCGACCGACTTCGTCGGCTGGCTGCCGATGCCGGACGGCGGCAAGCACGAGGCGTATCTCACGGCCGATTACAACGCCGAGATGATCGAGCACATCGCGCGCTATCCGCGCGTGCGCGACGCGGCGCTGTTCGTCGGCAGCCCCGAGGACATCGTCGAGGACGACTTCGGCCCCGGCCTGCCGTCGATCCGGGAGTGGACGAAAGAGCACTACGCCTTCACCGGCTACATCACCGGTTTCGATCCGGCGGCGCTCGGCGAGCGCGAAGCCCTGCGCGCGGCGCTCGGCTACCGGCCGGGCGAGAAGGTGTGCGTCGTTGCGGTCGGCGGCTCCGGGGTTGGCAGCTGCCTGCTGTCGCGGGTCGTCGACGCGTTCCCGGCGGCGAAGGCGAAGACTCCGGAGCTGCGCATGATCGCCGTCGCCGGTCCGCGCATCGACCCCGCGCGTTTCCGGCGCCGCGACGGTCTCGAGGTGCACGGCTACGTGCACGAGCTGTACCGGCATCTCGCCGCCTGCGATCTCGCGATCGTGCAGTCCGGCCTCAGCACCTGCATGGAACTCACCGCCTCGCGCACGCCGTTCATCTACATCCCGCTGCGGCACCACTTCGAGCAGAATTTCCACGTGCACCACCGGTTGCAGCACCATCGCGCCGGGCAGCGCATGACCTGGGACGAGGCGACGCCCGAGCGGCTCGCCGCCGCGATCGCCGAGCGCGTCGGCACACCGGTCGATTACCGCCCGGTGGAAACCGACGGCGCGGAGCGCGCCGCGGCCATCCTCGCGGAGCTCCTGTAGGAGCCCGCCATGCGGGTGACTCAACGTCGCTGTCGCCCGCATGGCGGGCTCCTACGGTTATCACCGCACGGGCGACGAACGACGGCACGTCCCCTCCCGCAGGAGCGCGCATCGCGCGCAAAAAAACGGCGGAGCAAGCAGCCGCGTGATTCAGGCCCGGCTGGTCGCGCGGTGCGCGCTCCTGCCGGCGGAAATCGGCGAAGTGTGCGCGCGCACGGCCGCGGCGGCGGGCGATCCGCGCGCTTGCAACTGCCGGATTCGCCACCAGATCCTACAAAGACGCCGGCGCTTTGTTTCCAGGAGCCACCCATGCAGGAGTTGCCTCACACCTACCGCGTCGGGGCCGCCTCGTCCCCGGACAGCTTCGTTGCACTTTCGAGCCCCGGGCTCGCGCGATTCGAATCGGCCTCGCCGGCCGAATTCGGCGGCCCCGGCGATCACTGGTCGCCCGAGACGCTGCTGGTTGCCGCCATCGCGGATTGTTTCGTGCTGAGCTTCAAGGCCGTCGCGCAGGCTTCGAAATTCGACTGGTCGGCGGTGACCTGCGAGGTCGAGGGCACGCTCGACCGCAAGGACGGGCGGATGCAGTTCACGAGCTATCGTGTGATCGCAACCCTCGACGTGCCCTCGGGCACCGACGAGGCGCGCGCTCACCGGCTGCTCGAAAAAGCCGAAGAGAACTGCCTGATCACGAACTCACTCAAGGCACCGGTGACGCTGGAAGCCGAAGTGCGCGTCGACCGTTGAGCCCGGGATCGGCGCGGCGACACGAAAGCATTCCGAAAGGTTGAAGCGACGGCCGCGCTGCCGGATACTCGGCGCCCTTGCACGAATGGCGGGGGAGGACGTGCAGTGGGCAACTGCGGTGAACGCGGCACGCTCGTGATCGTGGCCGCGAGCCTGATCGCATGCGGCATGGCGGCGACGGCGGCGCACGCGGACGTTCCGGCGGGCAGCGACGGGCCGGCTGAAGTCGTCGTGAGCGCGAGCCGGGTCGCGAATGCACAACCGGCCGGCAGCTTTCCCGCCATCGCGACCGCCTTGCGCTACGACCCCCGCACGGAGCTTCAGTCGCGCGGCATTCCCGAAGGGCAGGCGGACATCGCGGTGCGCGGCGGCGTGTTCGACAACACCGGCATTGCCGTCGGCGCCGTGACGCTCACGGACCCGCAGACGGGCCACTACACCGCGGAATTGCCGATCGATCCGGCGTTTCTTGCGCCGCCGCGGCTCCTGACCGGCATCGACAACGCACTCGGCGGCTTCAATTCCAACGTCGCGACGATCGCCTACGACTTCGCGCCGGTATCGGGCAGTGCGCTCGCGCTCGGCGCGGGCAGCGACGCGCTGCGCTACCAGGCGCTGCGGGTTGCCGGCACACGCACGCGTGCGTCCGGTGCGGAGCTCGCCGCTGCGGCGTCCGTCGCGTTCTCGAGCGGCGACGGCAGCCGGGCCTTCGGCGATCACGACTTTGCGCGCTACAACCTGCGCTTGCGGCGCTCGACGCAGGCTGCGCAGACTGACGTCATCGTCGCGTATCAGGACAAGTTCTACGGATGGCCCGGTGCGTACACGGGCTTCGCAGACCTGCCGGAGACAGATCGTACGCAGACGACGCTGGTGCTCGCGAATCACCGCGTCGAGCTCGATCGCGGCCGGCTGGAGATCGGGGCTTATCAGCGGCGCCTCGAGGACGATTACGATTTCGATCGCAGGACGCAGGAAGCCGGCGTGCCCGGCGCGTTCGATCACGAGACCGTCGCACGCGCGCTCGGGTTCCAGGGATGGCTGCGGGCAGGAGAAATCGACTGGCGCTTCGGCGGCCAGCTTTCCGCCGACGAGCTGGTGCGCTCCACGGATCTCACGAACGGCGATTTCGACAGCCGCCGCTACCTGAAGCTCGCAGTGGTGCCGTCGATCGACGTGTACCGGACCGGCGAGCGGCGCGTGACACTGCGCGCCGGCGCGACCTTCGATCACTCCAACCGCGACGGCGGTGACGTGTCGCCCCTCGCGGGCATCACGCTGGAATCCGGGGCATACACGCTCGATCTCGATTACGCCGTGACCACGCAGCTGCCCGGCTACACGGCGTTGAAGTCCGGACCTTCGGGGCTTTTCGGCGGCCACCCGGGGCTCGGCCGCGAGACGGCGCGCGAGCTGGCGTTGTCTTTCGCTTATGACGCCGGCGAGACGAGCGCAGGTGTGACGCTGTTCCGGCGCGAGGACGTCGATCTCGTCGACTGGACCTACAGCCGCTCGTCGCCCTTCGCGCGCCAGGCGAACCCGCTCGACGACGAGGTGCTGGGGGTCGAGGCGCTGGTCATGCACCGCTTCGAGCGCGTCGAGCTCGCCGGCGGCTACACCTGGATCGACAAGGATGCAGACTTCGGCACCGCGGCCGTGGACGCGAGCTTCTACGCGCTGAACTACGCGCGGCACCGGGCGACCGTGGCGGCGACCTGGCGGTGGACCGATCGCGTGACCCTGCGGCTCGATTCCGAGTATCGCGTGCAGCGCGACAACCCGCTGCGCACGAGCGGCGGCGAGGCATGGCTCGGCTCGGCGAGCCTCGCCTGGGAGCCGCCGGACGGCGACGGCCTCGCGCTCGCGCTCATTGCCGACAACGTCACCGACAGCGATTACCAGCAATTCCCCGGCACCCCCGCGGTCGGCCGCCAGCTCAGCGCCACCCTCCGCTACACCTGGTAACCGCCCGCCCCCCCCCCCGGACCTCACCCGTAGGAGCGCGCCATGCGCGCGACCGAACGCAGGCACGTGAGAAAAGAAGCAGGCATAGCCCAAACATCGTCCACGCAACGTTTGCGGTGGGTGGCCTGGCGGGCAGGTTGCCGTTTGGTTGCGGTTGCGTTATGGTTGCAGGATGAGCCGCGCTGCCTTCAAGCTGCACCTGGCGGAGCTCGATCCGCGCGAAGCGGCCGCCGCGCTCGCGGCCGAGCAGCGCGACGATCGCGTCTGGCTCGACGAGTTCGCCGAATCCCTCGACCGCCATCGCGCCGCCCAGTCCTTCGCGCGCGTGCTCTCCGTGTGGGATCTGAGCCGCTCGGAGGCGGCGCGTTGCTTTGGCGTGACCCGACAGGCGCTCAGCAAGTGGCTCCGGCAGGGGGTGCCCGCGGAACGCGCGCAGGCGATCGCGGATCTCTCCGCGGCCACGGACCTGCTCGTGCACTATCTCAAGCGCGACCGGATCCCCGCGGTCGTCCGCCGCCCGGTACGCGAGCTCGGTAACCGCTCGCTGCTCGACCTCCTCGCCGCCGGCGACACGCGCGGCCTCCTCCGGGCCACCCGCGAGATGTTCCGCTTCGCGGAGGCGCACGACTAGGCGATGACCGTCGCGGCGCTGACATGTCGCTGACCCGGGCGGCGCACGAGCGGTGCTCGTCGCGCGGCGGAGGGGCGCCGGACGCAAGTCCTGGAGCATCGGGATGCCGCTGAAACGCGAGCGCGTGGCGGACGGCTGGACTTGGTGGCGTATCGCGGACCCCGCGTGGAAAAACCCGCTCGATCCGGCCTTCGCCGCAGAGTGCGGCGGGCGCTGGAATCCGCCGCACAGCTTCCCGACCCTGTACCTGAACGAAGACCATGTGACCGCGCGCCTCAACCTGCGCGCGTTCATCGCACGCTGGCCGTACGAGCCCGAGGACCTGCGCCCCGAGCACGCGCCGGTCCTCGTCGGCGCCCGCCTCCCCCGCGCGCAGGATGTATGCGACGTGCACACACCGGCCGGCGTGCGCGGCGCGGGCTTGCCGGCGACCTATCCGCGCGACAGCGACGGCCGCATCGTGCCGCGCGCGAAGTGCCAGCCGGCCGGCCTGCGCGTGAAAAAGCTCGGCCTGCGCGGCGTGCGCGCCCGCTGTGCGCAGACCCCCGACGGCGAAGGCCGCGACCTCGCCTGGTTTCCCGCCACTCCGCGCAGCACCGCCACGCCGACCACGACGCTTCTCTTCGACTCCTGGTACTGGTCATGACGGACCCGTGCCTCCGTTCATTCGCGCGCGATGCGCGCTCCTGCGGGAGCCAGGTGCGCTCTCCGCATAACCAAATCGCATAAGCCCGCCGGCCGCTCGCGGTTGGGCTATGCTCGAAACATCCCGCACCGCGGGCGCTCTCAGTACTCGGCAGCGCCCGCGGCGCGGGTTTCGTTTGGGCGTCGGCCGACCGACCGCTGCAAGGCAGCGGCAGGAGGCAAGCGCATGACACCCCTAGCCGGTCTCAAGGCCATTTCCACCGCACTTCCGCTCTCCCTCATCGGCGCGTTCGGCATCGCATCTGCGGACGACGACGAGGACTTCGAGGCGACGCTCACGGGCGACCAGGAAGTCGTGTTCGACGACCAGGAGAACTTCGTACCGGGCGGCACGGGCAGCGCGGCCATCGGGCGGATCAACGCGGACTTCGACGCCGGGTACACCGCCCTCGACGTGAATCTCGGGGTCGAAAGGCTGAGCAACGCGTTTGCCGCGGCGCACTTCCACTGCGGAAGGCCCGGCGAGAACGGCCCGATCGTGTTCGGGATGGTCAATCCCGGCCGGCTCGCGTTCGACGGGCGCGCGGTCACGGGCAGGCTGACCAACGCCGACTACACCGGCGAGGACTGCACGGAGATCATCGGCAGGCCGGTGAACAACCTCGTCTCGCTCGCGTTCGCAATGCGCGATGGCCTGATCTACGTGAACGTGCACACGGACGCGTTTCCCGACGGCGAGATCCGCGGGCAAATGCTGGACGACTTCGACGATGACGACGACGACGATCCCACCACGGCCGACGAAGACGGAAGGGACGACGACGGCGACTGACCGGCGTTGAGCATTGCGACCAGTAGTCAGGTCGCGCATGGCCTGGCGCACTACCCAAGGGCAACGCGCGGTCCCGCGGCAACGCGCACCGCGCGCCACCGGAAAGGCACGAAAGCCATGGCCGCAGCCCCGGCGCGGTGCGCCGCGTGCGGTGCTTACAGCCAGCCTTTGGAACGTGCAATGCGCGCGGCGTCGATGCGGTTGGCGGCACCGAGCTTGCCGATCGCCTCGGAAAGATAATTGCGAACCGTGCCTTCCGAGAGGTGGAGGGCGGCGGCGATGTCGCCGCCGGTCTTGCCTTCGCCGGCAAGCTTGAGCACCTGCCGCTCGCGCTCCGAAAGCGGGTCCTCCTCTCCCCAGGCCGCGACCGCGAGCTCCGGCGCCACCGCGCGTCCGCCGGCGTGCACGCGGCGAATGGCGCACGCAAGCTCCGCGGCCGGCGCGTCCTTCAGCAGGTACCCGGAAACGCCCGCGTCGAGCGCGCGCCGCAGGTACCCCGCGCGCCCGAACGTAGTGACGATGATCACCCGCACGCCGGGGTGCTCGCGCTTCACCGCCGCGGCGAGCTCGAGCCCGCTCATGCCCGGCATCTCGATGTCGGTGAGCAGCACGTCGGGAGCGTGCTCGCGAATCGCCGCCAGCGCCTCGGCCGCGGTTTTCGCCTGGTGGACGACCGTCATGTCGTTCTCGAGCTCGAGCAGCGCGGACAGGGCACCGAGCACCAGCGCCTGGTCCTCGGCGATCACGATGCGGATGCTCACGACGGCAGCCACGCGCGCAGGCGCAGGCCGAGGTCGCCGGCGACTTCCAGCCGCCCGCCCACGGCCGCGAGCCGCGCGCGCATGCCCTCGAGTCCGCCGCCCGCGACCGGCTTGCCGCCGCGCCCGTCGTCGTGCACTTCCACGAACGCCTCCCCGGCCTCGACCCGGATCAGGATGCGGCAGCGGCTCGCCTGCGCGTGCCGGATCACGTTCGTCACCGCCTCGCGCACCACCATCGCCAGCACGGCTTCGTTGGCGGCGGGCAGCTCGGGCACCGGGCCCTCGACGGTGAGCTCGACGCCCGCCGCCTTGAGGGCGAGCCGGGCATGCTCCAGCTCGCCGGCGAGCCCGCGGGTGCGCATGCCCGTGATCGCCTCGCGGACCTCGGAAAGGGCGGCGCGCGAGACCTGCTCGACTTCGCGGATCTCCGCGAGCGCGCGTTGCGGATCGCGCTGGACGAGCCTTCCCGCGAGCTCCGATTTCAACGCGATGACCGAAAGCGTATGCCCGAGCAGGTCGTGCAGGTCGCGCGAGATGCGCTCGCGTTCGGCGACCCGGGCCATCTGCCGTACCTCCTCCTGGGAGAGCCGGAGCTCGGCGGCGGCGCGCTCGCGGGTCGAATCGTAGATGCAGATCATCCCCGCCATCGTCCCGAACACGGCCACCGGCAGCCAGAACGTGATGTTCGGCTGCCAGAGCCAGGCCACCAGCAAGGCCCAGCCCACCATCGCCGCCACGGCGATCGACGCGCGCCGCACGGGCCCGATCCATCCGGCGAAGCTGCACCCGAAGATGAAGAAGGCGTTCGCGCCGACGTTGTGAGGCGCCCAGAGCGTGCCGAGAATCCCCAGCGCCAGCAGCGTCGGAACGAGCCGCCAGCTCTTGCGCCAGTATCCGTTGAAGTAGATGAAAAGGAACGCGACGGCAGTGGGAACGAGCGCCACGCGCTCCAGCGGCCCGGCCTCCGCGTACAGGTACTTCAGGAAGAAGAAGCCCATGTACACGAGCCAGAGGTAAGGCAGCCAGCCGACGCATGCCTCGGCCGGCAACAGGCGGCGGTGGATTGCCAGCAGCCAGCGCTTCATCCCCCGAACCTCGTCTTCGTCGTCCCGGCTAGCGTAGCACCACCGCGCAGCCGGTTCCGATCGTGGCCGGCCCGGCGCCGGCCCCGGCGTGAGCCGCTGCCTTCGCTCGGCCGGGCCCGGTGCCCGGCTCGGCGCGGGCCGGCGGCGATGTCAGCTCTCCTCGAAACGGCGCCAGCCTGCGGCCGCCACCGCCAGGAACAGCAGCGTGAAACCGCCCAGCACGGCGACGTGCACGGCGATGCCGTCCGCAGGCTGCATGCCCACGATGCCGAGCGCGATCGACGCGAGATGGTACGGCGGCAACCCGAGCGCCATCCGCTGCATCCACTCCGGGAACAGCATCAGCGGCATCCACAGCCCGGAGAGGAAGGAAAGGGGCAGGTAGATCAGGTTCATCACGGCGGGCGCCGCCTGCGGGGTCAGCCACAGCCCGGCGGCGAGCCCGATCGCGCAGAACGGGATGGCGCCGAAGACGAGCGTCGCGCCGAGAGCGGCCCATCCGCCGACCCCCATCCGGACATGGCCGAACAGCGCGCCGAGCGACGCGAGCATGGCGAACACGATGAACGCGAACAGCATCGCCATCGCCGCACGCGCGAGCAGCGGCACGAACGGCGAGACCGGGGCGGCGCGCTTGAGCCGGAGCCAGCCTTCGCCTTTCTCGACCGCGATACCGACACCGAAGCCGAACAGTGCCGGCCCCATGATGCCGAACGTCCCGTAAGTCGCGAGCATCCAGGTCGGCGCGCGCAAGTCCCATGACTTCGAGAACGTCAGCCCGAAGAAGATGTAGAACATCGCGGGAAACAGGATCGTGGGGATCGCGAACATCGGCGCACGCACCATGGCGAGGAAATGCGCCCGGATCTCGCGCACAAGTATGGTCATCATGCCGCCTCCTGTGATCTGCCGCCGGCCTCCGCTCCCGCAGTGAGCGATAAAAAGGCGTCGTCGAGTCCTGCGCTGGTCACTTCGAGCTCCGACAGCTCCGGGTCGCGTGCGAGCAGCTCGCGCAGCAGCGGCTCCGCGGCATCGACCGCGAGCTCCACGGCGGCACGGTGCCGCCGCAGCGCGCGCACGCCGGGCAGCTCCGCCAGCACGCCTTCGGGCAGCGCAGTGCGGCAGCGGACGATCCGGCCGCCGACCCGCGCCTTGATGTCCGCCGGCGTCCCTTCCGCGACGAGCCGCCCCCGGCACAGCACGCCGATGCGATCGGCGAGCGAGTCGGCTTCCTCCAGGTAATGCGTCGTCAGCAGGATCGTGCGCCCCTCGTTCGCGAGGCCGCGGATGACCGTCCACGTCTGCCGGCGCACCTCGATGTCCATGCCGACCGTCGGCTCGTCGAGGAACAGGAGCTCGGGGTTGCCGCAGATCGCGAGTGCGAACAGGAGCCGCTGCTTCTGCCCGCCGGAAAGCTTCGCGTAGCGCCGCTTCTCGAGACCTTCGAGCCCCGCGCGCTTGATCACTTCGCGGAAGGCGAGCGGCGACGGGTAATAACCCGAGAACTGCTCGATGTGCTCGCGCACCGTGAGGGTCGCCGGCACGCCGCTCACCTGGAGCATCGCACCGATGCCGCGGCGGGCGGCGATGTCGCCAGGGTTCCGGCCGAGCACCGTGGCCGTGCCGGCATCGGGCCGCAGCAGGCCGAGGAGAATGTTGATCGTCGTCGTCTTGCCCGCGCCGTTCGGCCCGAGCAGCGCGTACACGCCACCCCGCGGAATGGCGAGGTGCAGATCGTCGACCGCGACCTGTTCGCCGAAGCGACGGGTGACGCCGCTGAGCACTGCCACGGTGGCCATCGGGCTCCCTCCTCGTTCGTTCAGGCTGGAGTCGATCGTGCACGGCCGCGCGCGGGCGCGGCAGTGGCTGCCCTCAGGAATTGCAGTTGACGTTTGTCACCCGGCGCGCCAGCCCATCGGCAGGTCTGAAACCGTGCAGGCGATCCTGCCGGTGATCATCAAGGGCTGAGGAATCAGCCGAGCGAGCGGCGTGCCGTGCTCGTTCCGGGATCGCCGAACGGGCCCATCAGGCGGCGACGGATGGACCATTCTTCCGTGGCGGCAACGGCCTTCAGGAATTCGACCTGCTTGCCGCTGCGCACCGCCACCGGCACGCCGTTCTCGATCAGCAGGCGGTTGCCGGGGAGCGCCGGCAGGCGCTGGCCCGGCGTGATGATGCCGACGAGGTTCAAAGGATCGGCGGCGGAGAGCATGACCGCTTCAGTGCTCTCGTGCTTGCGCGCCTCGCGCAGCGCGCCCACGGCTTCCGGCACTGCGAACTGCTCGCCGCTCATGCCCTGCACGAAGCGGCCGCCGCGCGCCTCCCCGCGCGCTTCCATGCGCCGGAACACGTACAGGAGCTCGCGCCACGAGGGTAAAAGCGGCTCGCGTTCCAGCACGCGCCGGCAGACGACGCCGTAGCGCCTGAGCAGCACACCGGCGATGTGCGCGACGTGCTCGTCACCTTCCTGCTTTGCGCCGCCGCTGAAGACGCGCGCCCAGCGTCCGGCATCCTCCACGCTCGCCGCCCGCGCACGCCGCCGCTGGCGACGCGTGTCGGCGCGCCGCAGGTCGGGCGTGATGAGCGCGCGCAGGCCCGCGAACGTGTCCGCGGTAACGAGCCCGCGCGCCACGAGCTCCGCGAGCGCCGTCTCCACCTGCGCATGCAGCAGCCCGCTCGCTTCCTCGAGATCCGCGAAGAACAGCGCGCCGTGCTCGCGCAGCGCCTCGAGCACCCGCTCGGCCGCGCTGCCGAGCGGCTCGCCGCCGCTGTCCGGCACCAGCGCCCGCCAGTGCTTCATGTGCGGCCGCGGCACGAAAGCGATCGGCGTGTTGCGCACCGGCGTCGGGTTGCGCGCGCTGCCGTCGCCCGCGGCGGCGTGCGCGCGCGGCGTGAGGCGCGTCCACACGAAGCGCCCGGCGTTGCACAGGCGGTCCAGCAGGTCCTTGTTGTAATGCGCGACGCGCAGCGGCAGCAGGCTCGCTTCCCATGCCGCCGCCGCGGCGGGAAAGCCCTCGAGCTGCTCGAGCACCGCGGCCAGCGCTTCCGGCCCCTCGATCGCCTCGCCGGTGACGTGCTGCCAGGCGAGCAGGAAGCGGTAGTAGGCCGCGGGCGGCACCGGCTCGATCTCGGCGCGCAAGCGCTTCAGCGTGTAGCGGTGGATGCGCGCGAGCAGCCCGCGCTCGCACCACTCGGCCTCGGCGCCGCCGGTGTAACGGCCCTGCATGGCGAAGCCTTCGGTCTGCAGCGCGAGCAGCGGAGCCTGCAACGCTTCGGGCGCGAGGCCGAGCGGGGCAGCGATGGCGGCTGCCGTCACCGGCCCCGAGATTTCCAGGCGGCCGCGCACGATCTCGCGCAGCACGACCTCGGCATCGGTCATCGCGGGATCGGGGATGGCCTCGATGACCGGCTCGCCCGCGATGCCGGGCCACAGCCTCCGGAACCCGTCGAGCCGTTCCGCGGCGACCCACAGCACCTCGCCGCCCGGCGGTTGCAGGGTCGTCGCGCGGCGCGCGTCCACGAGCTCCGCGAACAGGTGCGTCCAGCCGAATTCGAGCCCGGCCGTGCACCCTTCCTCGCCTTCGCGCGCGGTCAGGAAACCGGCGACCAGCAACGCGTCGTGCAGCTCGTCCGCGGTTCGAGGCTCCGGCCACGCCTCCGCGCGCACCTTGTCGATGGCCTCGGCGTCCAGCCGCCCCAGCGCCGCCGCTTCCTCCACCGACAGCACGCTGCGCTGGCGCACGGCCATCGTGCGCCGCTCCTCCGCCGGGGCGTCGTCGAGAAACGCGTACGGCCGCGCACCGAGGATCTCGAACGCGAGCGGAGAAGGCGCGGCCAGGTCGCGGCAGACGAT
>CAZBGV010000007.1:0-63155 GCA_964491485.1 uncultured Woeseiaceae bacterium | reverse complement strand
CTCCGAAGGCAGGGGTCGCGTGTTCGAATCACGCCGGGCGCGCCACTTCACTTCTTTTCCTTCAGTCGGTTAACGCGGGCTGACGCGGCGGCGGCAATAGCGCGCTGCGGCACGATGAGGCCATCCTCAATATGTTGCGCAAGCAGACGGGATTCGCCTAACGGTTCTGGCGGCGCTGCTGCAAAACAAGACGGGCGAACAGGGACAGGCGCTCGTGCTCATTCATGAACACTCCGCCGGTTCGGGTCGAGGGCAGCTCAGGCACGCACTCGTCGCCGGGCGTGCCGCGGGTCGCTCGGCACCGAGAACGACAGGCCCTGCCGGGTGGCGATCAGCCAGGTCCCGCGGATCAGCAGCGGAACGGCGAACACCACGATCATTGCATAGCCCATGGCGGTGTAGCCCTTCGCCACCAGGTCGATGATGCCGACGCGGGCCAGCAGCAGCGCCAGTACCAGGGTGACGACGGCAATCGCCCCGTCGGTGCGACGGGACATGGGTCGGCGCCCGGCGTCGACCAGGCTCTGGTCGACCCTCGCCACGAGCGCATAGATCATTCCGGTCGCCGTCTCGATCAGCGTCCAGCCGACCACGATGCCGAACACCACGATCACCCAGCCAGCCTCCCGGGTGAGCATTGCGAGCCAGGGTACGGGAGCGTCGAAGACCGCGGTATCCGGGTAGAAGCCCATCAGGGCGAAGTAGGTCAGGAACCAGGGGATCGTCATCAGCAGGCCGGCGACGACAGCCGCTACGGCCGTCTGCCGCAGCCGGGCCTGGCGGCGGACGGTGAACAGGGCCGCCGGGTACACGGCCAGGTTGTAGCCGACATAGAGGATGCCGGACCAGACCACTGCCCAGGTCGACGCCTCCGGTGTCATCGAATGATTGCCGCTGGCCAGGTTGTCGAGCATGCGGTCCCAATTGCGGGAAATCACCAGCGTGGCGAACAGGATGTAGCCGAGATAAAGCGCCAGCGTCCCCCAGCTCTTGAACTTCTCGATCAATCCTTCACCGTAGAAATTCAGCATTCCGACGATCGCGATCATCAGGACGACGCCGACCCAGTAACTGAAGCCCAGCGTATCGCGCAGGATCTCCCCGGTGGCCGCGGCCATGATCGCGATGATGAGGATGGCCAGCAGGATGTAGACGACGTCGAACAGCCAGTACAACGGCCCGATCAGGTGTTTGAGCAACGTGCGGTAGTCGAAGGCCTGGAACCGGCGGGCCACCTCGAACGTAAGGAACGCCATGAGGCCGAAGCCGACCGTGATCCACAGGCCGGCGACCCAGCCCAGTGCGCCGTACTTGGCGCCGAACTGCACGATTTCGCGCCCGGTGGCATAGCCGCCGCCGATCAGCACGGATTGCAGGATCACGCCGGGGAGCAGCAGCCGCCCGTAGTGCCCTTCGAAGAATCCCCCGGACCGGAGGCGCGGCGGCTGGCGGCTGTTTGACTCGTCAGGACTCATGACCCGGATTCTCCCCCTTGTTGTTTCCTGTCACGTCTATCAGAGCCGGGTACGCCGTTCAACTCTGATCCCGGCCGGGCGCCTGCCCTGAATCCGGCGCGCGGAATCCGACGGAAAATCGGCCGCCCCGACGATCCGCGGGACGTCAACGGCGACGGCCTGCCGTCGCCCGCGCGCGTGGTAAGCTCGAAATGCATCGAGCAAGAGGAGTGATCCATGCTGCTGGTAGCCGGCGCCACCGGTTTCCTGGGCCGGGAGATTTGCCGGCGGCTCACCGCGGAAGACCGTGCGGTACGCGCCTTGCGGCGCCCTTCCTCCGATCCCGATGCCCTCGCCCTGTTGCAGCAATGGGACGTCGAGCTCGTCGAGGGCGACGTGAAGAATCGCGCGTCGCTGGACGCCGCCTGCCGCGGCGTGGATACCGTGATTTCGACGGCCACGGCGACGCGGAGGCAGGAGCCCGGCGATAGCATCGAAGGGACGGACTTCCAGGGCCAGGCCAACCTCATTGAAGCTGCGCGCGCTGCGGGCGTCGGCCGGTTCGTGTACGTCTCGTTGTCCGGCGGAATCGGCGGCGATGATCCGCTGACGCAGGCCAAGCGGAGCGTTGAGCGGCGGCTGCGAGAAAGTGGATTGGCCTGCACGATCCTCAGGCCGACCTATTTCATGGAATCGTGGCTCAGCCCCGCGCTCGGATTCGACTATCGCAATGCCGTCGCGACGATCTACGGCTCGGGAGAGAACGGGATCAGCTGGATCTCGCTCGGAGACGTCGCGGAGCTCGCCGTCCGATGCCTGCATCGTCCGCCGGGCGACGACACGCTCGAGCTCGGCGGCCCGGAGGCCCTGAGCCCGCTGGAAGTCGTGCGGATCTTCGAGGAGGAGAGCGGCAGGCCTTTCGAAGTACGGCACGTGCCGGAGGAGGCCATCCGGGCAAAGCTTGCCGCGGCAACGGACTCGCTGGAGCAAGCCTTCGCGGCACTGATGCTCGCCTACGCCGGAGGCGACGAGATCTCCATGGAGCGGACGCTCGGAGACTATCCCGTCGAGCTCCGCACCGTGCGCGACTACGCGCGCCAGGTGCTGGCATGAAGAAGCGCGCCGACGAGACCGTCGGCGCGCCGTACATCGCCTCGCAGCCTGCTAGTTGCTCGCGCGCCGGAGGTCGGTGGGACCCCGGTGGACCCGCGCGCTGGATGCGGCGTGGTTCACCGGCCGGTTCTTGTTGTGCCCGTAGACCTGCGCCAGCGCGTAGTTCACCGCCGAGCTGTAGCGCGGCGTGAAGGACCAGCTGCAGCCGTCGCGGGTGCGGCCGGGGCAGGCACCGGCGATCAGGTCCACGCCGAAGCTGGGCGGCGGGAACATGCGGTTGAGGAAGGGCTCGAGGTCGAGGCGAACGGTGAACGCCTGGCCTCCGAGCAGGCTACGTTCCGCATTGTAGGCGTCCTGGGCGGCGTCGCGGAGCGTCCGGTTGCCGCGCGTGAACCGATCCATGAACACGAAGGGGCTGAGCAGCACGTAGTAGTTCAGTTCCCGGGCCCCGTTGACGGCGGTGGCCCCGATGTACTCCCAGTCATCATTGAATTCCGAGCCCCAGCAGGACACCTGGTAGACGGCGTTGATGTTGAGCGGCTGGCCGCCGTTGCTGGTCCGGATGCTGCGCAGCGTCCCCGGCGACGCAGGGTCGCCATGGAACACCAGCCTGGGGCTGTCGCAGTTGGCGTTGTTGTACGTGGAATTCGCGCCCGATGCGCTTCCGCAGCCGTGCACGTTGATGAGGATGTCGATTACGTAATTGCTCCTGTGCAGGTTCAGCAGCGTGTTGCGGAACGTGTTGAAGGTTGCCTCATTGTCTGTCAGCACGACCACGGAGTCGTAATAGGGTTTGGCCATCGACTCCAGGCAATCCGACATGGCGGTTTCGCCGTACACGTCGGTGAAAACCTTGAAGGGATCCTTGCCGCTGCGAATGCCGCGGCTGGCCAGCGCGCCGAACATCTCCCGGGCACAGCCGCCGGCGGGTAGTCCGGCCGCGGCCGCGGCCGAGCTGATCTGGTTGCCCAGCATCACGGAAACCTGGCGCACCAGGCTGCTGGTGATTTCGTCCGCCAGCGTCGCGGCCGGCAGGCCGAGCGAGCTGGCGACCTGGACGGTGGTGTTCACGACCGGCAGCAAGGTGGAGCGGACGGCCGACGGCAGCAGCTGGCCATAGTCGAATTCCGTCATGGCCCGCGCGAGCCCGCTCCAGGACACGCTGTCACTCTGCTGGTTGTTCTCTTCGACGACGATGACCATCGCCCGCCTGGGCGGCAGCACCTTGCGCGGCGTGGAGATCGTCGGCAGCCTGCCCGCCGGTCTCAATGCCCGCGTGTCGGTGCTCTCGTCCGCGGCCTCGGCCGGTGGGCGCTGCTGCGGGTCGGAGAGTCGTGCCTCCTGGGCGGCCAGCGCCGTTGGAATGCCGGCCACCGTCAGTACCGCGGCCAGCGCGGCGAGCCAGCGGGTTGGACCCGCACGGTGCCGGCCGTGGGCCCATCCGCGGGCCAGGTTCGACTTGCTCATTGTTCTGCCTCCCCAGGTTCTGGTTTGATATCGGTCTTTTTCCGAGCCCGCCGGGCGGCTTGCATCGGGTCAGCCAAGTTGGCCGGAGACGAGGGGAGAAGGTCCTGAGAGAGTGCTGAGAGAGTCCTGAGAAAGAGGCGTTCGCCGCGGGCAGCGGGGCCCCGCCGATCGCAATGCCGGTGCCGGTGCTGCCCGCCTCAGCCCGACAGCCGCTCCGCGAACAGCGCGGCGCCGACGTGCGGCGGATGCAGCGGATCGTGCGGCGCGAATGCCGGGCAGGCGGCGTGCAGGGCGGCCTTGAACGGGGCCAGGAAGGTTTCCCCCGCATCGAAGCAGCCCCCGGACCAGGAGACCGGCACCGCCTCCCCTTCGGGAAACTCGAGCGCCACGCGCACGGCATCCGCGATCGCCGCGAGCTCCCGGCCGGCCCGTGCCAGCATGTTCAGGGCCACGCCGTCGCCCTGCGCAGCGGCGTCGACCGCGAGGCGCGCGCAGCGCGCGAGCTCGTCACGCGAATAAGCCGCGTTGCCGAGCGTGCGCGCGCAGAGATCGAGATCGCTCGACAGGTCGAATGCCTGCTTCACCAGCTCGTACAGCGGCCCCCGCGGCAGGCGACCGTCGCTCATGCGTGAGAACGCGTTAAGCGCCTGCAGGGCCAGCCAGTAAGCCGAGCCTTCGTCCGAGAACAGCTCGCCCCAGCCGCCCGCGCGCGCCGCCTGCTTGCCGCGGCGCCCGTAGCCGATGGAGCCCGTGCCGGCCACGATGTTGATGCCGTCGCCGCAGGCGAACGAGCCCGCCCAGCCGCACACCATGTCGTTGTCGCAGGCGTAGCGCTCGTGCCCGAGAATCCCGGCGGGCAGCCGCTCGATGGCGCTCGTCGCGGCGCTGTCTTCGCCGTAGCACGGCAGGCCGAAAAACGCGTGCGTGATGTCCCCGGCGCGAATCCCGGCGCCTTTGGTGATCTCGGAAAGGCCGCTGCTCAGCAGCTCGCGCAGGCCGTCGAGCCCGATGTCCGGGTAGTAGCACGATCCACGGAGTGCTTCGGCAACGACGGTGCCGCCGCTGCGCGTCAGGATGAACCGGGTCTTGGTGCCCCCGCCGTCGACGCCCAGGAACAGCCGCTCGCTCATCGGGCGGGCAGGTCGTGCAGCCGCACTCCCTGCACCACCCGGTTGACCGTGCCGGTGCGGTTCGGTGCATCCGGCGACAGATCGAGCGTGCGCGAGCACATGAAAGCGAAGATCTGCGCGATGGCGACGTAGGGATACAGCAAGTCGGTGTCCGTGGCCGAATCCATTCCCGGCACGGCGATCGTATCGCGTTCCACGCCCGGACGCGGCTGCGCGCTCACCTCGATGACGCGGCCGGCGCAACCTTCGCTGCGCAACTCGTCGATCAGGTCATGATCGTACTGGCGGGTCAGCGGATGGTTGGAGACGAACACCATCACCAGTGTCTGCTCCGTCACGAACGTCTTGGGACCGTGGCGGAAGCCCAGCGGCGAATCGTAGCAGGTCGCGATAGCCCCATCGCTCAGCTCGCCGACTTTCAGCGCGGCTTCCCTGGCCAGGCCCTTCAGCGCGCCGCTGCCGAGATACACCACGCGTTGGCAGCCGTGCTGCGCCAGCTCCCGCAGGCCGGCCACCGTTCCGGCGATCACGCTTGCGGTGGCGCCCGCGATCGCCTCGATGCCGGCGGCCCCCTGCTTGCGCTCGCCCGCCAGCACCGCGTGCGCGGCGTACATCATGCAGCTGAAGCTCGAGGTCATGGCGAAGCTGACATCGTGCGTCTCCTCGGGCAGCTGCAGCGCATGGCAACGGCCGACGTCGATGCCGGCTAGCCGGCCTTGCGCGTTGCAGGTGATGACCAGGTGGCGCACGTCGCGCACCATGGACTCGGCAAGCCGCGCGGCGGCCAGGCTTTCCGGGCTGTTGCCGGAGCGGCCGAGCGACACCAGCAGCAAAGGTTGCGCCGGATCGAGATAAAGGTGCGGCGCGCTCACGATGTCGGTGGTCGCGACGGCCTCCACGCGCGCGGCGAGCAGCCGGTCCAGCGGCGGCACGAGGCACTCGCCGATATAGGCCGAGCTGCCGGCGCCGGCCAGCACGACCCGCGCTGCGGGGTCCTCCGTGACCGCGCTCACGAACTCGTCGAGGTGCCCGCGCTGGGCGGCAATCAGCTCGTGCGTGCGCTCGAGCAGTCTCGGCTGCTGCTCGATTTCGCGGGCCGTCCAGATGGCGCCTTTTGCCGTCAGCTCGGCTTCGGGCATCCCGAGGAACCACGAACCGTTACGAGTCGTTGCACGCATAGTGGTAATCGTCCAGCACGGCGCCGATGTGCGCCATGGCAAACACGTGAGGGTCGAAGGGCGCGCCGTCCCGGGCTGCGGCATCCAGCGCGACGGGCATGTACTGCATCAACAGCGACAGCGGCGGCGGGTTCTCGCGCAGGTTCCCGAACAGCGCCTGGCGGGCGCGCTCGATGGCGGGATCCGGCCAGTAGTAGCGGATGCGGTCGCTCAGGCTGTACGCCAGGTCGAAGCCGATCTCGCGCTCGTCGCCCTTGTAGTAGTTCTGCCAGTAGCGCGGCTGTTTCTGCATGACGGCGAGAGCGACGTCGCGCAGGCGTGCCCGGCGTGCCTCGTCGATCCATTCGCGCTCGATGGCGTCCAGTGCCCAGAGCGCTTCGCGCAGCGCGAACGTGAGCCCCGGACCGACCTTCAGGATGGCGAAGTGATCGCGAACCAGCGCCGCCAGGGCCGTGCGCGCCTGGTAATCGGTGGAGTGCGCCTCGAACACCATGCCCGCCACCGGCTCGATCGCGGCCCGCAGCTCGCGCGCCTTGCCGGGCTCGTAGCCGATCACCTGGTGATGGTCGAATTCCACGCCGGGCTGAACGACGGAGGCGATCACGCGCTCCCAGGCGCCGTCCAGCCCGGCGGCCGCGAACGCATCGTGGTGCGCGTCGATGGTGGCGAGCGCCGCGGCCGGCGTGGTGACCGCCAGTCCGTCGATCGATTCCGCCGCGCCGCCGGGCACCGGCACCTCCGTCCCTATGACGTACACCGGCGCCTCGCCGCCCGCCCGCGCATAGGCGGTTTCCGCGGCCCGGCAAAGGCTCACCGCGCGCCGCACGATCTCAGTTTCCGGCAAGAGCATCGGATCGTCGGCGCACGACATCGAGCAATCCAGGTGGATCTTGCGAAAGCCCGCGGCGACGTAGTCCGCGACCATCGTGATGGCTTTGTCCATGGCGGCGTCCGCCGGCAGGTTCGTCCACGGGTTCGGCCCGAGGTGATCGCCGCCGAGCACGATCTTCGCGGCGTCGAAGCCGGTACGCTCCGCCATCCCCGCGATGAAATCGACGAAGTCGTGCGGCCGCATGCCGGTGTAGCCGCCGTCCTGGTTCACCTGGTTGCAGGTGGCTTCGAACAGTACGAACGGCAACTCGCAGCGCTGCGCGTGCCGGAGGCTCGCCTCGACGACCGTCGGGTGCGCCGAGCAGATGGACGTCACGCCGCACGCGTTGCCGCTTTTGTGGCGGGCGATCAGCTGCTGGAGCGCGTGCATCGGTCGGGCGCCCTCAGCCGATGGTCCTTGCCGGTCGCCGCTCGGGGTCCGTCACGGGTGCCTGGCCGGGCTCGGCCTCAGGCTCCGGTTCCAGTGACAGGAGCACCGCCGCGGCCAGCGCAAGGAGGAGCCCGGTGAGCTTCAGCGGCCCGGGGACGACGCCGGCGAAAGTGAGCGCGAGCGCAGCGGTGACCAGCGGCGCACCGGCGTTCGTGAGCGGTGCCACGACCATGGCTTTGCCGTAGCGGAACGCGTACACGAGCATCAGTGCGCCGACCGCATTCAGGACCTGGATGACGGCCGCGAGCCACGGACCGTCCCAGCCGGTGTTCACCGGGGCGCCGAGGTCGGTCATCGCCCAGGCGACGGGCATCAGGGCGAGTGCGCAGAGCGCCATATAGAAGAAGATGCTCTCCGCGCCGATCGAATTGTTGGCCACCTTCATGAAATAGGCCTGCACGCCCCAGGCAGCCATCACGAGCAGCGCGAGCATGAACCAGCCAAGCCCGCCGCTTGCGCCGCCGCCGAACGAGAGATCGAACATCGGCAGCGCGACCAGCGCGAGGATGATGCCGACGGTGCCCGCCAGGCCGGTGCGCTCGCGGAGCAGCGTGAACGACAGCACGATCGTCACCACCGGCGACAGCGAAATGATCGGGAAAATGAAGTACGCCGGGCCGATGGTGAGCGCCTGGAACAGCAGCATCTGGCCCCCGGCGCCGAGCAGGCCGATGAGCATGCCGTAGACGACGGCGCGCGGGGAGTGATCGAGCTGCCAGCCGTTGTGCCACAGGATGAACGCGGCCGGCGGGATCATCGTCAGCGCCCAGACGCAGTAGACCAGCGTGTCCGGGAAGCCGCGGGCGCTGGAGATGCCCGCAGTGGCGCCCCATACCCCCCACAGGCCGACGGTCGTCAACGCGTAAACGAGCCAGCGGCGGCTGCCGTTGCCCGTCGCGCCGGCGGCCGCCGCGTTCACGTGGACTGCTCCGCCTTCAGGAATAGGAAGCCGGTGAACGCGACGTCCAGCGTGTTGGCTTCGGCGTCCACTTCGCCCAGGTCTCGCTCGTTGAACAGGTCGCGCACGCGATACCGGCCGCGGCCCAGCCCACGCAGCGGGACGCGGCCCCGCCACTCGTCGGCGAAGAACGTGTAGTAGAGGGCGCGGTCCTTCTCGATCGCGTGCCCCTCGGGTTTGTCGAACCCGATGTCGTACAACGTGCCGCGGTACTCGCCCTTCGGCAGGTTATGCGCCTTGTAAAGCTCCACCCACTTGCGCCACAGGCGCTCTTTTTCCTCCGTCAGCCGGAAGCCGCCGGGCGGCAGCGGGTCCGTCGGGTTGTCGGTGTCCTCGGGCCAGGTGAACTTCGTCGACATGACGGCGCCGATGCCGACGCTCGATGCAAAATCGCGGCCGCCGTCGCTCAGCTCCACGTGGTCGCCGGCAAAGCTGCTGCGCTCGCCCATGAGCGCCTTCATCGCCTTGCCTTTCTGGCGCACCTGCCGCGAGGACAGCGGATCCGACGCCGGGTACTGGTCCGTCGCCGGCAGATTGTGGAAGGAGAAGACGGTGCCGCAGGGGCAGAGCTCGATCACCGCTTCCGGGTTCGCCTCCCGCGCCGCGTCGTGAAGCGCCTGCCAGAAGGCGGGCAGCTTCTCCAGGGACTCGTTCGGGTGTGCGTGCTTGTGCGCGGGGTTATGGCAGGGCGCGACCGAATTCAGGTGCTGCCCGTCGAATTTCAGCCCTTCGAAACCCCACTCGCCGATGATCTTTTTCACCAGCGCGACGTAATAGTCCACGGTCGGCTGGTAAGCCGGGCACTGCGTCAGAGCGTTCCACCAGCTCACCTTCTGGAACGCACCCGATTCGTCGAGCAGCAGCATGTCGGCGTGCTCGTGCAGCACGTCGCTGCCGGGATCGGCGGCGAGCGGCGCGATCCACAGCCGCGGCCGCAGCCCCTGCGCGCGAACCGCGCGGGCGAAGGCGATCATGTCCGCCTCGCCGCGCGGGAACTTGGTCCGGTCGATGCCCCAGTCGCCTTCGTTCGTCTGCCAGCCGTCGTCCAGCACGGCCCACTCGAAGCCGAGCTCGCGCACCTTGGGCAGCGTCCCGAGGATCTGTTCCGTCGTGAAGTTGCGCTCGTAGCCCCAGGCGCACCACACGGGAGCGAAGGCCGACTCCGGCGCCACCGCCGCGCGGATGCCCGCGTTCGCCATGAACTGCCGGTAGAGCGCGAGCGGCGCGAAGTAGTCGCCCGTGTGCAGGCAGACGAAGCTGGTGTAGGTGTCGAGCGTCGCGCCCGGCGCCAGGGTGACGTTCTCGAGGTGCTCGACGGCGATCGACGCACCTTTGCCGGTGTCGTGCACGGGCAGGTCGACGATCCGCGGCACGGTATCGACGTGGCCGACGGCCAGGCCGAAATCGCGGGACCAGACGCTCGCCGCCGGCGTGCCGCCGCCGTAGTCCGAAGCCACCATCGCAAGCGAATTTCGCTGCCCGAAACCCTTCGACATGGGCTGCGCCCAGTCGCGCCGGTCTTCGTGCGTGGCACCGGCAAAGGTCCAGAATTCGTCCGCGGCGCCGCGCAGCTCGTGCGCGGCATTGCGCCAGCCCGTGAGCGCCAGCGGCCGGGCGCCTGAGTTGCGGTAGGTCGCCTTCAGCAGCGCAAGCCCCGGGTAAGCATCGTAAGAGACGACCTCGACCTGCTTGCTCACGTTATCTGCGGACCTGCCCTCGACGACGGTGCGGCGGCCGCTGCCGTGCCGCGGGTCTTGCAGCAGCTCGGCATGCGAGCCGGCGAGCGCGAACGTGTCGATCGTGCGGTCGGCGAGCAGCAGGGCTTCACTGGCGCTGAAATCGGTGACGGGTGCGCCACGACAGACGAGCCGCGTGCGGAGCTCGCGGTCGAACTCGATGCGGAGAATGTCGTCGCCGGCGACCGGTGTTCCGTCGCGTGACACGGGGACGGCGGCCGCCGCGGTGCGCAGCAGGGGATACGGCGCCAGGGCGGCGACGATACCCGCAGGCAGTAACTTCAGGAGGCGGCGGCGGGGCAGGAGCGGCATGGCTGGGTCCTCTCGAGTTCTGCCCGCATTCTCAGCCAACATCGCGCGTTGATGCAAGCGATATGTTGCGTTATCTTGCGACTAAGTTTCGCTTCACGAGGTTCAGGCCATGCTGTGCTCGACCCCTCCCGGACGAAAGGTGAATGCGAAGGCGAGTCGCTGCCTCGTGCTGGCCGCGGCCGGCCTGCTGCTCGCGCTGGCCGCGAGCCGCGTGCCGGCGAGCGACGCGCCTTATTCCATGGCCGATTTCAGCGCCGTGCCGAAGTTCGATGCGCACGCGCACGCCAACGTCGTCGACGATGCCTTCATCGAGCAGGCGCGCGAGGACAACTTCGAATTGCTGCTGATCAACGTGGACTACCCGGATTTCCCGTCAATTGCCGTGCAGCGCGAGACCGCACGGGCGCTCGCGGAGCGCGCGCCGCAGCGGGTGCACTGGGCGACCACGTTCTCTATGAAGGCATTCGGCGAGCCCGGCTGGGAGAAGGCCGCCGCCGCGGACATCGCCGAGGCGGTCAGGCAGGGCGCGGTGGCGGTGAAAGTGTGGAAGAACGTCGGAATGGTCGAACGGGACGCGGACGGCAAGCTGGTCATGCTCGACGACCCGCGCATGGCCTGGCTCGGTCCGGCGGTGGCCGGGCAGGGCGTCGTTCTCATCGCCCACCAGGCCGAGCCGCACAACTGCTGGCTGCCGCTCGAGGAAATGACGACGGCCAACGACCGCGAATACTTTCGCAACCACCCGCAGTACCACATGTACCTGCACCCGGAGCTGCCCGGCTACGAGACGATTCTCGCGAGCCGGGACCGCTTCGTGGAAGCCAATCCCGGGCTGCGCTTCGTCGGCGCCCACATGGCGAGCCTGGAATACGACGTGGAGCGCGTGGGGCGGTTCCTCGACCGCCATCCGCAGGCCTGGATCGACCTCGCCGCGCGCATGAGCCAGGTGCAGTACCAGTCCATGCGCGACCGCGAGAAGGTGCGCGATTTCTTCATTCGCTACCAGGACCGCATCCTGTACGGCACCGACCTTGCGCACAATTCCGGCGAGGACGGGGCGGAATTCCAACACGAGGCGCACTCCGCCTGGACGGCGGACTGGCGCTATCTCGCGACCGGCGAAACCCAGCACGTGGCGGTCATCGAGGCCGACGTGCCGGGCCTCGCGCTGCCGCGCGCCGTGATCGACAGGATCTACTACGCGAACGCGATCGCGGTGTTCGGGCTCTCCGGGAATGGAAAATGACGGGCCGCTGATGCCGGCCGGCCGCGCCGTCGGCGCCCGGGCGTCGGAAGCCCGGCACATCGAGCGGGTTTCGCGATCAGGCGAGCTGCAGCTCGAAGCCGACCTCGTCCGCGGCCTCGCGGATCTCGGTGGGTGCGTCCGAGTCGGTGATGAGGACGTCGAGCTCGGAGACGTGGATGATGCGGTGCAGGCAGACCGTGCCGAACTTCGAGCTGTCGGTGATGGCGACCACGACGCTCGCGGCCTCGACCATCTTGCGATTGAGCATCGCTTCGGGCTCGTAATGCGTGGTGATGCCGCGCTCGAGATCGAAGCCGTCGACGCCGAGGAACAGCATGTTGACGTGCAGCGCGTCGAGCGCCTCGACCGTGAGTCCGCCGTAAAAGGCCATGTTCTTGCGGCGCAGCTCGCCGCCCAGCATGACCAGGTGGATGTTGTTCTTGCGGGCGAGGACCGTGAGCACGCCGAAGTCGTTCGATACCACGGTGACGTCGATGTTGGGCAGCGCCTTTGCCAGCTCGATCGCGGTCGTGCCCGAATCGATTACCACGGTGTCACCGGGCTTGACCATCGTCGCGGCCAGCTTGCCGATGCGCTGCTTCTGCTCGAGGTGCACGCCGCGCCGCGATTCGTAGGGCGCCTCGGTCATGGGCAGGTTGACGACGCTGCTGTCGATGCCGCCGCCGTAAGCGCGCGCCACGACGCCGTGATCGGCGAGGTAGCGCAGGTCCTTGCGGACCGTCTGCTGGCTGACCCCGAAACGCTTGGCGAGCGCGGCGACCTGCACGCTACCGTGCTCCCGTACCATGGCACTGATCTGCAAGCGCCGCTCGCTGGTGTTCCGGCTGGTTGCCATCCGCTCCTCTCCCGCCCCCGGGCTCGTGCAACGCCGTAGTATGCAGAATTTCGCTAAGTTTCGCTATTGCGACGAAACGAAACTTATTATAGGCTTAGTTTCGTTTTGTTGCGTTTAGCTTCGAAGACTTGCCAGGGGGAGAGTCCTATGAAAGCCTCGAGATTGCACCGACGACTGCCGCTGGCCGCTGTGCTGTCGCTCGTCCTGCTGGCGCCGGCCGCCGGCCGAGCGCAGTCCGCGGCGGACGACGATGCCCGGCAGCGGGCCGGCGGGCCGGACGGCGTCACGGATGTGATCGAGGTGACCGGCTTCCGGGCCAGTCTCTCCCGCTCGCTCGATCTGAAGCGCAACTCCGGCACGGTGCAGGATTCCATCAGCGCCCTGGAGCTCGGCAAGTTTCCGGACGACAACGTCGCGGATTCGCTCGCCCACATCACCGGCGTGGCGATTTCCCGCACGGCCGGCGGTGACGGCCAGAAGGTGAGCATCCGCGGCCTCGGCCCGGAGTACACGCTCACGACCTTCAACGGCCGCATCCTGGCCACGGACGGCGCCGGGCGCGATTTCGCATTCGACGTGCTGCCGGCCGACGTCATCTCCGGCGCCGACGTGATCAAGGGGGCACAGGCCTCCAACACGGAGGGCGCCATCGGCGGCCTGGTCAACCTGCGCTCGGCGAGCCCGTTCGACCAGGACGGCCAGCGCGGCCTCGTGTGGCTGGAAGGCGACCGCAACACGCTCTCCGACTACAACGGCAAGAAGTTCTCCGCGACCTACAGCAACACGTTCGCCGACGACCGCTTCGGCATCCTGCTCGGCGCGGTCTACAGCGAGCGCAAGGATCGCACCGACGTCGCCGGCAACGACGGCGGCTGGACCCGCAACCCGGACCCGAACGACGAAAGCTGGCTCTGGGGCAACGCGTGGGGCGGCGACATCGACCCGAACGGCAACGGCGTGCTCGACGAGGACGAGTACGGGCTGATCGCCCCCGGCCAGTTCCGGGTGGGTGCCATCCTCGAGGACAAGAAGCGCTCGGCGCTTTCCGCGAAATTCGAGTGGCGGCCGACCGACCGCCTGCGCCTCACCGTCGACGGCCTGGAAACCACCCTCGACACGCCGCAGGTCGGCTACCAGCAGTCCTACTACACGCTGTTCGCGCCGGACCGCTGGACGGACATGACCATCGAGAACGGCATCGTCACCGGCTTCACGCTCGAGAGCGACGATCCGGAGCTCATGCTCAACCCCGAGCTCCTGAACCTCACCGAATACCGCGTCGTGGATACGGACCTCTACGGTTTCAACGCCGAGTGGGACGTCAACGAGCGCCTGACCCTGATGGGCGACCTGTACCGATCTACCTCGAGGCGGCATTCAGGCGGGCAGGACACTTACGTCGTGCTGCGCATGAACCAGCCGAACGTCACGCGGGTCGAGCTGAACGGCGCGGACGTCCCGGACGTCTGGACCACGTTCGACGACGGCCGCGAGCTGGCGTCCGGGCTGGAGAACGGCGAGTTCGGTCCGTCCGACTTCAATACTCACTACATGGAGCTCGGCGGTGACAACATCGACGACCGGATCGATGGCGCCACCCTGGCCGGCGATTTCGTGATCGACGCACACAACCTCCGCAGCATTACTTTCGGCGTGACCTACACCGATCGCAAGAAGTCGCGCGACCTCGTGGGCAACTCGCTGAACGGCGGCGCGGATTACTACTCCGGCGAGTACGCCATCAATGTCGGCGACCTCGCCGACGGCACCATCGGCCGCGTGCTGGCGCTGCCGGGGTACATGTCCGACATCGATGCGTCGTTCCCGCGCACGTTCCTCGCCTTCGACGTGCCGAGCTACCTGCAGGCGCTCGAGGCGTACGACGGCAACCCGCGGCCGGGCGGTGGCGTATACGACTACTCCGCCGCGGCCCCCAGGTGGAATCCGCTGCAGAGCTACCGGGTGAGCGAGGAAACCACCGCACTGTTCGTGCAGGCGAACCTCGAGGGCGAGCGCTGGGATGCAGACGTCGGCCTGCGCTGGGTCACGACGAGCACCAGCGCGCAGGCATGGGACGCAAAGATCATCAGCATCACCGAGAACGGTGCGTTCAACTATACGGCCAAGTACGCCGACCCGACCGAAATCGTGCAGGAAGGGGATTACGACTACCTGCTGCCGGCAGCGAACTTTGCCTGGCATTTCACCGACGACCTGAAGCTGCGCCTGGCCGCCGCCCGTACCATGGCGCGGCCGGCGGTGGAGCAGCTCGCCCCGACCAACACGACGGAGAGCGTCGCCTGGGGTGAATTCACCCAGGTATTCGGCGGCAACGTCGACCTGAAGCCGTACACGGCGGACCAGGCCGATGCGTCGCTCGAGTGGTACTTCTCCGAGAGCTCGATCTTCAACGTCGCCGTGTTCTACAAGCGCATCGAGAACCAGATCACGACCAGCTGGGAGCCGAACCAGGACATCGGCGTGCCGGGCTTCCCCTTCAACATCATCCGGCCGATCAACGGCGACTACGCCAAGGTCAGGGGGCTGGAAGCCGGCTTCCAGTACTTCTGGAGCAACGGCTTCACGGTGCGCGCGCAATACACGCGCACCCGGTCGAAGAGCCACGTGGACGGCGAGGAACGGCCGCTCGAGGGGATCGCCCCTTCGGTCTATTCGTTCGGCGCCTGGTGGGAATCCGGCCAGTGGTCGGTCGGCGCCAATGCCGACCGGACCGACGGCTTCGTCACCGCGATCAACGTGCTCGGCGAGGGCTTCAACGAGGAAGCCGACCCGATCACGTGGGTGTCCGCGCACCTCACCTACGACGTCAACGATGCCCTGACGGTCTCCCTGCACGGCAACAACCTGCTGGACGCGGAGAATACGTACACCATCAATGGCAACCCGCTGCTCTCGCAGGGCTACTATCGCTACGGCCGGTCGTTCAACCTGGCGGTCAGCATGGCGTTCTGATCACCCGAAATCGGCGCAGAAGGAGAACGTGAGGGGCCATCCCCGAGTACCCGCGAATTTACGCAACCGGGGGTCGAGGGGAGGCCGGAGCAGTGCTTAACTCGGAAATCGTCAGCCGGTAACATCCTCGCAGATGTACACAGCTGAGTCCGCGAGGACGACTGGCCGATGACCGAGAAGGCGGATACCACCGCGCGGCGCTGGTTCATCAGTGCGAAGCTGGACGCGCCGCGCCAGCAGGTGTCGCTGGTCTCGCGGCTGCATCTCCTCCGGATTCTCGATACGGCGGCAGAGCGCCGGCTATGCGTCGTCGTCGCGCCGGCCGGGTTCGGCAAGACAACCTTGGTCTCCCAGTGGCGCAACCAGCTCGTGGCCGCCGGTCACACGGCCGCGTGGCTCAGCCTGGACGAAGACGACGGCGATCCGCGCCAGCTCCTCGCCTACGTCATCTTCGCGCTCTCGGAGGCCGGCGTGGACACCGGGCGCCTCGAGATGCTCGCCGCGCAGGGACTCATGGAGCTCTCGGTGAACGCCGCCCTGGGCGGCATCTTCTCCGCAATCGCCGGGCACGGCAGGCACACGGTGCTGGCGCTGGACGACTACCACCGGGTGGCGTGCCCGGCGGTCGATGCGATGATCAACCGCATGGTGGATACCGCGCCGCCGAACCTCACCTTGGTCGTCTCCACGCGCGTCCGGCCCGACCTTGCCGTCGCCCAGCGATTTGCGTCCGGACAGGCGATCGAGATCGATGCCGACATGCTGCGCTTTTCGAAGGAGGAGACACGTGCGGTCGTGGATCCCTCGCTGACCGACGATCAGCTCAGGGTCGTGTTCGAGCGCACGGAGGGATGGGCCGTCGCCGTGCAGCTCGCGCGACTTACGCTCGGCGGCAGCCGCTCGATCGATCATGCGCTCGCAGGCTTCACCGGCCAGAGCGGGCATCTCGCCGCCTACCTCGCCGACCAGGTGCTTGCGGAGCTGGACGAGGAGTTGCTCGACTTCATGATGAAAACGGCCGTGCTCGAGCGCTTCAACGCTCCGCTGGCGAACGCCGTGTGTGGGCGTCACGACGCCTGGAGCGTGCTGAAACGGCTGGAACCTCTGCAGAGCCTGCTGGTACCGCTCGACGAGCAGACGGAGTGGTTCCGCTATCACCACCTGTTCGCCGACCACCTGCAAGCCGCGCTCCGGCGCGAGCATCCCGAATCCCTTACCGACCTGCACCTGCGCGCCAGCGAATGGCACGCGGCGCAGGGTTACGTGGCGGACGCCGTCCGCCATGCGCGGCTGGCCGGCGATTTTGACCGGGCGGCGGAAGTGATCGGGGACGCGGGCGGCTGGGAACTGATGCTCTACGGCGGGATTGGCTATCTCCGCAGCCTGGTGCGGAACATTCCCGAGCGCGAGGCGCCGGCCTATCCCCGCATCCAGGTCGCCCGCGCCTATCTCGCCGTCAAGGACGGGCGCATACCGGAGGCGCGCGCCATGATGGAACAGGCGCGTGCGGCCATGGGCGACGGGCACACGCACGGCGATTTCGAGACGGCGCTCGATCGCGACATGGTGAACGTCGGCGCCTTGCTCGACATGTACGAGGACCAGCGCTACACGCCCGCGCGCCTCGCCAGCCTGAAGCAGCTTCAGGCCCGCATTCCTTCGTCGGACAAGCTGACCCTGGGTGTGCTGTCGTGTGTCGACGCCCTGGCCAGCCTCGCCAACGGCGATTTCGAGGAGGCCGAGCGCGTGAGCCGGCAGGCCATGCGGGCGATGCGCGCCGCCGAATCGGTGCTCGGGCTGAACTACTGCTTCCTGCACACGGGCGGCGCCGCTCTCTACCTCGGCCGGCTGCAGCAGGCCGAGGCGAACTTCCGGCAGGCGCGCCAGCTTGCGGAGGACAACTTCGGCGCCGACAGCGGGCTGCGATCGCTGGCGGAGCTCTTGGTCGGAACCGTGATGCACTGGCGGGACGGATGGGAGGAGCGCTACGAGGAGCAGTTCGACCTGGCCCTGTCGCACGTGGAAAGCTACGACGGCTGGCTCGAGATCTTTGCGCACGGGCTCGACACCGGTACCGCCGCCGCCCTGCAGCGCAGGGACATTCCCGCGGCGGAAGGCTGGATTGCGCGTGCCGAGCGGACGGCCGCGGGACGCGGCATGCCGCGGCTGTCGGCGCTCGCGTCCGGGCACAGGCTTCTGCTGCACACGCTGGACGGCAACCAGCGCGCCGCGGCGCGCCTTGCGGCGTCGCTCGAGAAGGATTTCCCCTTGGCCTGCTGGAAGCACGATCGCTTCCGCTGGCGCCCTTACCAGGTCATAGGGACGGCACTTGCTTACTATCATGCCACTGCCGATCCGACATGCAGCCTCGGCGTGATCGACGACGTGATCGCCTGTTGCCGAACGCTGTCCGCGAACGCCTATCTCGTGCAGGCGCTCGCCATCAAGGCGGACATCCTCGCCGGATTCGGGCGCCGTCCGGAAGCGCTCGACAATCTCATGTTGGCCCTGGAGCTCGGGGCCCCGGAAGGCATCCGCCGGCCCTTCCGCGGATTGCAGCGCGGCGCCGCGCTGCTTCGCGCGGCGCGGCAGCGGGCGCGGGACGAGGCCATCGACGTGGTCGTGCTCGACTTCATTGGCGCCTGCCTGGATGCGGAGGAAAGAGGGCAGGATCCGGACGGCACGCTCGGCCTGCTCGGCCTGAGCCGGCGTGAGTGCGAGGTCGTGCACGAGCTCGTGCAGGGACGCTCCAACAAGGCGATCGCCCGCACGCTCGATCTCACGGAGCACACCGTGAAGTTCCACTTGAAGAACATCTTTCGCAAGCTCGAAGTGAGCCGGCGCACCCAGGCCATCGCCCGGGTGCGCGACCTGGGCGTGGGCCGGGAAACCTACCCGAACGAGTAGGTCCCGTTCGCCGCGCGCGGGGGCGAGCTACCCCTCGCGGGTTGCTGGCTAGTCCGATTCCCCATTGCGGCCACGGCTCCGGCGGCGAATCCTGTCGGGTGTGTATCACTGTGCCAACCGGGGCACTCAGGGGGAGCTACATGTCTTTCCATGTTCGTTGGGGCCTGTTGTGCAGGGGCTCCCTGGCGGTCGCCGTGGTCGCGGCCTCGTCGGCGTTCGGCCAGGAACCTGCCGCCGAGGAGGCGGGGGCCGGCGCCTCGACCGCCCTGGAAGAAATCATCGTGACCGGCGCCCGCGGTCGCCAGGAGCGGCTGCTCGAGGTGCCGGTGGCCGTCACTGCGTTCGACGAGCGGGCCATCGAGGCGGCCGGCATCGAAGAGGTCAACGACTTCCTGTCAATGACTCCGAACGTCAACTTCACGCGCTCGCAGAGTGCGGGTACGAACTTCCTGACCGTGCGCGGCATCACGCAGGTGCGCAATTCCGAGCCTCCCGTGGCGACGGTCGTCGACGGCGTCCTCGAGATCAACCCGCGACAGTTCAATCAGGCCCTGGTGGACATCGAGCGGATCGAAGTCCTGCGCGGGCCGCAGGGTGCACTCTACGGCCGCAATGCCACGGGCGGCGCCATCCTCATCACGACGCGCGCGCCGTTGGATGAGCTCGAAGGCCGGGTCCGCGCGGGAACCGGCCGCAACCGGTACCAGCTGGGCGGATCGCTGAGCGGCCCGCTCGTCGAGGACACCCTGCTGTTTCGTCTCGCCGGCCAGTACGTGGACAGCGACGGCCTGCTGTACAACCCGGTGCTCGACGACACGGTGGATTACCTCGAGGATGCGACGTTCCGCGGCAAGCTCCTGTGGATGCCCTCGGACGCCGTGGAGGTGGACTTTCGCGCCGGCATCGTCCGCACCGAAGGCGGCGGCCTGAACTACCGCTACCAGCCGGGCATCATCGGCCCCGACGGCAAGCCGGTCGCGTTCGACTTCACACGCGGAGACGCCGACGTCGTCGATCGGAACCTGTATGCCAACAACTACGGATTCAACGAGCGCGACATCGACGAGCTCGCGGTGAAAGTCGACTATCACGCGGATTGGGGCACTTTCAGGTCGGTCTCCTCCTACAGCACCGTAACCGAGTATCTCGAAGGCGACCAGTTCCCGTACACGGCCGCCACCAGCGTGGACGCCGGCGTCTTTCCATTCGGGGACGGGACGCAGACACAGTTTGTCGACGTCGAGGCGGTGAGCCAGGAATTTCGCATCATTTCACCGTCCGACCTGCGGCTGCGATGGATGGCGGGCGTCTACTACCTGCAGACTGACCGCTTCATCTCAACGACCACTGGAGCCGATCTCGGGCTCGGCGTTACGCGCATCGAGCACGAGCCACTCTTCGCCGATCCGGTCAACCCGACGCTGACGTACCTTGCCGACGACAACGACAACACCGCAAGCGCGGTGTTCGGCAACGTCGATTTCGACGTGACCGAGGCGGTCGAGCTGTCGCTCGCGCTGCGTTACGACCGTGACGAGCGCGAGCAGCACGTATCGCCCCTGAACACGGCCGGCGTGCCGGGCGCGGTGAACGAGCGAACCTACGATCATCTGCAGCCGAAGGTCAGCATCCGCTGGCTCGCCGGCGACGACTTCAACGTGTACGGCTCGTGGGGAGTGGGCTTCCGCAGCGGCCAGTTCAACCAGAACGGCGTCGGCGCGGCGGCCGAAAGCGTGGGGCTGGTTGGGGTGCAGGACGTGGTCGACCAGGAGGTCACGGAAACCTGGGAAGCGGGCTTCAAGGCGCGGGTCTGGAACGACAGGGTGAGCCTCGACGGTGCCCTCTACCGGACGGATGTCGAGGGGCAGCACTACTTCGTATTCGTGGGCGCGGTCGGCGCGCAGGTGCTGGTCGGCATCGACGACGTGCGCCTCATCGGCGGCGAGCTGGCGGCGGCGGCACATCTTGCGGACGGGTTCGACGCTTACGCCTCGGTCGGCGTCACCGGCAGCAAGATCGAGGCTTATGCGCTGAATCCCGCCGCCGTCGGCAACAAGGCGCCCTATGTCCCTGACGTGACGTTCAACGCCGGTCTCCAGTACCGCTCCGCGCCCGTGTGGCAGGGCTTCGGGCTGTATGCACGGGCCGACTACCGGCACGTGGGTGAGCAGTACTGGGATCCGGAGAACTCGACCGACCGATCGCCGCTCAATCTTTTGGACATGCGCTTCGGCTTCGAGAACGAGGAGTCCGGCTGGAGCCTGATCGGCACCTGGGAAAACGTGCTCGACGAAGTCTACAACGACGAGTTCGTGCTCGGCGGCTTCGCACAGCCCGCCCCGCCGGTGACCTGGCGCGTCGATCTGCAAAAGAGCTTCTGAGCGCCATGGGACGCTTCAAGCGCCGGGCCGCGACCGACGTCGGCGGCACGTTCACGGACCTCGCGTGGTGCGACGTCGACCCGCAAACCGGCCGTTGCTCCGAGGTGCGTATCGCCAAGGTCGATACCACGCCACCTGACTTCGACCGCGGCGTGCTGCACACGCTCGAGAAAGCGGAGGTCGACCCGCAGACGCTGGACTTCTTCGCGCACGGGTCTACCGTCGTGATCAATGCCCTCACCGAACGCAAGGGTGTGAAGACCGGCCTCATCACGACCGAGGGCTTTCGCGACGTCATCGAGATTGCGCGCGGCAACCGTCCCGACCTGTTCAACTTCAACTTCCGCAAACCGCTGCCGATGGTCGAGAGGCATCTGCGGGCGGAGCTGCCCGAGCGGGCGAGCTACCGCGGAGAGATCACGCGTCCGGTGGACCTGAGCGCGCTGGACGGCATCCTGCGGCTCTTCCGCGAGGAGGGAGTTGAGGCAATCGCCATCTCGTTCCTGCACGCCTACCTCGCACCGGAGAACGAGATCCGCACCAAGCAGGCCGTGCAGGAAGCGTGGCCCGAGGTTTCCGTGCTGGCCTCCCACGAGGTCAGCCGCGAATGGCGGGAGTACGAGCGCACCAGCACGACCGTGTTATCGGCCTACGTGCACCCGATCGCGAAGAGCTACATCGAGCGCCTGGAACACACGTTGCGCGATCGCGGGTTCCGCGGCCGACTGTACATGATGCAGTCGAACGGCGGGATCGTCAGCGACACGGCTGCCAAGCAGAACCCCGTGGCGATGGTGGAATCCGGACCGGCGAGCGGTGTCTACGCCGCCGCCTGGCTCGGTCGCACGATCGGCGAGCGGAATCTCATCGTGCTGGATATCGGCGGTACGACGGCGAAATGCGCGCTGGTCGAGAACGGCGAGGTCAGGGTCTCGACTCACTATTACATCGAGAAGACGCCCCGCTCGCCGGGCTATCCGATCCAGACGCCGGTGACGGAGATCGTCGAGATAGGCAATGGCGGCGGCTCCATCGCGTGGATCGACGACGGCGGCAAGCTGCACGTCGGCCCGCAGTCGGCCGGCGCCGTTCCGGGCCCGGCGGCTTACGGGCGCGGCGGCGAATCGCCGACGACCACGGACGCGAACCTTCTGCTCGGACGCATCGACCCGGCGAGCTTCGTCGGCGGCGAGGTGGAACCCGACTGGGAGGCCGTGGAGCGCGCTTTCCTGCCGCTCGCCCGGCGATTCGAGATCCCGGTCAAGAGCGTTGCCCGCGGGGTGCTGCGGATCGCGAATGCCAACATGATCAACGCGCTCAGGCTGGTCTCGACCAACAAGGGCCACGATCCGCGCGATTTTGCCCTGATCGCGTTCGGCGGCGGCGGTGCGATGCACGCGGTCGACCTCGCGCGCGAGCTGAAGGTGCGCAAGGTGATCGTGCCCGTCAACTCGGCCGTGTTCTCCGCTTGGGGCATGTTGGTTACGGATTTGCGCCGCGATTACCTGCAAACGGATCTGACCCCGCTCGTGCCCGGATCGCGCGACGAGATCGGCAGGAAGTTCGACGACATGCACCGCCAGGCGTGCATCGAGTTCAGCGCCGAGGACAAGGAGCAGGCGACCGACCTCATGTTCGATCATTTCGCCGACATGCGCTACCTCGGCCAGGAGCACACGGTAAAGGTGGAGCTCGGGCTCGAAGAGGGGCAGATCGACATCGATGCGGCGCTCGAGGCTTTCCATGCCGCTCACGAACAGCGTTACACGTATCGTCTCGACACTCCCGTCGAGATCGTCAACTTTCACCTCGTCGCCACCGCGCGCGTGGACAAGCCGGAGCTCGCGAAAAAAGCGGTGACCGGCGCGTCGCTCGAGGATGCGCTCCTCGGGTGCCGCGGCGTGGATTTCGACCAGGACGGCGAGGCGCAGGCGGCCATCTATGACGGCCTCGCGCTCGAGCCCGGCATGTCGCTCGACGGCCCCGCCGTCGTGCAGGAGCCCTCGGTGACCCTCGTGCTGCCCCCGGGGCTGTCGGTGCAGATGGACGAGTTCGGCAATTACCACATCGACATGGGCCTCGGAGAATGAGCATGCAGGGCGATCCGTTCACGCGTGAAATCATCAAGGATGCGCTGGTCGCGGTCGGCACCGAGATGTTCGACGCGATGATCCGCACGTCGATGAGCCCGATCATCTACGAGACCACGGATTTTGCGGTCGGAGCCACGGATGCAACGGGGAATCTGCTCGCGCAGGGCAACGGGGTGACGGCTTTCCTCGCTACCCTCGATACCGCCGTGCAGAGCACCCTGGAGCACCACGGCAGCGACGTGCACCCGGGCGATATCTTCATCACGAACACGCCGTACGAAGGAGGCGGCACGCACCTTTCCGACGTGGTCATCATTTACCCGGTGTTTCACGGGGAGCGCCTGCTGGCGTGGACCGTCAACAAGGCGCACTGGACCGAGGTCGGCGGCTCGTATCCCGGGAGTGTCTCGACACTGTCCACCGAGATTTTCCAGGAGGGCCTGCACTTCCGGTTCCTCAAGCTCTGCGACCGCGGTCGCATGAACGAGGCGCTGATCGGGATCATCCGGGCAAACGTCCGGCTGCCCGACAGCACACTTGGCGACATGCACGCCGGCATCGCCGCCTGCAAGGTCGGCGCGAAGCGGATCATCGAGCTGGTCGAGAAATACGGCGAAGCCACCGTGCTGGACGCGATGCGGGAACTGCTCGATTACGGGGAGCGCATGACCCGGGTGGAGCTTTCGCGCCTCCCGAAAGGCACATTCGAGGCGGAGGACGTGGTGGAGGAGGACGGACTCGGGAACGGGCCGTTCACGGTGCGGGTGAAGGTCACGATCACCGACGAGCGCATGATCGCCGATTTCTCGGGCACCGATCCCCAGGCGCCGGGGCCCGTCAACTGCAGCTACACGGGACTCGTCACCGGCGCCCGATGTGCTTTCAAGGCGGTCACCAACACCGAGATACCGGCCAACGGAGGCTGTTTCCGCGCGCTGGAAGTGCGCTGTCCTCCGGGCACGCTGGTCTCGGCGGTGTCGCCCGCACCGGTTTCGATCTACTACGAAGGGCTGCTCGCCGCCATCGAAGTGATGTGGAAGGCCCTCGCCGCTGCCGTGCCGGACCGGTTGCCCGCGGGTCACCAGCGTACCGTGGGGGCGACCTTCATCTCGGGGTTGCATCCGGGTACCGGCAAGCTGTTCGTGATGGGCGAGCCGCTGCTCGGCGGCTGGGGCGCTTCCGAAGGACGGGATGGCGATAACGGGCAGTTCTGCTGCGCCAACGGCGAAACCTTCAACATCCCGATTGAGCTGGCCGAGAGCCGCTACGGTTTCGAGATCGACCGCTATGCGTTTCACGACGAAGACGGCGGCGAAGGCCGCTTCCGTGGCGGCAAGGGCGTCGTGCTCGATTACCGCATCACGGCCGAGGAGGCCTGGCTCACCTATTCCGCGACGCGCACCGCGAGCCGCCCCTGGGGCATGGCCGGCGGGCGCGAAGGCTCGATCAACGAGGCCTGGCACCTCAAGAAGAACGGCGAGCGGGTCCGTTACACGATGGTGACGGCGTTGCGCGGCGAGTGCGGCGACGTCTTTCGCCTGATCTCCGCGACCGGCGGGGGATTCGGCAACCCGGCGGAGCGGCCGCGCGAGAAGGTGCTGGCCGATCTCAAGAACGGCTACATCACGGCCGCGCAGGCGAAGCGCTACTACGGCGTTGCCGACACGGGCTGACTGCGGCCATCAAAACCGGACGAAGCGGGCGGCCGGCATGAGCGTGACCGGCGTGTGGACGAACAGCTACGGCTCCGTCGTGGAGCTCAAGCAGCGGCTCGGGGGCATGGTGACGGGGACGTACAAGTCCTCGACCGGGTCCACTGGAGAGTACTACGTGGTCGGCATGGCGGACGCCAAAGATCCGACACCCGAGCTCGGCCAGAGCGTGGCGCTTGCGATCTACTGGCGTTCTTTCACGGGGGGCAAGGGCGATCCGAGCTGGCACTGGGTATCGGGCCTGAGCGGGCAGCTCGACGTGAGCGGCGCGCAACCTACGATTTACCTGATGCACGCGATGGTCGCGACTTGCGATTTTCCCGGGCTGGCGGATGCGGGAACCTACATCGACAAGCTGATCTATACACCGCAGAAGGACGCCGGGCCGGGCGCCGCGCCGGAGCTCACGATGGGACAACAGGAAGCGAGCGGCGATCCGATCAGTGGGCTCTGGGTCTGCCGCGAGGATTCGAGCCTGCGCCTCGAGCTGGTGCTCAACAATCCCTCCGTGGGCTACGTCGTCGGCCAGTGGTACACGGCGACGGGTCAGCACCCGGCGCTCGGCTTCACCGACGTGGATGCCTTGTCCGGAGGCCTTCCGTGCCAGGGACTTTCCGTCGGTATCGGGATCAACAGCGCGGGCATCTGCCGGTCGATGGCCGGCAGCCTCGGGTTCTCGAGCGGCGTGCTCACGTTGACCGTGTTCACCAGCCGGGGCACGGCGGGCGATGCCGTTTATACCGAGACCACCACCGGACAGCTCACGTTCATGCGGAGTGCAGGGTAATGCAGCGCGCGAAGCGCAACCTGGCGCTCGCCCTCCCGGGGATGGTGCTCGGCTGAACGTGCAGCGTGCGTTCCGGCCGCTGATCGCCGGGCAGGGGAAGTGACGGGATGGTGGGCGGTGCTGGGATTGAACCAGCGACCCCTGCCGTGTGAAAGCAGTGCTCTACCGCTGAGCTAACCGCCCGACCGTGAGGGACGGCAAGTCTAGAACGCCTGCCCGGCCGAGACAACCGCCTGCCCCGTGCCCGGATCAGGCCGCGACAGCCCCGGCCAGGGCGCCCTCCGGCCGCCGGCGAGGGTGCCTGTCTCGCGCCCAGGCGTCGCCCCGTCGGACCGGCCGGCGCGTGCCGCCTGCAGCCGCTGAAATGCCGGAACTGTGACGCCGTTCACGTTCCGCGAACGACCCGCTAATGGTCCCGAAAGCCCGATGCTGCACCGCGGCATCCGCCGCAAAGCGCGCAACGGCGCGGGTTTAAGCCCGGCGGCGGGTCGCCCGCGCGGCTCCCGGGCGCCCTCCGCGGCGCTTTTTCGACCGCCGCAATTTTGCGTGCTACGTCACAGTCCGCAGTGTGACGTTCGTCAACACTGCGCATCGAGACGGGCGGGCCGGACGGTGACACCGTTGCCGCGCACCGATCGCCCGGCCAGGGAAGGGGGTGGTTCGAGTATGCCCAAGAGTATCTGGACCGCGTTGCTGATCGCTCTCCTGTGCGCCCCCGTGCGTGCGGAAGATGCCTCCCGGCAGGAGATCCGCAGCCTCGACGAGCAGGTGCAGGAGATCAAATCCGACGTGCTCGCCATTTCCGCAGAGCTGAACCTGCTCGAGGAGAAGCTGCTCTATCCGTCGAACACGCAGGTCGCCGTGTTCGTCGAGCTTGCCGACGGCGAAGACTTCCGGCTCGATGCCGTGCAGGTCTCCATCGACGGTCGACTCGTCGCGCATTACATCTACAGCTTCAAGGAGCTCGAAGCGCTCCAGAACGGCGGCGTGCAACGCATCTACACCGGCAACGTGCCGACCGGCGAGCACCAGATCGCGGTGGCCGTCTCCGGCAAGCGCTCCGGCGGCGACGACTTCAGCCGCTCGCAGACGTTCCCGTTCACGAAAGGGGTCGAGCCGGAGCTTCTCGGCATCACGCTCGCGGCCTCCGGAGACCCGGGAATCCAGCTCGGCAGCTGGTAGACCCTGCCATGCGTCCGCCCCTCCGCAGCCTCGGGCTGCTGCTCATGGCCTCGCTCGCCGCCTCGTTCCCGGCGCGGCCCGCGCCCGCGGATGAGCTCGAGGATCCCTGGTACGGGGAAGCGCTGTATTACGCCTGGCAGGGACAGTGGTTCGAAGCGCTGTCGCGCCTCGATACGGAAGTGATGCAGCACTACGAGGTGGATGAGCCAAGCCTCGATACGCTGAACTATTACATCGACGACGCGAACTTCGAGCTCGGCGATTTCGAGCTGCGCTATCGCATGCACCGCCGTGCGGGACGCGCCATCAAGGCCGTGCTCGAAGGCGACGTGGACGAGGAGGTCCGCAACGATGCCGCCTACCGGCTGGCGCGCATCCATTTCCAGAAGGGCCAGATGGAGGACGCGCTCACCGCGCTCGCGCGCATCGAGGGAAAAATTCCCGAGCGCATCCGCGACGACATCGAGTTCCTGCGGGCGAACGTCTATCTTGCCCTCGACCGGCCGGCGGATGCCGCCGCGACGCTCGGGCGGATGCAGAGCGGGAAAGACCTGGCGCCGTTCGTGGCCTACAACCTCGGCATCGCGCTGCTCGAGGACGGACGGCGGCAGGCGGCCTTCGAGCAGCTCGACCGCGCCGGCCTGGGCGGTGGCGACGAAGCCGCCCTCGCCATGCGCGACAAGGCGAACCTCGTGCTCGGCACGGTGCTCTTCGAGGACGGACGCTACGCCGAATCGAAGCGGTATCTCGACCGCGTACGGCTGGAAGGCCCGTTTTCCGCGCAGGCGCTCCTGAGCTCCGGCTGGGCGGACGTCTACGCCGGCAACGTCGGGCATGCCGTCGTGCCGTGGCAAATCCTCGTGCAGCGCGACGTCACCGACCTCGCCACCCAGGAGGCGCTGCTGGCGCTGCCTTTCGCCTACGGGAAGCTCGAGGTGCACGGCCGCGCGGCGCTGGCGTATGGCCGCGCGCTCGACGCGTATGCCGGCGAAATCGACAAGCTGGATGCGTCCATCGCAAGCATCCGAGAGGGCCATTTCCTCGACGCGCTGGTGCGCGAGGAGATCCGCCAGGACAAGGACTGGGTGATCCGCTTGCGCCAGCTGCCGGACACGCCCGAGACCTATTACCTCATGGAGCTGCTCGCCTCGCACGACTTCCAGACGGGGCTGCAGAACTATCTCGACCTGACGGATCTGAAGCGCAAGCTCGTGTCCTGGCAGTCGGGTTTCGACGCCTTCGAGGACATGGTGCGCCTGCGCCGTGAGCACTACGAGCCGCTGCTGCCGGGTGTCGATCAGCAGTTCCGCAAGCTCGATTCCAGGATGCGCCTGCGTCTCGAGCAGCACGAGGCACTCGAGCGGAAGCTGCAGTCGATGCTGACCGCGCCCCGGCCCGAGTTCCTCGCCACCGCCGGCGAACGGGCGACGCTGCTCCGCCCGGACGAGCTCGAGCAGCAGCTCGAGGGCGTCGCGGATGGAGCAAACCGTGAAGCGTTGGTCCGGCGCTTGAACCGATTGCGCGGCGCGATCACCTTTACGCTCTTGACCGAATACCACGAGCGGCTCACCGCGCTCGATCGCAATCTCCGTGACCTGCACGGCGCCGTCGACGCGCTCCGGGAGCAATACGAGCAGTTCGTGCGCGTGCGCCAGGCCGCCGTGCACGGCTACGAAGGCTTCGAGCGTCCGATCAAGCGGCTGCGCACGCGCGTCGCCGAGGCGATCGAGGACGTCGATCGTCTGCTCGCGCGCCAGGGCCGCGCGCTCGAAGTGGTCGCGATCGACGAGCTCACTGCTCGCCGGCAGCGGCTGGTCGCCTACGAGGACCAGGCCCGCTATGCGCTGGCCGACAGCTACGACCGGGCGACGCAGACGCAGGCCAGGAGCGAGGCGAAATCGCCATGATGCGCCGCCTCGCGTGCCTCGCTCTCGCGACCGCCCTCGGCGGTTGCGCCTCGTCGACTTCGCCGAAGGGCACGCTCGCGGAGCTTCGCAGCGTGGAGCCCGAGATAGAGGACGTGCGGCTCGACGACAGCCTGGATCTCGCCGCGCAGAGCTACCGGCGCTACCTCCAGGAAACGCCCGTGAACGAGATGACACCGGAGGCGATGCGCCGCCTCGCGGACCTGCAGATCGAAAAGCAGTTCGGGATCATCGGTGGCGGCCCGGGCGAGAACACGCCCGCCGCTCGCATCGTCGAGATGGCGGCACCGGAATCGGCCGGGCACGATGCGCCGGAATTCGCTGCCGCCGCCCGTGGCCCGCCGGTCCAGGCGGAAGATTCCGAGTCCGACCGGGAATTCGAAGCACGCGCGGCCGGTCCGCAGGCGATCGGCAGCAGCGCGGCACGCGGCGACGTGCTGTTGCCGGACGGCTCCGTCCAGGTCCTCCCGACCGGTCCCGCCGCGGCGATCGCGACCTACGAGAAAATCCTCGAGCTTTACCCGCGCTACGAACGCAACGACCAGGTCCTTTACCAGATGTCGCGCGCCTACGACGAGCTCGGGCGCGTGGACGAGGCCATGCAGGTCATGGGGAGGCTTATCGGCGAATACCCGTACTCGAAATACGTCGATGAAGTGCTCTTCAGGCGCGGCGAATACTATTTCGTACGCAAGCAGTATCTCGATGCCGAGGAATCGTACACGGCGATCGTCGATCTCGGCTCCGCTTCGTCGTATTACGAGCTCGCGCTCTACAAACTCGGGTGGTCGCTCTACAAGCAGGAGCTCTACGAGGAAGCGCTGCAGTATTACCTCGCGATGCTGGATTACCGGCTCTCGGTCGGCTACGACTTCGACCAGGTCGGGCAGGAGGAAGACGAGCGGATCGCGGACACGTTCCGCGTCATTTCCTTAAGCTTCTCGAACCTCGGCGGCCCGGAGGTGATCGACGAGTATTTCGCGCGCTTCGGGCACAAGAGCTACGCGGATCGCCTGTACAGCAATCTCGGCGAGTTCTATCTCGGCAAGCTTCGCTACCAGGACGCGGCCGCGGTTTACGCTTCCTTCATCGAGCAGAACCCGTTCCACGCGCGCTCGCCGCACTTCAGCATGCGCATCGTGGAGATCTACGAGCAAGGCGGATTTCCGCAGCTCGTCGTCGAGGCGAAAAAGGAGTTTGCGTCACGCTATGCCCTGGGCGCCGAATACTGGAGCTATTTCGACAAGGACGAGTCGCCCGACGTCCTCGCGCTGCTGAAGACCAACCTCACGGATCTCGCCAACTACTACCATGCGCGCTACCAGGACGCGGCGCTGGAGGACGAGAAGCCCGCGAGCTTCGCGGAGGCCGCGCACTGGTACCGCGAGTTCCTCGCGTCCTTCCCGGCCGACCCCGAGTCGCCGTCGATCGACTACCAGCTCGCCGGTCTCCTGCTCGAGAACGGCAACTTCGGCGAAGCGGCGGCCGAGTACGAGCGCACTGCCTACGACTACGGGCCGCACGAGCGCGCGGCGGCGGCGGGCTACGCGGCCGTCTACGCGCACCGCGAGAACCTGAAGATCGTGACCGGCGCCGCGCAGCTCGAGGCGAAGCGGGCGACGGTGGCGAGCTCGCTCAGGTTTGCCGAGACTTTCCCGGAGCACGAGGAGGCGCCGGTCGTGCTGGGCGCGGCGGCGGACGACCTGTACGCGATGAAGGAGTTCGAGCCGGCCATTACGGCGGCGCGCAAGCTGATCGAGCGCTATCCGCATGCGGACCCCGCGCTCGTGCGCTCGGCCTGGGTGGTGGTGGCGAACTCGTCCATCGACACCGCCGCGTACCCGGAGGCGGAGCACGCGTACACGCGAGTCCTCGAGCTGACGGACGCCGGCGACGAATCCCGCCCGGCGCTCATCGACAGCCTTGCCGCCGCCATCTACAAGCAGGGCGAGCAGGCCAACGTGCTCGGCGATTTCCGCACGGCGGCGACGCATTTCCTGCGCATCCGCGACGTCGCGCCGACCTCGACGATCCGCAGCAACGCCGAGTACGACGCCGCGGCGGCGCTCATCAAGCTCGAGGACTGGTCGGCGGCCGCGGGCGTCCTGGAGGAATTCCGGACGGCCTTTCCAAAGCACGAGCTGAGCGAGGAGGCGACCCGCCAGCTCGCGTTCGTCTACCGCGAGGAAGGCGAGCTCGCGCGCTCGGCCGCCGAGCACGAGCGTATCGCGGCGGAGACGGACGACCAGGAGCTCGCGCGCCAGGCGATCCTCGCGGCGGGCAAGCTGTACGCCGACGCGGGCGACGTCGACAACACCTTGCGGCTCTACCTGCAATACGCGGACGAGTTCCCGCGGCCGCTCGACGTCGCGCTGGAGATGCGGACGAACGCGGCAGAGATCTTCGCGTCGAGGAACGACACCGCGCGCTACCACGAGGAGCTGAAGCGCATCGTCGCGCTCGACGCCGCCGCCGGCGGGGAGAGATCCGACCGCACCCGGTACCTGGCCGCACATGCCGCTCTCGTACTAGCCGAGCAGCGGTTCGAAGCCTTCGCGAAGCTCGAGCTCGTGCAGCCCTTCGAGAAGAGCCTCGCCGAAAAGCAGCGGCGGATGGACGCCGCGATGGCCGCGCTCGATGCGCTCGTCAAGTACGAGGTGGCGGACGTGACGGCGGCGGCGACGTACTACATGGCCGAGACGTACTACGCATTCAGCGACGCGCTGGTCGGCTCCGAGCGCCCGGCCAACCTGACCGCCGCCGAGCGCGAGGATTACGAGCTCGCCATCGAGGAGCAGGCGTACCCGTTCGAGGAGCGCGCGATCCAGGTGCACGAGGCGAATCACGAGCTCCTGTTGCGCGGGGTTTTCAATCCGTGGGTGCAGAAGAGCCTCGACCGGCTCGCCGCCATGGTGCCGGGCCGTTACGCGAAGAACGAGATCAGCAGCGGCTTCCTGGGCTCGATCGACAGCTACGCCTACCGCATGCCGTCGGCACCCCCGATCGGCCCCGAGGATCCGGCGGTCGGCCCCGCCGGGGATGCGCAGCCGCCCGATGTGCCCGGCGTGTCCCGTAACGACGATATCCCGGCGCCGGGCGCCGTCGCGCAGGCCACGGTCGCCGGCGCCAGTGCGCCGCAGGCGGACTGAGGGAGAAAACGACATGCGCGCCCGCAGCCATTGCGTCACCCCCGCCGCCCGTTCCGCGCCGGGCACGCTCGTGCTGCTCGTTCTCACGGCGGCCCTTGCCGGCTGCGCGGCGGCTCCGGAGGCGCGCAAGCCCGCCCGCATCGAGATCCAGGAGGAAGTCGGCTTCGTCATCACGGAACAGGCCGGGGTCGGCAGCGACGTTCGCGCCGATTACGAGCAGGCGGTGCGCCTGCTGGAGCAGGGCCGCAGCGAGGAAGGCATCGCGCTGCTCGAGCAAACCGCCGCGGCCGCGCCGGAGCTGACCGCGCCGCAGATCGATCTCGGCATCGCCTGGCGGCGGGCGGGCGATCTCGAAAAAGCGAAGGCGCATCTCGAGAAGGCGCTGGCGCTGAACCCCGATCACCCGGCGGCGCTCAACGAGCTCGGCATCGTCTATCGCCAGCTCGGGCATTTCGCCGAGGCGCGGCGGAGCTACGAAGCGGCCATCGCGATCTATCCCGGGTTCCATTACGCGCGCCGCAACCTGGCCGTCCTGTGCGACCTGTACCTCGCGGACCTCCAGTGCGCGCTCGACAACTACCAGGCGTACGTCGCAGCGGCGCCGGGCGACGAGGAAGCTGAAATGTGGCTTGCCGACATCCGCAGCCGGATGCATCCGTAGGTGCCGCCATGCTGAAACGAATCCTGCTGTGCCTGCCCCTGCTGACGGTTCCCGCCTGGAGCGCCGCCGACGAGCCGGCGGGCGAGACGGAACAGGCGCCGGCCGCCGCGGCGGAGCAAGCCCCGGCCGCTGCGGCGGACAAAGGCGCAGTGCAAGCCGCGCCGGGAGCGGAAGAGCAGGCAGGGCCGAGAACGATGTCCGGGATGTCGATTCTCGGCAACGAGGAAGCGCCGAAAGCGCTGGTGATCGTGCCGTGGAAGACCTCGGAGCTCGGCGCCGACCTGAATCTTTCGGACACGCTGGACGATCGCGCCCGCCCGGTGGACCGGGACGTGTTCCTGCGGGAGCTCGACTACTACAGCTTGCGCTCGGGGGAGCCACACGGGCCCGCGGGCGAGGCGAAAAGCCCCTGACGCATCGCGGCGGACGGGGAGACATTGCGACAGAGAGGACAAAGTGATGGACACCATCTATTCGATCGTGGGTTTCTTCGTGTCGGGAGGCGTGTTCATGTACCCGATCCTCCTGGTTCTCGCCTTCGGGCTGGCGATCGGCATCGAGCGGTACGTGACGCTCACGCTGGTCACGAAGAAGAACCAGAAGGTGTGGGAAGACGTGCAGCCCCTGCTCTCGAGAGGTGATTTCGAGGGGGCCCGCAAGCTGACCGAGGGCGACGACGCGACGATCTCGCAGGTGCTCAGCATGGGGCTGTCGCTCCAGGGCGCGGTGCGGCGTCGCGAGGACATCGAGATCGCGATGGAAGAGAGCATGATGGAAATCGTGCCGCGACTCGAGAAGCGGACGCCTTATGTCGCCCTGGCGGCGAGCATCGCCACGCTGCTCGGGCTGCTCGGTACGATCATGGGCCTCATCCAGGCCTTCACCGCGGTCGCGAACGCGAACCCCGCCGAGAAGGCGGACCTGCTGTCCGCCAGCATCTCCGTCGCCATGAACACCACGGCGTTCGGCCTGATCGTCGCCATCCCGCTCCTGATCGTGCACGCGATCCTGACGAGCAAGACCGGCGACATCGTCGACAGCCTGGAGATGGCCACCGTCAAGACCCTGAACGTCTTCTCGAAGCGGGCGAAGCGGCAGCTCGAGATCGCGGCCTGAGGCTCACCCCATGGCCAGACGGCATCATTACAAACGGCGCACGAAGTTCGGCATCGAGCTCGACGTCACCACCTTCCTGAACCTGATGGTGGTGCTCGTCCCGTTCCTGCTGATCACGGCGGTCTTCTCTCGCCTCTCGATCGTCGAGCTCGATCTGCCGACGACCTCGGGAGGCTCGTCGCCGGAGGCGGCGTCGTTCGCGGTCGAGGTCGTCGTGCGCGAGTCCGGCCTCGAAGTCACCAACGGCCGGGCGGTCATCGCGGCGATACCGAAAGTCGACGGCGAGTACGACCTGGCGAAGCTCTCGGAATACATGATTGCGCTCAAGCAGGAGCATCCCGGTCACGAGGCGGCCTCCGTGCTGCTCGAGCCGCAGATTCCGTACGACTACCTCATCCAGGTCATGGACGTCGTGCGCAGCGTCGAGTTGCCCGATTCCAGCGGTGAGCAGTACCAGCTTTTTGCGCTGTTCACGCAGATATCCGTCGGAGAAGCGCCATGAGGAGCTCACGCCGTATCAAGCGCATGTCGAGGAACCGGGCGAAGATCGGGAAGATGGATCTCACGTCGATGATGGACGTGTTCACGATCCTGGTGTTCTTCCTGCTCGTTAACACGGGCTCCGTGGAAGTCATGGAAGCGCCGAAGACCGTCACGCTGCCGGAATCGACCGTGGACTCGAAGCCGCGCGAGACGGTCGTGATCTTCGTCAGCGAGGAGAACGTGCTGGTGCAGGGGAAAGAGGTCGCGAAGGTCTCCGACATCCTCGCAGCCGACCGCGAGTCGATCGCCTCCATCACCGATCGACTCGCCGAGCTCGGCGCGACCGTCATCGGGCCCGCCACCCGGACCGTCGCCGACAGCCAGGAAGTCACGATCCTCGCGGACAAGCAGGTCCCCTTCGCCGTGATCAAGCGGATCATGTCGGCCTGCACGGGACAGGGCTACGGTCACGTGTCGCTGGCCGTGATCCAGAAGCCGTCAAAAGTGCAATCGATCTGACGCTCCGAGGGCCTGATCATGTCCATGGAAGAGCAGGAACTGCGCGAACGCATCGGCCGGGCCCGCGACAAGCTCGGGGAGCTCGAGCGCGAGCTCGCCGCCGTCGACGGCGAGCTCGAAGCGCGTTCGGCGGAGCGGCAGCGCTACACCCTGCTGGAGCAGGTCTGCGGCTCACTCGAAGAGCTGGAAACGCTCGGCGCCGCGGCGCTCTTCTGGGGCGACTCCGGCAACGCGGACACCGGCCTCGTGCACGACGCCCGCCGGCGCATCGAGCGCTTTGCGTCCGAGCTCGCGGAAATCGAAGACCGCCGCCGCGGCATCGCCGAGCAGATCGCAGCGGAGAACGAAAACCTCGGCTGGCTGGGCGAGGACCTGATCGACGCGCTCGAGCAAGAGGAAAGCCGCAAGGCCGAGTGGGTCATCGAGCGCGAGGAAAGCACTCTCCCGTACCGGCAGCAGGTCATGCCGTGGATGCGCGGCCTCGAAGAGGACCACCGCTTCCGCAGGTCGCTGGCGCTCGCGGTCTCCGTCTCGCTGCTCGTCGGCATCGTGTTCCGGCTCGTCGTCCTGCCGGTACGCGAGCACGAAGAGCTGATCGAGGTCCCCGAGCGCGTGGCGCAACTCATCGAGGAGCGCCAGATCGTGCCGGCGCCCGCGCCCGCCGTCGCGGAGCCCGTCATCGAGGAGCCGGAGCCCGAAAAGGAGCCGCTGGTCGCGGAGGAGACGCCGCCCGAGCCCGAGGCGAGCGGGGAGCCCGCGCCGCAGGCGGCGCAACAGGAGAGCCCGAAGGAGCAGGTGCGCAGCAAGGGCATCCTCGCGTTCAGCGAGAGCTTCGCGAGCCTGGCCGCGAGCGCGCCGTCCGCGCGCCTCGGCTCGCAGGCTTCGTTGAGCAACGCGGGCGAGGCGGCCGTCGGCCGTCCCGAGCGGGCCATGGTCACCACGGCGGGTCCGGGCTCGAGCGGCGGCATCAACCTCGGGGACATCAGCCGCGATTTCGGCGGCGGCGGAGGCGCCGGCCAGATGGCGGGCGTGCGCGTGACGCAGGTGGCGAGCTCCATCGGCGGAACGGGTGGCGGCGCGGACCGGCCACTGGCCGGCGGGCACGGGGCCGGACGTACCGACGAGGAAATCCAGATCGTGTTCGATCGCTACAAGGCCGCGCTGTACCGGCTCTACAACCGCGAGCTGCGCCGGGATCCGACCCTGCGCGGCCAGGTCGTCGTCCGGCTCACCATCGAGCCCGACGGCAGCGTCTCGATGTGCGAGCTCGAATCGTCCGACATGGAGGCGCCGACGCTCGTCTCACAAGTCCTGGAACGTATCCGCGCTTTCGACTTCGGGGCGAAAGAAGGCATCGTGACGATGACGATCATCTACCCGATCGACTTCCTGCCGGCCGCGTAAAGGCGATCGCACTGAACATAACGCGGGAATTTACCCTGAACCTGTGAACCCGTTCACCTTTTCAGGTTTTCAGTTCGAGAGATAGTCGCTTTTCAAAGACAAAGGTCTTTCGATTCAGACAAAGGCAAACCCACCGAAAGGTGGCGACGCAAAGTTTCCGGTCTAAGGGGCCTGCCTGCCCTACGACAGCGGGACCGCCAAGAATCCGGCTCGTGCTCGAGCTCGATCCGCTTTGGCGATGCGTTCGCACAACCCGGTGGATCGAGGTCGATGCATGTTCCACCGCGACATACTCGCTCGACCGCAGGCCGGAACCCGGCGCAGCGCCTTTGTGTGGGAGGGTTCCACAGGCAAGTCGTTCATCCTGGGTGCGTTGGTTCTCGCGTCGCTCGTCCTGGCCCCGGGCGGGAGCGCGGCAGCGGCCGAGATCACCTTCGTATCCGTCAGCGGCACCTGGCACGATCCCGTGGACAACGTCCCCGGCAGTCAGCCGGGTGATCCCGTCATCACGAACGGCGATCCCACCTCGAGCATCAGCTGGGGCACGACGAACGGTACCCCGCAAAGCGGTTACGACTTCACCGCAACGCTCCCGCCTCCTTTCACGTTGCCCGGGCAGATCCCGTTCTTTTCGCTCGGGACGTTCACACATCGGAATTTCGAGGTCAACGAACCTTCCCTGACTTCGGTCCAGCTCGACGTGCACCTGGTGCTTGCCATCGACGGCGTGCCGACCGGTCCGTTGACCTTCAGCTACACGTTCAACCACGAGGAAACCCCGAACAACCTGGACCCTTGTCCGTACCCGACGCCGCCGGGAGACGGCTGTACGGATCGCGTCACGATCGTCGCCTCGGCCGAGCCCACCACCTTCAACGTCGACGGCGTGGATTACACGCTGGCGATGAGTTTCCTCAACAACGGCGAGCCGGTGTCCGAATTCATCACGCGAGAAGGCGGCACGGTGAACAGCTCGGGGCTGGTCGGCGATTTCACGTTGCCGCCGGGGCTCACGGTGACGAAGTCGGGGCCGGCGACGATGAGCCTGGGGGAGTGGGGCGACTTCGTCATCAACGTACAGAACGCGAGCGAATCCGACGCATTCAACGTCACCCTGGTGGATCGACTGCCCGACGGTCCCCCCGGCGGGATGTGCGACACCACGCCGCAAATTCTGAGCGCGCGCGTTTTCGCGGCGGACGGAGTGACGCCGGTGGCGGGGAAAGGTCCCCTGGTCGAAGGGACGGACTACACGCTCGTCTACGACAACGCCGCGTGTGAGCTCAGGTTGCATACGCTGAGCGCCGCTTCGGTGATCGGCGTGGGCGAACGCATGATGATCGAGTATCGCACGCGGCTCGACCCGAATACCCGGAACGGCGTCGCGCTGACGAACGTGGCGGGTGCGATCGAGTGGTTCAGCGACACCGCCGCGAATCCGAGCCGCGTCACCTACACGCGCACGCTGACCGACGGCACGGTCGGCATCGGGGACCACGAGGACGCGCACACCGTCGCGGTCAACCTGCCGCTGCTGCGCTTCGAGAAGTCGGTCGCGAACGTGACGACGGGCGAGTCCCCGGCGACGGTCGCAACGCCCGGCGACACGCTACGTTATACGCTGCGCGTCGAGAACCTGAGCGACGTGGCGATCGGCGATTTCGCGATCGTGGACGAGCTCGATGCGTTGAATCTCGCGATGAGCAACACGCCGGCTTTCGCCGCCGGCACCCTCAATCTCGTCACCGTGCCGGGCGGTGCGGATACGAGCAGCACGGACCCGGCGGGCGGCGCCGCGGGCACCGGCCTGCTCGATCTCAGGGGCCTGGAGATCGGCGGGCTCGGCGACACGCTGCTGGTCGAGTTCGACGTGAAGCTCGCGCCGGCCCTCGCGAACGAGCGCATCGTGTACAACCAGTCCAGCCTGTCGAACGGCGGCGTCACGCTGGCGATCAGCGACGACCCGAACGTCAATGGCGCGGCCGACCCGAACGTCGCCGGCGACGAGGATCCCACCCAGGTCCGGATCGCCGCGGCGCCGGCGTTCCGCGTCGAGAAGATCTCGAGCTACCTGGGCGCCAATCCGACCGTTCTGCTCGCCGGCGACACGTTGCGCTACACGATCACCGTGCAGAACACGGGCACGGACAACGCGACCGGCGTCGAGCTCGTCGATGCGCTGCCCGCCCTCACGGCCTACGTCGCCGGCAGCACGACCCTGAACGGAGTCGCCGTCGCCGATTCCGCCAGCGGCGGGTTGCCGCTGGTCGACGGCATCGCGATCAACGCTCCGCAGGACACGACACCGGGCGTCATGAACGCGGGCGTGGCCGACAACGTCGCCACGATCACCTTCGACGTGGTCGTGGATCCCGACGTGCCGGACGGAACGATCATCTCGAACCAGGCCATGCTGAGCGCCGTCGATTTCGGTATCGCGGACCAGCCGTCCGACGATCCGCGGACCCCGGTGCCCAACGATCCCACCCGCGACATCGTCGGCAACCTGCCGATCCTGTTTGCCCCGAAATCGGCGGCGCTGCAGGTCGATCTCGGCTCTCCGGGCATCGTCGATCCGGGTGACGTGCTGCGCTATACGATCGCGATCTACAACAACGGCACGATTCCGGCGACCGCCGTGCGCCTCGTCGACCTCGTGCCCGAGAATACGACCTACGTCGCCGATACGCTCACGCTGAACGGTCTGCCGGCCGGGGCGCCCGATGGCGGCGTCTTTCCGCTCGTCGCCGGCATCGACGTGAGCTCCACGGACCTGACGCCGCCGCTCCCCGGCGCCGATGCCGGCGTCCTCAGCCCCGGCGAAGCGGCCATCGTGCAGTACGACCTGCAGGTGAACGCCGACACCCCGACCGGCACGCTGATCAGGAACCAGGCGACCGTCTACAGCACCGAGCTTGCGAATCTCCTCACGGACGGCGACGGCAATCCGGCCACCGGCCCGGAGCCCACGGTGGTCGTCGTCGGCGATGCCCAACAGCTCACGATCACCAAGGCCGTGGCGGTGGTCGACGGCGGGCCGGCGCTGGCAGGCGCGACCCTCGAGTACACGGTGACGGCGACGAACGTCAGCACGCTCCCCGCCCTGTACACGGTGATCACGGACAACCTCGACGAGACGAACCCGGGCTACCTGGCCTATGTCGACCAGTCGGCGACGCTGAACGGGCTCACCGCCGGCGTGAGCTTCGCCGGCACGACCCTGACCGCCGATTACGGCGCCGCGTACGGTCCGCTGATGCCGGGCGCCACCGCCGTGCTCAGGTTCAGGGCCGTCATCAATCCGGATCTCGCGAACGGCACGCGCATCACGAACACCGGCCACGTCACCTGGAACGATCCGCCGCAGACCGCGTACGCGAGCGTCGCCATCGACGTCGGCGCGATACCCGGTTTCGGCATGCTGAGCGGAACCGTGTGGCACGACGCGGATTTCAACGACACGCCGGGCGAAGCGGAACGCCTGCTGGAAGGCTGGTCCGTCGAGCTGCTCATGAACGGCGAGCCGGTCCGCTCGGTGCAGACGGACGCGGAGGGCAAGTTCCTGCTCGCCAACGTCACGCCGAATTACCTGACCGACAACGTTTACGCGCTGCGCTTCAGCGCGCCGGGCGCGGGTGCGAGGACGGCGGCGCTCGGCTATACCGACTCGGATTTCACCAACGGCCTGCAGCGCATCGACGAGATCGTGGTCACGCCGGGCAGCAACCTGCTGGCGTTGAACCTGCCCATCGATCCTGACGGCGTCGTGTACGACGCGCTGGCGCGCGCGCCCGTCTCCGGTGCGACCCTCACCCTGCTGCAAGGCGGTGTCCCCGTGCCGGAGGCGTGCTTCGACGATCCGCGCCAGCAGGGGCAGGTGACGCTCGCCGAGGGCTGGTACAAGTTCGTGCTGAACTTCTCCGACCCAGGCTGCCCCGGCGGCGTTGGCTACGTCATCCGCGTGGCGCCGCCCGGCGCGGGCTATATCGACGGCGCGTCGGAGATGATTCCGCCCGCGTCCGACGCCGCCACGCCGCCGTTCGACGTGCCGGCGTGCCCGGGCTCCGTCGACGACGCCGTTCCCGGCACGCCGGAGCATTGCGAGGTGCAGGCGCAGGCTTTGGCTCCCGGCGCCGCCGTGCCCGGACGCAGCGACGGCACGAAATACCACCTGCACCTGCGGCTCGACGGCAGCGGGCTGCCGGGCACCGGCGAGATCTTCAACAACCACATTCCGCTGGACCCGGATCTTTCGGGCGTGGTGTCCGTCACGAAGACGACGCCGCTCGTCAACGTCACCCGCGGGCAGCTCGTTCCCTACGTCATCACCGTCAGCAACACGTACGAGATCCCGCTGCCGGACGTCGGCATCGTCGACCTCACGCCTGCCGGCTTCCGCTACGTCGCAGGCTCGGCGCGCCTCGACGGCGCGCCCGTGGAGCCCGCGGTCGACGGACGGCAGCTGACGTGGTCCGGCCTCACGCTCACGGCCTCCGGGCGGAACACGCTGAAGCTCCTGCTCGCGGTCGGCGCGGGTGTCGGCGAAGGGGAATTCGTGAACCGCGCGTGGGCGGCGAGCTCGCTCACCGGCAACGCGCTGTCCGGCGAAGCGTCGGCGACGGTGCGCATCGTTCCCGACCCGACGTTCGACTGCACCGACGTCACGGGCAAGGTCTTCGACGACGACAACAGGAACGGTTACCAGGACGGCGACGAAGCAGGGCTCCCCGGCGTGCGGCTCGTGACCGCCCGCGGGCTCGCGGTCACGACCGACCGTTACGGTCGCTTCCACGTCACCTGCGCGATCGTGCCGCACCCGATGCGCGGCAGCAACTTCGTGCTGAAGCTCGACGACCGGACGCTGCCCGCGGGCTATCGGCTTTCGACGCCGGCGGTGCAGGTGCAGCGCGCCACGCGCGGCAAAGCGCTGAACTTCGACTTCGGCGCGTCGATCCACCGCGTCGTCAACCTGGACCTCTCCGACCCGGTCTTCGAGCCGGGCTCGACCGCGATCCGGAACCAGTGGCGCCCGCGCCTCGACCGGCTGCTCGAGGAGCTGCGCAAGGCACCCGCGGTGCTCCGGCTGTCGTACGTCGCCGACGTCGAGGACCCGCGGCTGGTCGACCGGCGGCTCGCGGCGGTCAAGGCGCAGGTCGAGGGCGCATGGGAAGCGCTCGAATGCTGCTACCCGCTCGTCATCGAGCCGGAAATCTACTGGCGGCTCGGCGGCCCGCCGGACGTTCCGAAGCCGGCCGGTCCCGACAGGTGATCGCCATGACCAGGTTGAGCTTGCTCTCGTTGTGCGCCGCGGCGGCCCTCCTGCCGGCGGCGAATGCGGCGGAAGTCGACGAAGCGCCGCTCGGCGAAACCGTCGAGCGGCACCTCGGGGTCGACGGGCCGTTCATGCACTGGGTGCAGGACCCCGAGCGCGTCGCTTCCGAAGAGGGCGACACGCTCGCGACCCGCGAGGTCGCCGAGGAGGCCCTGGAGACCGTCAAGCTGACCGGTCTCGTGCCGCCGATCCACTTCGAATCCGGCGTCGCGGACATTCCCGATTCCACGCTCGCCGAGCTCGGCCGGATCCTCGAGCGGATGAAACACCGCCGCAACGTCCGGCTGCACTTCGTCGGCCACGCCGACAACCAGCCGCTATCCGAGGCGCTGGCCCGCATCTACGGCGACAACTTCGGCCTGTCGCGCGAGCGCGCGGGCGAGGTGGCGGAATACTTCCAGACCGCGCTCGCCCTCCCGCCGGAAGCGGTTTCGTACGACTGGGCCGGCGACACGCAACCCGTGGCGTCGAACGACACGGAAGCCGGCCGCGCGCTGAACCGCCGGGTCGAGGTGGAGGTCTGGTACGACGAGGTGCGCGAGCGCCTCGGCGTCCGGGAAGTGCTCGTCCCGCAGGACTCCGGGCGGGTCAAGGTTTGCCGCATCCAGACCGTGTGCAAGCTCCGCTACGTCGACGGCTACGCGAAGCGCGCACGCATCCAGAATCTCGTGCCGCCCCTGCATTTCGACGACGACGGCATCGAAGTGACCGACGACTTCATCGCGAGGATCCAGCAGTCGTTCCGGGATCTTTCCGACAGGCAGAACGTCGTCGTCCGCTTCGTGGGCTTCACGGACGACTCGCCGCTCACGGGGCGCGTCGAACGCATCTACGGCACCCCCACCGGGCTCTCGAAAGCGCGCGCGCGGCGCGTGGCGCTCGCGGTCCAGGACGCGCTCGACCTGCCGACGGCCGCGGTCGAGAGCGACGGGCTGGGCGCCACGCACCCGCTCGCCTCCGACGACACCGAAAAGGGCCGGGCGCTGAACCGGCGCGTCGAGGTCGAGTTCTGGTACGACGATCCGCTGAAAGAGCTGCCCGACGAGCCCCAGCTCTGCCCCGACGCGCCGGGCGCCGAGGTGGTCACCAAGGTCTACGACCCGCCCTGGGGACCCATCGAGCACATCGAATTCGCGGACGGCCAGCCGGTCATCCCGCCGGGCCTCGGCGCGGACATCGAGCGCGCCATGGCGGACATCGCGGACAAGACGAACGTGCGCGTGCGCTTCGTGGGCTACACGCGCAACGAGCGCCTGAACCGGCGCACGGCCTCCGTGTACGGCGACGACATCGGGCTCTCCGCCTCGCGCGCGCGGCGCGCCATGCAGGCGGTGAACGATGAGCTCGGGCTGGCGGCGTCGAAGCGTGAGTTCGAAGGCCGCGGCTATGTCTATTCCGACGACGTCGTGAACGCCGGCTTCATCCAGGGTGACGAGTCGTACGTCGCGGTGCAGGTGGTGTACGACGAGCTCGCCCTGCTCGACGACTACGAGGGCGTCGAGGTGACGCGTCTCTCGCGCGAGATCGATCCGGAAAACCCGCTCGGCCTGAACCTCATGCGTATCAGCGTGGACGGCGAGCCCATCGACGATCCGTTGAAGAGCTCGTCCGACATCCAGCGCTGCACCGACGTCGCGTTCACCGAGGCCAATATCCGCTTCGGCTTCGACAACATGACGTCGGCGCCGCGCCTGAGCGTCACGGCGTTCCCGGCCACCGTCAGGGTGCACCCGCTGCCGCCGGCGCCGCCGGAGGTGCCCGGGCCGCCGTACGACGGCTGGCTCGACCAGCCGAACCTGGTGGGCGACAGCGTCAGCTTCCGCATGTACACCAACTACTCGCCGTTCATCGAGCGCGCCGAGGTGCGCATCTTCGATAACGGCCGGTCGCTCAGGTCCGAGCCGCTCGAAGTCATCCCCATCGAGCTCGACGGCATTGCCGAGTGGCGGCCGGGGGCCGGCGAGTTCCGCGCGCCGGCGCGCGAGCTCGCGTACGTCCTGCGCGCCTACGGCCCGGACGGCAACTTCGACGAGACGCTGCCGCAGCCGTTATGGCTCGTGTACGTGGACGCAGAGCTAGCGGCCGCGGCCGCGGCCAGCGCACAGGCGCCGCCGGCGCCGCACCCCGAGCTGCTCGCCGCCTGGGGCGAGAATGCGCTCGCCACCCAGAACATCGGTCTCTCCAGCGGCACGGTGACCGTCCAGGGCAGCGGCATTCCGGCGAACCACCAGGTCTGGGTGGCGGGACGCCCCGTGCCGGTGGACCCGCAAGGCAACTTCGCCTCGGAGGCGATCCTGCCGACCGGCATGCACACCGTCGAGGTCGCCGTGCTGGACGACGAGGGCAACGGCCAGCTCTACCTGCGTGACCTGGAGCTCAAGGAGAGTGACTGGTTCTACGTCGGCATGGCCGACCTGACGCTCTCGTCCGGCGAGACCAGCGGCCCGATGGACCTGCTCGCGGGCGAGAACGCCGACGACCTCGATTCCACTGCGGACGGGCGGCTCGCCTTCTTCGTGAACGGCAAGTTCGGCGATCACTGGCACGTCACGGCCAGCGCCGATACCCGCGAAGGGCCGCTCGACGAGCTCTTCAGCAACTTCATGGAGAAGACGCCGGACGCGCTCTTCCGCCGCATCGATCCCGACTACTACTACCCGACCTTCGGCGACGACGGCACGGTCGAGGAAATGGCGCCGACCATGGGCAAGTTCTTCCTCCGGCTGCGCCAGCGCGACAACTACGGGCAATGGGGCAACTTCAAGGTCGGCTACATGCAGAACGAGCTGGCCCAGGTCGACCGTGGCCTCTACGGGGCCAACGCTCACTTCCAGTCGGAGAAGACGACCGGCTTCGGCGAGCAGCGGTTCGCGGCCGACGCGTTCGCCGCCGAGCCGGGCACCCTGCCGAGCCGGGAGGAATTCCGCGGTACCGGCGGCTCACTCTATTTCCTGCACCGCCAGGATTTGCTGCCGGGCTCCGAGCGGGTCCGCATCGAGATCCGCGACAAGGCGTCCGGACTCGTGACCGGCGTCGTCAACCTGGTGCCGGCGATGGATTACGACGTCGATTACCTGCAGGGTCGCATCCTGCTGGCGGAGCCGCTCGCCTCCACCGCGGGCGACGACCTGCTGGTCCGGAGCGGCGCGCTCTCGGGCGACGAGGCGTGGCTGGTCGTGCGCTACGAGTACACGCCGGGCTTCGAGGACGTCGACGCGCTGTCGACGGGCGGGCAGGTGCACTACTGGATGGGCGAGCACGTGAAGCTCGGGCTCACGACCAGCAGCGACCGCCAGGACGGCGGCGACAGCACCCTGCAGGCGGCGGACGTCACGTTGCGCCTGAGCTCGGAGTCCTGGCTGAAGCTGCAAAGCGGCCTCAGCGAAGGCATCGTCTCCACCGCGCAGCTGTCGACGGACGGCGGCTTCGGCTTCACCGGGATCGACCAGTCCGCGTACGCGAACATCGACGCGGAGGCATACCGCGCCGACCTGAGTCTCTCCACGGCCGACCTGCTCGATGTCGGCAACGGCCGCCTGACACTTTATATACAGGACGTCGAAGCCGGCTATTCCGCGCCCGGCCTCACCGTGCTCGCGGACACGCGCAATGTCGGCGGCGCGTTGCGGCTGCCGCTGTTCGAGGACGTGTCGCTGAACGCGAAGCTCGACAGCCGGGTACAGGAGCAGGGCGTCGAGACCCGGGCGCAGGAGATCGATCTCGCGTACCGCCTGTCCGAGCACTGGGACGTGAGCGCGGGCTATCGCCTCGACACGCGCATCGACCGCTCTCCGCTCGTACCCGCGACCCAGGAGCAGGGCGAGCGCGCGGACGCCGTCCTGCAGCTCGGCTACGACTCGCGCGCCGACTGGAACGCCTGGGTGTTCCTGCAGGATACGCTCTCGACCACCGCCAGCCGTCCGGAGAACGGCCGCTACGGCGCGGGTGCCTCTTACCGCGTCTCCGAGCGGCTGCGCGTCGACACCGAGGTCTCGAACGGCGATCTCGGCCCCGGCGGCAAGCTGGGAACCCGCTACCTGCATTCGGACCGCACGAGCGTGTACCTCAACTACACGCTGGAGAACGAGCGCACCGATAACGGGCCGCTCCCCGCGCGCGGCGGCGAAGGCAACCTGGTCGCCGGCATCAAGTCACGCTTCTCGGACAGCGCGAGCGTGTACCTCGAGGAACGCTACCGGGCGGCCGGCGCGTCGACGGGTTTGACGCACGCGACCGGGATCACCCTCGCCCCCACCGAGCGGCTGAACCTCGGTCTCTCCACCGACATCGGCACGCTCGAGGACTCGCTCACCGGAGCGGAAACGGAGCGACGCGCGATCGGCATGCACGCGGGTTACGGATTCGATGCATTGCAGCTTTCCGGCGCGATCGAGTACCGCCTGGACGACGTCGAGCAGCTCGATCTCGAGCACAACGAGCGCGAGACCTGGCTCTTCCGCAGCGCCTTCAAGTACCAGGTGAGCCCGTCGGCGCGGCTCCTCGGCAAATTCGACCACTCGGACAGCACCAGCTCGCTCGGTACCTTCTACGACGGCGGCTACACCGAGGCCGTGGTCGGGTACGCGTACCGGCCGGTGTACCACGATCGCCTGAACGCGCTCGCCAAGTACACCTGGTTCAGCAACGTGCCGAGCCCGGGCCAGGTAACGCCGAGGGGCAGTACGGCCGAGTTCGTGCAGAAGAGCCACATCGCGGCGCTCGACGTCACCTACGACCTGACGCCCGCGTTTTCCATCGGCGGCAAGTACGCCTACCGCCTGGGCCAGGTGAGCCTGGACCGCGAGAATCCCGAGTTTTTCGAGAACGACGCGAGCCTGTACGTGCTGCGCGGCGACCTCAGGTTCCGGGAAGCCTGGGACCTGCTCGTCGAAGGGCGCCTGCTCGACATGCCGGACCTGGCCGAGCGGCGCACCGGCACGTTGCTCACCGTTTCGCGCCAGGTCGGCGATCACCTGAAGATCGGGCTCGGTTACAACTTCAGCGAGTTCTCGGACGACCTGACCGACTTCGACTACGATCACCGGGGGTTCTTCCTCAATCTCATCGGCATGCTGTGATCGCGGGGCGGGCGCGCCCGATCAATAAGAATGCTCATTCCAGAAAACGCTTCCGCGGAAGCGCCGCGCTCGGGCCGCCCGCGATCTAAAGACCGGCCATCCTCTGGCTCAGCGCCTCGATCTGCCGATCGTGCTCCTTCAGCACCGGCAGCGTCTGCTTCGCGAACTGCTGCACGGGCGCGCTCGCGTCGTCGGCGTCGATATAGTCCTCGAAGAGCTCCACCGCGTTTTGGTGTGCGGCGACCTGCATCCCGACGTACTTGCGATCGAACTCCGTGCCCTGCGCCTTGCCGAGCTCCTGCATCATTTCGGCGTGCTTGTCGTCGAGCGTATCGGGCATGCCCACGCCCAGCTCGGTCTTGTCCACCGCGGCCTTCAGTTGCTCGGCCGCTTTTCCGTGATCCTCGATCATGTGCTCTGCGAACTGGCGCACCGCGGCGCTCTGCGTGCGCTCGAGCGCGAGCCGGCTGCTCGCGATCTCGAAGTCGTTCGACACGATCGCCTCTTGTACGAAATCCTGCGTCTCGTCCTCCTGGGCATTCGCCGATGCGGCGGCGAGCACGACTGCGACGATCGTTCCGACCAAATACTTCATGGCTGATTCCTCCGGGGGCGTGCAGGCCGGCGCGGCGAGCGTTCCGCGGGCTGCAAGCGGCGTGCCACGTGGGTGTTGCCGGCAGCCGCCGCGGTCCCGTGGAATGCCGGCCGGCGGGCGCGGGATTCGCGCGGCAGGAATTACCGTGCCATGATGCAAAACAAACCGGTTTCCCCGCGCCGGCCGCACCGGGCGGTTCCGGCACGGGTCTTGCAACATCGGGGAATCCCGCGAGGAGTTGTTACCATGGCCACAACCGATCCCGTCGCCGCCGTCCGGGCCGCGATCGACCGCTATCCCCGTTTCCGGTCGATGGCCGACATCGACGTCCGTGTCGAGGACGACGTCCTGACCCTCGAAGGCACGCTCCCCCGCATTGGCGCCCGCCGCCTGCTCCCGCGCATCGCGGCCGAAGCGACGGGCCTCGGCATCCGCGACCGGCTGCGGATCCAGCCCCTGTCGGAGCGGGACGACGACGGCATCGCGGCCGATCTCGAGTCCGCGCTGTCGAGCGAGCCCGCGCTTGCCGGTTACGCGATCGTGCGCGATGCGACTCCGGGCGGCGAGCGCTCGATTGCGGTCCGGGTCAGCGATGCCGTCGTGCGGCTCGAAGGCCACGTGGAAAGCCTGCTGCATCGCCGGATCGCGGAGGTGCGCGCCTGGTGGGCGGGCGCCGCCGACGTCGACAATCGCCTGCACGTCGAGCCCGCGGAGCAGGACAGCGATGCCGCCATCGCGGACGCGGTGCGGGCCGTGCTCGAGCGCGATCCGCGCGTCGACGCCGCGCGCCTCGCGGTGCGGGTCGAAAACCGCATCGTGACGCTGATCGGCGTGCAGCCGGAGCCGGGGCAGCGCATTGCCGCCGCCCAGGACGCCTGGTTCGTGCCCGGCGTGCACGAGGTCGACAACCGGATCCGGGTACTGGATTACGGCCAGCTGGACCGCTACGCCGACGAAGCCTCGCGCGAGAGCTTCCCGGCGAGCGACCCGCCCTCGATGACCCCGGTCGTCGGCATCGGCGGCACGGCCGGGCAGCGGCCCAACACGATCTGAGCGCCGGGCAGGATCGGCCGGCGGCGCGGGTCGCGGCGCGCGCGCCTCCAGCACGCCGACCCTTCAGTTCTCCTCCGCGAGCGGTTCGACGATGGGATCGCCCGGCACGCCGATCGGCTGCAGGCGCGGTCCCACGGTCGTGTCGTAACGCACGCCGTCCGGCACCGGCAGCGGCTGCTCGACCGTGATTCCGTACGCCCCGTCGGTGATGCGGGAGGCGTCCACGGCGACGAACGACGTGTAAGCCGACATGAGCTGGTGCGCGAGCGCGGTGCGCCTGATCTCGTTCGCGAGCTCACCGTTCGGATCGGCGGACCAGGCCTGCCGGTCGGCGAGATCGGCGATGCGCAGCCGCGCCCAGATCTTCGCGACGTAAGCGTGGCCATCGCCCGCGGCGTCCGCGGCAATGGCGAACGTGTGGCCGATACCGCCCGCGAAGCCGGACACGTTCACGCCGGTGGGTGTGCCGCGGAACCTGCCGGTCACCACCACGGCGCGGCCTACGAACAGGTCGGGAAGCTGCGCCGGGTACACGTCGCTCACCGCCATGCCGCCCCAGTCGACCTGTACGTCGGTCAGCGCGGGGTGGCTGATGCGCTCGAAGAACGTCTCCATGAGGTCTGCCGCGGAATCGTCCGGTCCGAGGTAGGCGACTGCGCCGCGGCCTTCCTTCGCCATGCGCTCGAGCAGGTAGCGGTTGACCGCCGAGCCGACCCCGAAACTGAAGATCCTCGATGCGGCGATGCGCTCGTGCACGGCAGCGATGATGTCGGTCTCGTTACCGATGTAGCCGTCCGTCAGGAACGAGACGAAGCGCAGCCGCGCGCGATCGTGCGGAAAATCGAGCGCCGCCTTGATGCCCTCGATCATTCGCGTGCCGCCCCCGCCGTCGAGCGACGCAAGATAGCGGCGCGCCCGGCGAAGATTTTCCGTGGTGGCGGGCGCCGGCATGTTGCCGAAGCGGCTCGCGGTATCGGAGAAGCGGATGATCTGGAACGTGTCGCCGGGCTGCAGGTGATCGAGCGCCGTCGCGACCGCCGCTTTCGCCTGCTCCAGCGGCCTCCCGCGCATCGAGCCCGAGCAATCGAGCACGAACACCATTTCCATGGGTTGGCGCGCGAGCGTGTCCGCGCCGGCCGGCGGATACAGCACCAGCGTGAAATAGCCCTGCCGCGTCTCCGGATCGCGGTAGGTGAGCAGGTTGGATTTGATCTGCTCGCCCGCGACGCGGAAATCGAGCACGAAATCGCGGTTCGGGATCATGCCGCCGCGCGCGAGCGAGACGGTCACGTTGTCGTCGGTCGTGTGCGCCGTGACGATCTCCTGCGAGGCGCGCAATTCCTCGATCGGCACGCCCGCGTCGATCGTGACTTCGATGCTGAGGTCGTGGGTCGAGCGCTCGTTCGGGCGCAGGTACGGGACGCTGAGGCCCGGAGCGGCAGAATGCGTGCCGCGCGGCACCGGCACGATCGGATTGGGGTAACCGGGCGGGTTGTAGCGCGGCCCGACCACCGTGGGGAAGGCGAACGAATACCAGCCGTCGACGTACGCGAGCGCGTGGAAATAGCGGATCTGCACGTCGATCTCCCTGCCCGGCTCGATGTTCGCCACCTTCTGCTCGAAGACGTTCGGGCGGTGTTGCACGAGCAGGCTCGCCTGGTAGCCCTGCGAGCGCGCTTCCGCGTAGATCGCGGCGGCCTCCTCCTTTTCGCGCAGGATGCCGCGAATGCGCCGCTCGCCGATCACCATCAGGAATTCGCTGACCGCGGCCTTCTCCGGCAGCGGAAACACGTATACGACCTCGATCTTCTCGCCGTAGGGATTCTCGAACTGCTGCGTGACGTCGACCGTGCTGATGTAGCCGTTGATCGCGGCGTGCACGTCGGTGTGCTTGAGCGGCAGCGGAATCTCTTCCGGCTCGCCCTGGTCGTCGGACGCCGGCAGCCGCGCGAGCATGGCACCCGAGCCCGGCGCGGCCTCGGCGCCGGGTGCCTGGGTGGCCGCGCCGGCCGGGGTCGCAATGATCCAGAGCTCCTCGCCGGCGCCGAGCGGCGGCAGCTCCCCGTCCGCCATCGAGTGGGCGTCGAAGGCGAACGCCCGTTGAGCCGCGAGCGACGGCACGGTCATCCGGGGCAGGGACGTGGCCGGTGCGTCCCCCAGGACCACCGCTCCGCGCTCGGAACGCTCGCGCCTGGCGGCGGTGACGACAATTTCCTCGGCCGGCGGCGTCCGCTCGACATCGCGCCCGACAACGATGTCGCGCGGCTCCGGCGGCGCCACCGCGCAGCTGGCGACGAAGGCCAGCGTGCTCATGACGAGCAGCGCCCCGAGGAATGCAATCGTGAAAGGGAAGAAGCGAGCGTTCATCGTGCGCCTCCTGTGCGTTTTTCGAGGCCGATCGAGGCGTCGACCGGATCGCCGTCATGGTCGACGGCGGTGACCAGCTCGAGGTTGAAATCGGGTTCGCCCGCAGCCTCGAGCAGGAGGTGCAGGGTGGCGATGCGAAAGCGCCCGGCGGGCAATGCCGCCGGCGCGGCGAGGGAAAAGTCGGCGACCATGATGCGCAGGGCGCTGCCGCGCTCGACGGCCCCGCGATCGTAATACGGCGCATTGCCGAAGGCTGCGCTTTCGCCGTTCTCGACGCCAACGATCTTCGCGTGCGGGCTCGCGAGCTCGAACTGCCACGCGGCCACCGGCACCGGGCTCTCGAGCCAGACGTCGACGGCAACGAAACGCGGTGCCGCGCCGGCCTGCGCCGCGAGCGCCAGCGCGAGGAGCAACGCACAGGCGCGGTTCGCCCTCACGTGGCGTCTCCGGGGCGGCGCTCGAGGGACACGATGCGGTACGCGAAGGCGTCGAGCTCCTTCTGCGAGTGCCCGCCGGCTTCCCGCGCCAGCGCGAGGACGTCGGCGATGTCGATGCGGCCGGAGCCATCGACGTCCGCATAGAGAGCGTCCCGCTTCGATGCGGGCAGGGGCCACTGCAGGGCAAGCACCGCAAACAGCACGCTCGCCGCCGCCGCGATGCCCGCCGCCCCGAGCCAGCGCGGCTGCGGCCGGCCGCGCCGGGCGAAGCGGGTTCTCGCCTCTTCCGCCAGCGCGCGGTCGACGCGCGCCGTGACCAGCGGCAGCGGCCGGTCGGCCGCTTTCAGCCGCTCCACCAGGGCTGCCGGGAGGTTCTCGAATGTCTCGTCTTCGCGCACGATGGCTTGCTCCTCGACTGTTCAGCGCGCGGGGAGCGCAAAAGGTTCACGCGTCGCGCAGTTCCCGGACGGCGGCAGAGCCCCGCAGCTGGCGGATCGCGAGGTGCAGGCGCGATTTCACGGTTCCGAGCGGAATTTTGAGCGCGGCCGCGATGTCCTCGAGCGACATGCCGTCCACGAAGCGCAGCAGGATCACCTCGCGGCGCTCGGCGGACAGGCCGTGCAGCAGGGCGGCGACGTCGGCGTCGTCCCCGGGCGGCTCCCCCGCCAGGTCGTCGGGGCCTCGTGCGTCGTCCGCCGGGAAGCGATGCGCCTTGCGCGAGAGCGTCAGCGCGCAGTGCTTCGCGACCGGGTACAGGAACGTCGTCATCGGCACGCTGAGCGCGAGGCCCTCGCCGGAAGGCGGAAACTTGCACAGCAGGTAGGAGAAGGTTTCCTGGAGCACGTCGAGCGCGGCGTCGGGATCGGGCACGAAGCGCAGCGCCACCCGGATGACGTAGGGCTTGTGCCGGCGGTACAGCGCCTCGAAAGCCCGGGCGGCTTCCGCCGCGCTGCCCTCGTTGCAGAGCCGGACGAGTGCCTCGTCGCTGCGCGGGTCCGCCTTGCCGCGTCTCGCCATCGGTCCGTGCCCGTTCCCGGCCGCCCCCACCCGATGATATCCCGCTGCCTGGCGGAAGCGATCGCGGCCGCCAGGCTCCCTGCGCCCTGTGATATAAGAATCGGCCGGACGACACGCTCACAGTCCCCTGTGCAGAAAAACAAGAACGCACATCGCAAACGCGGGGTCCGGGCGTCGCGTGCCCGGCTGACCGCCGCCCTGACCCGGGCCGGGTTGCGGACCCAGGCGGCGCTGGCCGAGCGCATCGCGGACCTCGAAGGCCTGGATGCGCCGCCGAAGGACGCCGTCAGCCGGCTGTTTCGCGAGCTGCCGGTGGAGGCCGTCACCCTGGCGCGGGCCGCCCGCGCCCTCGGCGTCGAGGCGCACACGCTGTACCTCACCTCGGCCGAGGAAGCCCCGCTGCCTGCGGCTCCCGTACCCCGCAGGCGACGTCCGCCGGTGACAGGCATCGCGGCCCTTGCCGTGCTGCTCGCCGCCGGCGCGTGGCTCGCCGCCCTGCGCCTCGCCGGCGACGGCGCGGAACCGGCGCAGGTGCCGGCCGTGCCGATCCTGGACCTCGGCGACCCGCGGCTGGTCGTCCTGCCCATTGCCGGGGATTCGGACGACGCGCTGGGCGATGCGTTGCGCGAGGCCCTCGGCCGCAGCTTCAGCGTCGCGGCCAAGACGGCCTCGGTGCTCACGCGCGAGCTCGATTCGCGCAGCGTGGCCGAGCGCCTCCGCACCGACGTGATCGTCGAGGGCGAGGTCGTCAGCGTCGGCCGCCTGAGCGGCGTGCGCTTCTACCTGTTCGTCAACGGCGTGCGCGCGCAGATGTGGGCGGAGAGCCTTCCCTCGGTGGCGCTCGCGGACGCCCTGCCCGCCATCGCCGAGAACGTGGTGCGCGCCGTGAAGCGCACCGCCGGCATGGAGGTCGATGCCGGCCGGGCGCCGCATTTCCCGTTCGCTTCGGTGCAGGATGACTACCTGCAGGGGGAGCTCTACCTCGACAGCCCGTCGAACGAGCTCAACATCAAGCGGGCGCAGAGCCGCTTCGAAGCGGCGCTGCGCCAGGACCCGGGCTACGCGCGCGCCCACGCCGGGCTGTGCCAGGCGCTGCTCGAAGAGCACTGGATGTCCGACGAGGAGCGCGCACTGCGCGGCGCGTCGGTGGCCTGCGGCCGGGCCCTGCGGCTGGCGCCCGACGACCCGGTGGTCGGGGCCGCGCACGCGCATTTCCTGCGCCTGACCGGGCGCAACGACGCGGCGATCGCGTTGTACGAGCGCGTGGTCGCCGCGGCCCCGAAGGATGCCGCCGCGCTCGGCGGGCTCGCGGCCAGCCTGCTGGCCGGGTACCAGCAGAACGGGGCGCACGAATTCCTCGAGCGCGCCAGGGCGGCGGCGCGCCGCGCCGCGGACGTCGACCCCAAAGCCTGGAAACCGCTCTTCTCGCTCGCCGCCATGGAATGGTTCGACGGCGACGTCGCGGGCGCCATCGCCGCGAGCGAGGAGGCCCGTGCGCGCGACGAGAACGAGTACGTCCTCGCCAACCTCGGCACGTTCTACCTGTGCAACGGCGATTTCACGGAAGCACGCGACGCCTACCTGCGCGCCCGGGAGCTTGCGCCGCAGTCCTACGTCGGCGACGAGTTCCTCGGCACCGCTTATTACTTCCTGGGCGATTTCGCGGAATCGGCGCGCCTGCGGCAGCGGGCCATCGACTCGATCGCCGAAGGTGCGCCGGAGATCCACCAGATGTGGGGCAATCTCGGCGACTCGTATTTCCGGCTCGGGCAGACCGACGCGGCGATCGCAGCCTATCTCGAGGCGGCCGAGATCGCCGAGCGGGACCACCTGCGCGGCAGCGCCCCGGCCGCCGACCGCGCGGCCCGGGCCTACTACTACACGGTCCTCGCGAAGCTGGACCCCGCGCTCGTGCCGGAGCCGGTCGCGCGCAGCATCGCGGACGAGCTGGACGCCATCGCCGCCATGCTCAGCGACGCCACGGCCCACCGGCGCATGGCACAGGTCTACCTGCTGCGCGGCGATCTCGGGAAGGCGCGCGCCGCGCTCGGCCGCGCGACGGCCATCTGTCCCGGTTACGGCGACCTGCCGGACCTCGCGGCGCTCCGGTCCGCGCAGTAGCCGCGCATCCGTTCCTTTCGAGCCCTCCCGCCGCTTAATCCGCGTTAGCTGGCGCTAGCTGCCGCTAACTGTCGTCGCGCCGGGCGCCGCGCGCCTGTCATTTTCGCTCCCGTCACGTCACTGCGATTCGATTGGGGAGAACAACCATGCTGAGCAGGATCATCCTCGCGTCTTACAAGCTGTTCCTCGAGATCGCCATCTGGCTGGTCCTGATCGGGGGAACGATCGCCGGCTTCAGTTTCGGCGGCTTCTGGGCGGGAATCGGCGTGCTGATGGGCGCTTTCGTCTTCTGTGTGGCCGTCTTCGGCGGGTTCCTGCTGCTCGCGGACATCCAGAGCTCGGTTGCCGAGATCCGCAACCGCGGCAGCGCCGCGGCCGGCCCCCGCTGATCCACGCTTCGAGGAGCATGCACATGTCACGTCGGATTGTTACCGGAGCCGAACCGCGCGCGCTGCTCTGCGCCGCTCGCCACCTGCTCGTGTGCGCCTGCCTGGCCCTCGCGGCCTGCGGGGGCGGGCCGAAGAGTGCCGCCGAAGCCTGGCTGGACGCCCTGAACCGCAACGACGTCGCCGCGGCGCTGGAGCTCAGCACCGAGGAGACCAAAGCGCTCCTGAACGTCGGGCTCGCCATGGGCGAGGACCTGGCCATCGGGGAATACAAGATCCTGAGCGTGAAGGAACTGAGCGACAGCCGGGCCGAGGTCGTCGTGTCGGCCGCCGACGGGGAGTCGACCCTCGCCCTGCGCAAGATCGATGGCCAGTGGAAAGTCGGCTTCAAGAAGTGACGCGGCAGGGCGGCGGCGGGCGCCGGCCCTCCTGCTGCCGGTCGTGATCGCGATCGGGCTGGCCGCGGCGCTGCCGGCGGCGCGCGCGCCGGACGTGCCGGCAGCGCCGGCGGTGCAGGCCGCGCCGGGCGACATCGTGCTGCGGCGAGGCGACGGGTTCTGGAGCAACTTCTTTGCCCGGCTGAATCGGCGCGACCGGCGCTTCTCGCACGCCGGCGTGGTGGTGCGGGAGCACGGGGCACTGCGGGTCGTGCACGCCGAAGCGGACGACAGCGGTGCGAACGGGCGGGTGAGGCTCGACGACTACGCGGCATTCACCGCGGCCGGAACAGGATACGTGGTGCTGCGGCTCGCCGATCGCGAGGCAGCGGCGCGGTTGGCGGAGGCCGCCTCGTCGATGCACGCCGCCGCGCTGCCGTTCGACCTCGATTTCGACCTGGCCGACCCCGCCGCCGTGTACTGCAGCGAGCTCGTGTGGCGCGCGTTATCGCTTGCGCTGCGGCGGGACCCCCTGCCGGACAAGCCGGTCGTCGCCGGCCGGCCGGTCGTGCTGATCGAGAATTTTTTACTGGACATGCCGGACCTGCACGTCGTTGCACCCTGATTCCGGCACTCGAGGAGGTTTGCATGGCTAAACGACACTGGTGTTCCCTGCTGCTCGCCGCGGGCCTCGCGGCCGGTTGCGGCTCGTCCGACGAGCCGCCGTCCGCCGCCTCGCCGGCGCCGTCCGCGGCGGCGGGTGCGCGCGCGGTCAGCTCGAGAGTCGCGGCCACCGCCGCCGAAGTGGCGAAGGAAGCCCGCGGCAAAGTGAAGTGCCCGGCGAAAACGCCGCCGCGCGAGGCGTCGAGGCCGGTGGACGACGTCGTCGGCGTGCGGCCGGGGCTCACGTGGGACGAGGCGGTGAACGTCGTGCTCTGCACGCACGAGCTCCTCGTCGTCGATACCGCGCAGCGGCGCGGATTCCAGATCCAGACCTACGGCCAGACCGTGCGCCAGGGTTTCGCCGCGACTTTTGCCGAGGACCGCATCAACAAGACCTCGCAGGAGATCATCGCGGAGATGCAGGATGCGGCGATGGCCCGCGGCAGCAACCGGCGCGGGCCGGACATGCCGGGCGGCACGGCGCGCTGGTACGTCACGACGATGGGGCTGCCGGGGGCGGAAAAGGTCGTCGCGGCCGCGCGCATCGAGGCGTTCGCCGAGGGCAAGGCGCCGACGATCGCCGCCGTCGCCGACGCGCTGATCGAGAAATACGGCCCGCCGACGCTGCGGCAGGACAACCCGGCCAACTCGACGTTCAACTGGTCCTGGGACCCGTTCGGCCGCCGCGTCACCGAGACGTCCCCGCTCTACCAGCGTTGCCACGGTCCCTCGGGGCCCGACGACGGCGTGAACCTGTCCCCCGATTGCGGCGTGGTCGTGCAGGCAATGATCCTGCCGATGCGCGACAACCCGCTGCTCGCCCGCACCCTGCAGGTCGGCGTCGTCGACCAGGCGCAGGGCTACGAGTCGCTGATGGCCACCGAGCGGCAGCTCGAGCAGATGGAGCAACAGCGGCGCGCGGCGGAAGCTGCCTCCGCGGCGCAGCAAGCCGACAAGCCGACCCTTTAGGAGACTGCCTGTGAACAGAACGACGGTCACGATCCTGGCCTGCCTCGCGCTGTCGGCCTGCGACGCGGGGCGCCAGTCGCCGCCGGCCGCGGCCGAGAGCGCGGGGACGGCAACGAGCGCGGCGGGCACTCCGGCGGCACCACCCGGAGCCGTTCCGCAGGCGACCGACGGCGCGCGGCCGGCAGCTGCCGCGAAGCGGCCGTCGCTCGACGGCCGCAGGGGGGAGCTCGTCAACCCCGACGACTCCACGATGGTGCTGCTCTATTTCGACGTCGCGGGCATGACGCCGCCGGTGGACACCTGGGTCGAGCAGGACGGCCGGGTAATGTACGCCCAGGGACCCGACAAGGCCGCCATGCGCAGCAGCGTGCGCCAGGAGCTCGAGGCCGGCGTCGCGGCGGTGCAGGGCGTCGGCCGCCTGCGCCTGTCGCTGCAGAACGCGAACGTCAGCCGCTACGATCCCGCGTACGGCGAGTTCACGATCGGCGCGTTCGCACCGAGCTCGGTGATCAGTTACTCGGCGTTCCGCCAGAACGTGGAGCTTCGCTTCGGCAACGGGCGCACGGCCCAGATCTGGCGCGTACCCGCGGACGAGGCACAGGCCATCTCGGACCGGATGGGCGCCTACGGCAACGCGCGGGTCGACGTCCTGCTCGAGATCACGGGCGCGCAGCCGGCCATGGGCGGCGGTGCGCTGGTGGCCGACATCCTCGAGTTCGAGCTGCGCGAGAATCGCGACGGCACCCCCATCGCCCGGGTACGGGTGGGCGACTGAAGGCGCGGCGGGGCTCGCCGCCGCGGGCAGCCGGGGGCGGAAAACGGCCGCCGCCGGCGGTTTCGCGGCGGCGGCCGCGCGGCGGGACTTGTGTCCGCGGCCGATTAGTGCCATTTTGTCCGAGTATTGGCGCCGCCGGTCGGCGCGCACCGGCAGGCACGGCGGGCCGTGTCTTCGTGGACATGCAAAAACAAGTCATTGCAGCCTTCATCGTCAGCTCGGCCTTGAGTCATCCAGCAGCATCGGCATTTGCCGCTGAAGCGCGGGCGCGCGATTTCGGCGCCCTCGCCGACGGCACCCGCATCGAGGCCGTGGAGCTCACGAACGGCAACGGCGTATCGGCACGCATCATGACGCTCGGCGCCACCCTGCAGGCGTTGTCCGTGCCGGATGCGAACGGGGAGATCGCGGACGTCGTGCTCGGTTACGACGAGCCGCAGCAGTACCTCGACCAGCCGCAGTATTTCGGTGCCTCGGTGGGCCGGTACGCGAACCGCATCGCGCACGGCCGGTTCACGCTCGACGGCCGCGAATACCAGCTGCCGGTCAACGACGGACCGAACCACCTGCACGGCGGGCCGCAGGGCTTCGACAAGGTGGTGTGGACGCTCAGCAAGGCCGAGAGCGGCTCGCCCGCGCGTGCCGTGTTCACCTACGTCAGCCCGGACGGCGAGCAGGGGTATCCCGGGCGGCTCGAGGTAACGGCGATCTACAGCCTGGGCGACGACGACGCGCTCTCCATCGAGTACCGCGCCGTCACCGACGCGCCGACGATCGTCAACATCACCAACCACAGCTACTTCAACCTCGCCGGCGCGACGGGCGACGCTTCCATCCTCGATCACGTTCTCACGCTGTTCGCCGATCGCTTCACGCCCGTCGACGCCACGCTCATCCCGACCGGCGAGCGGCGGGCCGTCGCGGGCACGCCGTTCGACTTCCGCGAAGCGAAGCGCATCGGCAGCGACATTCGCGACGGTGCAAGCGAGCAGCTCCGCTTCGGCCGCGGCTACGATCACAACTTCGTCGTGAACGGCGAGCCGGGCGAGCTCAGGCCGGCCGCGCGGCTGGTCGATCCAAAATCCGGGCGCGTCATGGAGCTCCTCGTCACCGCGCCCGGAGTGCAGTTCTATTCCGGCAACTTCCTCGACGGGACGACCGTCGGCAAAGGCGAGCGCATCTATCGCCAGGGCGATGCACTCTGCCTCGAGCCGCAGGTCTTCCCGGATACGCCCAACCATGCCGATTTCCCGTCAGCGCGGCTCGATCCCGGCAACACCTACGTGAACCGGATGGTGTTGCGGTTCTCGATCGCGGAGTGACGGCGGGACAGCACGGCCATGAACGATCCCGGTATGCCCCAAAAGAAGCTGCGCTCGCGCGCGTGGTTCGACGATCCGACGAACGCCGACATGACGGCGCTCTATCTCGAACGCTACATGAACTTCGGGCTGTCGCAGGAGGAGCTCCAGTCCGGCAAGCCGATCATCGGCATCGCGCAGACCGGCAGTGACCTCTCCCCGTGCAACCGCCATCACCTCGTGCTGGCGGCGCGGGTGCGCGAAGGCATTCGCGAGGCGGGCGGCATCGCCATCGAGTTCCCGGTGCACCCGATCCAGGAAACGGGCAAGCGCCCGACGGCGGGGCTCGACCGCAATCTCGCGTACCTGTCCCTCGTCGAGGTGCTGTTCGGCTACCCGCTCGACGGCGTCGTGCTCACCATCGGCTGCGACAAGACGACGCCCGCGTGCCTGATGGCCGCGGCCACGGTGAACATCCCGGCGATCGCGCTCTCCGTCGGGCCGATGCTGAACGGCTGGTTCAAGGGCAAGCGGACCGGCTCCGGCACCATCGTGTGGCACGCGCGCGAGCTGATGGCGGCGGGCGAGATCGATTACCCCGGCTTCGTGAAGCTCGTTGCCTCTTCGGCGCCGTCGACCGGCTACTGCAATACCATGGGTACGGCGACCACGATGAGCAGCCTCACGGAGGCGCTGGGCATGTGCCTGCCGGGCTCCGCGGCGATTCCGGCCCCCTACCGCGACCGGCAGGAGTGCGCGTACCGCACGGGCCGCCAGATCGTCGAGATGGTCGCGGCCGATCGCAAGCCGTCCGACATCCTCACGCGCGCGGCGTTCATCAACGCGATTCGCGTGAACTCGGCCATCGGCGGCTCGACGAACGCGCCGATCCACGTCAACGCGATCGCGCGCCACATCGGCGTCGAGCTCACGGTGGACGACTGGCAGGAATACGGCCGCGATATTCCGCTGCTCGTGAACCTGCAGCCGGCGGGCGAATACCTCGGCGAGGACTATTACCGCGCGGGCGGCGTGCCCGCGGTCGTCGCGCAGCTCATGGGGCAGGGGCTGATCGAGGAATCGGCGCTGACCGCGAACGGCCGCACGATCGGCGAGAACTGCCGCGGTGCCACGATCGAGGACGAGCGCGTCATTCGCCCGTTCGAGCGGCCGCTGAAAGCGAACGGCGGGTTCACGGTGCTGCGCGGCAACCTGTTCGACTCCGCGATCATGAAGACGAGCGTGATCTCGCCCGAGTTCCGCACGAAATATCTCTCCAATCCCGAGGACCCCGAGGCGTTCGAGGGTCGCGCGGTGGTGTTCGACGGGCCGGAGGACTACCACCGGCGCATCGACGATCCCGAGCTCGGCGTCGACGAGAATTCGATCCTTTTCATCCGCGGCGCCGGCCCGGTCGGCTATCCCGGCGCCGCCGAGGTCGTCAACATGCGACCGCCCGCGGCGCTGATCCGCGTCGGGGTGCACACGCTGCCGTGCGTCGGCGACGGGCGGCAGTCCGGCACATCGGGCTCGCCTTCCATCCTGAACGCGTCGCCGGAGGCCGCGGTCGGCGGCGGTCTCGCGCTCGTCAGGACCGGCGATCGCGTGCGCATCGACCTGAAGCGCGGCGAGGCGAACATGCTGGTCAGCGACGAGGAGCTCGCGGCGCGCAGGAAGGCGCTTCAGGAGGCCGGCGGCTATCCGGTGCCGGAGAGCCAGACGCCGTGGCAGGAGATGCAGCGCGAGGTGACGAGCCAGGCCGACACCGGCGCCGTGCTCGAGAACGCGACCAAGTACCAGCGTATCGCGCAGAAGTACGGCGTGCCCCGGCACAACCACTGATCCGGCCATGGCGGACGCCTGGCGCATCGCCTGCGACATCCGCTGCGAGCTCGGTGAAGGGCCGCTCTGGTCCGCGCGCGACAACGCCGTCTACTGGGTCGACATCCTCGGCCGGAAGCTCCATCGCCTGTCGCTCGCCGACGCGAGCGTGCGCTCGTGGGACCTGCCGGCGAAGGTCGGCTGGGTGATCGAGCGGCGCAACGCGCCGGGTTTCATCGCCGGATTGCAGACCGGTTTCCACGCGCTGACCCTCGAGCCGTTCGAGTGCCGGCCGCTCCTCGATCCCGAGCCGCACCTGCCGGACAACCGCATGAACGACGCGAAGGCCGATCGCCTCGGGCGCATCTGGGCGGGCACGATGGACTGCGATATCCGTGCGCCGAGCGGCTCGCTGTATCGGCTGGACGGCGACCTGAACGTCACGCGGCACGACACCGGCTACCTCGTCTGCAACGGCCCCGCGTTCGGCGACGGGTGCTTCTACCACTCGGATACCGGCCTCGGCGTGGTTTACCGCTTCGAGATGACGCCCGACGGCGAGATCCGCGGGCGCACGGAGTTCCTGCGCTTCCCGCGGGAATGGGGTCGCCCGGACGGCATGACCGTCGACGCCGAGGGCTTCCTCTGGATCGCGCACTGGGGCGGCGGCCGCGTCAGCCGCTTCACGCCGGCCGGCGAGCTCGAGCGCGCCATCCCGCTGCCGGCTTCGCAGATCACGAGCTGCACGTTCGCAGGCCCTGATTTCGATCGCCTCTTCGTCACCTCGGCCGCCGAGAACCACCGCGACGACGAGCCGCTCGCCGGCATGCTCTTCGAGCTCGACCCCGGCGTCCGCGGCCTCCCCGCACACACCTTCGACGGCTGAACTTACATCGGCAACCCCGTAGTCTATCCCCACGCGAAATTCCGCATCACGTGACCGATCACGCGGCCGCGGCCGCGCCTCCGCGGAGGGATTTCCTGAACGAGAAGCATTTGCAATGACGCCTTGTGCTCAACCGTGCAGCAACAGGTGTCGAATATCTTTACGATGCGGCGGGATCGTTGGACATGAACGGCAGCAAGTCACTGTAATCCCTGGCGAGAGCGCGCTGGCATCAATCTTGCTGACTGCACCCCACGTGCGCATTGCTTCGCCGGGGGACACCTAGTGAGTCGATTCAACTTGAGAGCCGCGGCCGCGGGTCTCGTCCTGCTGCTTTCCGTCGGTATCGCCCGGGCGGACCTGATCATCCAGAACCAGGGGATCTTTATCGACGGGGCGAATGGCGGCTCCGATCTGCTCTCGTTCGATCCGTTCGATACCAGCCTCGGCGTGCTGGAGGAAGCCATTTTCTCCACCACGCTGAATTTCATTTACTCCGCCGAGACCATCCCGATTCCGATTCCCGATGGTGACAACCTCCCGGTCGGTGTTTTCGGCGACGTCACTATGGGCTTTCATGGGATAACCTGGCCTTTCTCATTTGAAGGCCAGTGCACGAGGCAGGAAGCCCTCATCAGCGGTGACACGGCAATCTTCCCGATCGCGCTGGGCATGACCTGGCGGTCGGACAGCCTTTCGGACTTGCTGGGGTTCACGCTCCCCCAGGGAGTTTCGCAATGCCCGGGCGACCCCGTGAATCCGGTCCAGCGCAGCGATTACGAGGCAACGCTGCTCACGTCCACCGCGGGACTCCAGTTCCTGTTCATCTCGACCTGGAACGTTGCCAGTCCGGCGATCGTGATCCCGCACGTCAGCGGAGGCGGGATCGCGACGCTCCAGTACGTGTACACGCCGCATCCGGTCGTGCCGGTGCCCGAGCCCGCGACCGGCTTTCTGCTGGCCATCGGGCTCGGCTGCCTGGCCGCGGCCCGCCGGCGCCACGCTTCCTCGAGCGTCGCCTGATCCTCATCACCGACCTGCGCGCGTCAGACTGACGACGGCGGTCGATTTCGGCGGCAGCTCGAACACGATGCGGTTGCCCGAGGCGCGGCCCTTGTAGGCGGCGGGTACCAGCGCGTCCGGGTCGTCGAACGTGTTGTGCGCGTCCATGGCGCCGGCCGTGAGGATGCGGCCCGAGACGCCGTCGGTCTCGGCGCCTTCGAGGTTCACGGTCAGCACCGCCGGCCGGTTCGGGTCGAAGTTGATCAGCGAGAGCCAGATTTTTCCGTCCTTGCCCCGTGCCGCGGAGACGTCGACCGCCGGTATATCGGAATCACCCCGGCGGTACCGCGGGGTATCGACGTCGGCGGGCAGGAAGGTGGCGTCCTGGAAGGGGATGTGCATCTCGAACACGTGATACGTGGGCGTGCGCAGCATCCTCGGGCCGTCGGTGAGGATCATCGCCTGCAACACGTTCACGGTCTGCGCAATCGCCGCGAGCCGCACGCGATCCGCATGGCGATGGAAAATGTTCAGCGTCCCTGCGGCGACCAGCGCGTCGCGCAGCGTGTTCTGCTGGTACAGGAACGCCGGGTTGCGGCCGGGCTCCGGGTCATACCACGTGCCCCACTCGTCGACGTAAAGCCCGATGCGCTTTTCCGGGTCGTACTTGTCCATGATCGCTTCGTGCTTCGACACGAGCTGGTCCATGAACAGCGCGTGCGCCAGCGTCGACGCCCACTCGTCCTCGCTGAAGCCGGTCGATGCTCCCTTGTGCTCCCAGGTGAGCGGAATCGTGTAGTAATGCACGGAGTACGCGTCCATGTACTTCGCCGCACGTGACAACATCACCTCGGTCCAGTTGTAGTCGTCCGAGTTCGCACCGCTCGCGACTCTCACGGGCTCCTTTCCGTG
>CAZBGV010000006.1:55824-65513 GCA_964491485.1 uncultured Woeseiaceae bacterium | reverse complement strand
CGCGGGCGACCGAACGTGCCCCGTGCACCCGTAGGAGCCCGCCACGCGGGCGACCTCGATCGTGACACGCCCTCTTCTGCGTGAACGATGCTGAAGGGCGAACGTGCCTCCGTTCAGCGTGCGTGCTTCGTTCGGTCGCGCGCGATGCGCGCTCCTGCAGGGGGAGCGCGGGTCAGTTTCCGAACGGTTCGACGTAGGTGGAGGGGACGGGCTGGCCGCCGGCGAGGGCGGGGAAGAACAGGCTGGCCGACACGCTGTCGAGGATCGCCTGGCGGCAGCGCGGCGTGGGATTCAGCCCGCCGCCATGGGTGAGGCTCAGGTTGCTTGCCGTGCCGTCCGGGGCGACGTGGGCCTTGAGCCAGACGAGGTAGGCCGCGCTCTGCGGGCACTCCTGCTGCCATTTTTCCTTGCCGACCACCCGCTGGGCCGCCACGTGCTCGTCTCCGTACGCGTCGACGTTCTCCTGCACGCCCGGGTTGGGCCAGACATTGATCGCCTGATCCTCGCCTTTCTTCACGAACTGCACGCGGTATTGCAGGTAAACGGGCATCGGCTTGCCGTCGGCCGTCGCAGGCTGCGCACGCGCATCCTTCGCGGCGTCCACGATCGCCTTGATGAAGAGCTGGTCGGCCGGGTTCTCTGCGTAGCAGCCGTTCATCTCCATGTCCCCGTCGTTCTGCACGATCCCGGCGCAGCGCAGCGTGACGCTGGTATCGCCCTTGAGCTTCGGGAACTCGATCAACGCAGGCAGCGACTTCTCGCCGGAACCGAACGTCGCCGGGATGCGCTGTGCGAAGGCATTGGCCGCGAGGAAACACAGGAGCAGGAACGGAATGGAGCGTTTGTGCATGGGAGGATTCACCTTCTCCGCCGGGACCTGTCCGCCAAGACCGGGTGCGCGGCGATTAGTTCCTTGCCCGCCCGGCCGCCGCCCGCAAACGGGATGCCCGCCGCGCCGGTGCGGGAAGCCGTCGTGCAGGGATTGCCTAGCGGGCCGGGTCGAGGTGCAGGACCTTGCCCGTGGTGGCGAGGCTTGTCTGGTTGCGACCGGCACGCTTGGATTCGTAGAGGGCGATGTCCGCGCGCCGCAGCCATTGCTCGGGGCTTTCCCCCGGCGCCAGCTCGGCGACGCCGAGCGAGATGGTCACCGCACCGCCCGGCGCGAGCTCGTTCGCCTCGACCAGCGTGCGCAGCTGCTCGGCGAGACGGCGGGCCTGTTCCTTCTTCTGGCCTTCGATCACGACGACGAATTCCTCGCCGCCGATGCGATACAGGCTGTCGGTGACCCGGATACGAAGCTGGATGATCTCCGTCAGGCGCACGAGGATCTGGTCTCCCGCGGGGTGCCCGAACTCGTCGTTGATCTCTTTGAAATTGTCGATGTCGATGAGCAGCAGCGACGCGGGCACGTTGGCGCGGGTCTGCACCGCGCAGACTTCCTTCAGCTTCTCGTCCAGCGCGCGCCGGTTACCGGCGCCGGTCAGCGGATCCTTGCGGGCGAGCTTCAGGAGCTGATCGCGCTGGCCGCGGGTCAGCAGGGCGAAAGCGCACGCGAAGGCGCTGGTCGTGATCAGCGTGATGTACACGGTCGTGAGGCGCAGCGGATCCATGTCCGTCGCGAGCTCGGGCGCCAGGGCGAGCAGGGCCACGGCGGCGATCGTCACGGCCTCCCACGGTTTCACAAGGTAGAACACGGCCAGCAACGCCGGATACGCCCAGAACACCATGCGCTCTTCCTGGACGTAAATCGTCGTGAGCATGCCGACGACACACAGGATGGCGAGGGAAACGCTCGCGAAGCGCACACGGCGAGGCCGCAGCACGGACATGCCGAGGAACGAAAAGCCGGCGATGATGAGCGTGTCCACCACGGCCATCAGCCACTCGCCGCTGACCAGCCGGATGATCAGGAACGGCGCCACGCCGAGCACCGCAACGACGCTCAGGAAGAGCGGGAGGTAGACCTCCATGGACAATTTTGACTTCATTGGAAAGTCGCGATCCCGGGACGGCAATACGTCGCCAGCATATGTTGTTTATCCGTCCCGTTCGCCCGGCGCCGACACTCCCGGGCCCCGCAAAATTCTAGCGCCGGTGACGACATTTTGTCAGGACTCCCCGTCACAGTTTCCGCCGCGGCGACCGCGATCGCACCGTCGTGGTGCAGTGCCGTGCCTCGCGCCCCCCGGCCAATCGGCCTACCATGCCGCGATGACGGATCGCCGGCCAGCGAAAATCGCGGAACTGCCACGATGAGCAGCCGAGAGCGCTCGCCCTACGCCGTCGAGATCGAGGGCCTCACGCGCAGTTACCGCGAAGGCGGCGAGCGGCACGTGGTGCTGGAAGCGCTGGACCTCTGCGTGGCGCGCGGCGAGACCGTCGCCATTCGCGGCCGGAGCGGCTCCGGCAAGTCCACGCTGCTGAACCTCGTCGGCGGTATCGACGCGCCGGACTCGGGCAGCGTCGTCATCGAAGGCACGGCCGTGACCGCGCTCTCCGAGCGCCAGCGCACCCTGTTCCGCCGGCGGCACATCGGTTTCGTGTACCAGTCCTTCAACCTCATACCGACGCTCAGCGTCGCGGACAACGTGCGCCTCGTCCTCGAGCTGAACGGCTTCGGCGATCCCGAGGCCGGCCGGCGCGTGGCCGACCTGCTGGCCGCCGTGGGCCTGGCCGACCGGCGCCGCAGCTGGCCCGAGCTCCTGTCGGGCGGCGAGCAGCAGCGCGTCGCGATCGCACGCGCCCTCGCGCATCGGCCGGCGCTCGTGCTCGCCGACGAGCCGACCGGCAACCTGGACGACCGGACGACCGGGGAAGTTCTCGCGCTGCTCGATTCACTGGTGCGGCATACCGGCGGCGCCCTGCTGGTCGCCACGCACAGCGCGCGCGTCGCGGCGCACTGCGACCGCGTGCTCGAGCTGCGCGACGGGCGCCTCGTTCCCTCGGCCTGAGCATGGCGATACTGGCACGCGCGAGCTTCGGCTGGCTGTTGCGGCACCCGTGGCAGCTCGTGCCCGCGCTCGCCGGCGTGTGCATCGGCGTGGCCGTGATGGTTGCCGTCGATCTCGCCGTCGACAGCGCAGGCAGGGCTTTCGAGCTCTCCATGGAGGCGGTCAACGGGCAGGCGACGCACCAAATCGTCGGGGGACCGGCCGGGCTCGACGAGGCGCTGTACGTCGATCTGCGCGTCGCCCGGGAATTCCGGGACATCGCACCCGTGGTCGAGGGGTTTGCCTCGGCCGACGACGTGACCCTCACGCTGCTCGGCGTGGATCCGCTGGCCGAGGGCGATTTCCGCGGCTACGCGGCGCCGGAGTCCGTTGCGGGAGCGTTCGGCCGGTTGCGGCAACTGCTCACCGGGCCCGGCGCGGTGCTGCTTTCCGCGCGCACGGCGGCCGCGCTCGGCGTCGCCGAAGGCGAGGCGTTCACGGTGGTCGTGAACGGCCGGACGCAGGCGGCACGCGTGGCGGGCTTCCTGTCGGGCAATGCCGGCCATCCCGGCGATGCCGATCCGCGACAGGACAGCCTGCTGGTCACGGACATCGCGACGGCGCAGGAATGGCTCGACCGCCAGGGACGCCTGTCCCGTATCGACGTGCGGCTGGCGCCCGGCGACGTGCGCACGCGTGAGCGGCTCGAGGCGGCACTGCCGCCCGATGCCCGGCTGATCGAGGCCGCGGGGCGTACCCGTTCCATGGCCGACATGACGAATGCTTTCACGACGAACCTGGCGGCGATGAGCCTGCTCGCGATGCTCGTCGGCGTTTTTCTCATCTACAACAGCATCGGCTTTGCCGTGCTGCAGCGGCGCGCGATGTTCGGCACGCTGCGCGCTCTCGGCGTGACCCGGCGCGGCCTGCTCGCGCTCGTCCTCGGCGAGGCGGCGGTGCTGGGCATCGCGGGCGCCGCCGCGGGCGTGGCTGCCGGCATTGCGCTCGGGGAGCGGCTGCTCGCGCTCGTGGCGCGGACGATCAACGACCTGTACTTCGTCGTGAACGTGACCTCCGTGACCGCCGAACCCGCCTCGCTGGCCAAGGGCTTCGCCGCGGGCGTGGCGGCAACGCTGCTCGCGGCGGCGCTGCCGGCCGTGGAAGCGGCCGCCGTTCCGCCGCGGCTGGCCATGGCGCGCGCGGTGCTGGAGACGCGGGCGCGGCGCACGCTCCCGTGGCTCGCGCTCGCCGGGCTCGCGGGGGCGGCGCTCGCCGGCCCGCTGCTCGGGCTTTCCGGTCGTAGCCTGCCTGCGGGTCTCGCCGCGCTGTTCCTGGTGGTGATCGGGCTGGCCCTGTGCATCCCGTACGCGGTGCGCTGGATCGCGTATCTCGCGACCCCCCTCGGTGCGCTCGCGGGCGGACCGGCCGGGCGGCTCGCGGTTTCCGGGATCGGCGCATCGCTCAGCCGCACGGCCGTGGCCATCGTCGCGCTCGCGGTCGCGATCTCCGCGACGGTGGGCGTGAGCGTGATGATCGACAGCTTCCGCGGCGCCGTGCGCGAATGGGTGGAGGGCACGCTGCGCTCCGACGTGTACGTGGGGGTCGATCGCGGCAGCCTCGATCCCGCGCTCGTGCGCGAGCTGGTGCAGCTTCCCGGGATCGCCGCGTGGAGCACCAGCCGCAGCGTGACCCTCGAGACCTCCGCCGGGCGCACGAGCCTCACCGTGCTGGATCTGCCGGCCGGTTCGTTCACCGGGATCGCGCTGCGCGACGCCGATACCGCCGCGGTGCAGAAGGCATTCGAGGACGACGGTGCGGTGCTCGCCTCCGATTCGTATGCCTGGCGGCACAAAGTGGCGCCCGGCGATTCCGTGCCGCTGCCGACGTCGAACGGCGTGCGGCGCTTCCCCGTCGCGGCGATCTATCAAAGCTATGACAGCGACCTCGATTCGCTCCTGATGAGCCGCCGGACCTACGACGTCTTCTGGAGCGATCCGACGATCGACTCGCTCGGCCTGCGCCTCGCGCCCGGGGTGAGCGCCGCAGACATCATCGATGCGCTGCGACATGCGAGCGCCGGGCGCCAGGCGCTGCTCATCCGCTCGAACCTCGAGATCCGCGAGCGCTCGATGGAGATCTTCGAGCGCACGTTCGTCATCACCGACGTGCTGTACTGGCTCGCGCTCGGCGTCGCGATCGTCGGCATGCTCGCGGCCCTGCTGGCGCTGCAGCTCGAGCGCGCGCGCGAGCTCGCCATCCTGCGCGCGCTCGGAGTGACGCCGGGCGAGCTGGCCGCGATGGTGATCGGGCAGGGCGGCTGCATCGGGCTCCTGTGCGGGCTCGCCGCGCTGCCGCTCGGGTTGCTCATGGCGTGGCTGCTCGTCGAGGTGATCAACCGGCGGGCTTTCGGCTGGGTGCTGGACCTGTCGGTCGAGCCGCGCGCGCTCGCGCTGGCGGTCGCGCTCGCAGTGGCGGCCGCGATCGTCGCCGCGCTCTACCCGGCACGCCGCGCGGCGCGCGTGAGCCCGGCCCTGGCCATGCGCGAGGATTGACGTGATGTTTATCCGCTTAATAGCGGTAATAACAGGAGTTTTTATATTATATCCCGGCCTTCCGGCGGGGGCCCGGGAGCCGGCGGGCTCGCCCCGCCTGTCGTCCGTGCTGAGCGACCCGCAAGCGCAGGGCTATGCCCAGGCCAGCGAGCCGCGCCGGTTTTCGTTTCCCGCCGATCACGGGCCGCATCCCGGCTACCGCAACGAATGGTGGTACGTGACCGGCAATCTCGACGCGCGAGATGGGCGGCGTTTCGGCTTCGAGCTCACCCTGTTCCGCTTTGCGCTCGCACCGCAGGAAGATGACGCGGCTGCGTCGGCTCACGCTTCGGCGTGGCGCACGCGCCAGGTCTATGTCGCGCACTTCGCGGTCACCGACGCGGCCGGCCGGCAGTTCCGCTTCGCGGAGCGCTACGCGCGCGGGGCGCTCGGCCTTGCCGGCGCGGCGGCGGAGCCCTTTCGGGTCTGGGTGGAAGACTGGTGGCTGAAAGCCTTCCCCGGCGCGCAGGAAGGCGCGGACGGGGCCTGGCTGCTGCACGCGAGCACGGACGATTTCGCCGTCACGCTGACCCTGGAGCCGCGGAAGCCGCCGGTGCTGAACGGCGTCGACGGGCTGTCGCGGAAGTCCGCCGAGCCCGGCAACGCCAGCTACTACTATTCGGTCCCGCGCCTCGCGGCGCGCGGCACGGTACGGGTCGCGGACGACGTGCACGACGTCAGCGGCCTGGCGTGGCTCGACAGGGAGTGGGGCAGCAGCGCGCTCGCCGACGACCAGGAGGGCTGGGACTGGTTTGCGCTGCAGCTCGCCGACGGCAGCGAGCTCATGTTCTATCGCCTGCGGCGAGACGACGGGCGCACGGATCCGATGAGCGCCGGCACCTGGATCCCCGCGCGCGGCGCCAGCGTGCCCCTTACGGCCGACGACGTGACGCTCACGGCGCGCGATTTCTGGGAAAGCCCGCGCGGCGGCCGTTACCCCGTGACCTGGACGCTTGCCGTGCCCCGGCTCGATCTCGAGCTGCGCATCGATCCCGTGCTGCGGGACCAGGAGCTCGCCACCAGCGTGCGCTACTGGGAAGGCGCGGTCGACGTGACGGGCCGCCGCGGCGATGCCGGCGTCGAGGGCCGCGGCTACGTCGAGCTGACGGGCTACGCGCGCCAGGAATGACGCGGCCCGCGGGCGGGGGCAGGCCGCACTAGCGCAGGAACGACAACAGCGCCGCGAAGGCCCGCGGGTCGGTCATCGCGACGAACAGCAGGCCGGCAATCGCGCCGCACAGGTGCGCGTCGTGGTTGATGCGTCCGCGCGCGTGATTCGAAGCCCACCACGACCACGCGACGTAACCCACGGCGAACAGCGGCGCGGGAATCGGAAACGGGAACGGCAGGATGTAGAGCTGCCGCATCGGGTAGTAGACGATGTAGGCGAACAGCACGGCGGAGATGGCGCCCGACGCGCCGAGCGAAGCGTAGCGCGGATCGTTCCTGTGCTTGAGCCAGGTGCAGGCGTGGCTCAGCACGAGGCCGAGGCCATAGAGGGCGAGAAACGCGAGCGTGCCGATGCGCAGCTCCATCGGGAACGCGAAGAACCAGAACGTGATCATGTTGAACGCGAGGTGCGGCAGGTCCGCGTGCACGAAGCCGCTGGTCACGATCGTGTCCGCCCGGCCGGGCTGCGGATAGCCGTACGGGCGGAACAGGCACGCCTCGATGATGCGCGGCACGCGATACATGCCGAGCAGGCTCAGGCCGATGGTGACCGCGAACACCGCGGCGGCGCCCGGCGCGTCGAGTTCGAGCATGGAATCCCCGAGAGTCGCTCCCCGATGGCTGCATACGATACCGAAGCGCGCCGGCCGGTTCACGAACTGCATGCGCGAAGCGGGCGCGCGGCGCCTGGGCTATTCTTCGGGAACCCGGGCAACCACGGAGAAATAGCTGATGACCACCCGTCGTGACCTGTTGCGCTGCACCGTCGCCGCTGCTGCGGCGCTCGCCTTGCATCCTCGCGCGGCTCGCGGGCTCGCCGCAGGCGAGCTGATCGAGCGCGCGATACCCGGCACGGGCGAGAAGCTGCCGATCATCGGGCTCGGCAGCTCCGCGACGTTTCGAAGCATGGCCGACGACGAGAACGTTTCGGATCTCCGCGAGGTCATGCGCACGCTGCTCGAGCACGGCGGCAAGGTGTTCGACACGGCGCCGGCGTACGGCGATTCCGAGGAGGTCGCGGGCAGGATCGTGCAGGATCTCGGCGTCGTGGACAGGGTGTTCTGGGCGACCAAGGTCAATGCCGCGCCGTGGGGCGGCGGCTCGGCGGATCCCGAGGCAGTGCGCCGCCAGCTCGACACGTCCTTCCGGCGGATCGGCCGCGACACGATCGATCTCATCCAGGTGCACAATCTCGCCGACATCCCGACCCAGCTGCCGATCCTGAAGGAGCTGAAGGACGCGGGGCGCGTGCGCTACATCGGCACGACCTGCACCGATTCGAGCGAGTACGACTACCTCGAGCGGGTGATGCGCGACGAGCCGCTCGATTTCATCGGCGTCGACTACGCCGTCGACAACCGCGAGTCCGCGGAGACGATCCTGCCGCTGGCGGCCGAACGCGGCATCGGGGTGCTCGTCTACCTGCCGTTCGGCCGCAGCCGCCTGTGGCAGCGCACGCGCGGCGTGGACCTGCCCGAGTGGGCGGCGGAATTCGACGCAGAGAGCTGGGCGCAGTTCTTTCTCAAGTTCGTCGCCGCCCATCCCGCGGTGACCGCGATCACGCCGGCGACCAGCGATGCCGGGCACATGCTCGATAACCTCGGCGGCGGCGTCGGGCGGCTGCCGGACGCCGCCATGCAGAAGCGCATGATCGCCTTCATCGAGGACCTGCCGGCGGCGTAACCGCGTACGGCGATCTTTGGTCGCGCGCAATGCGCGCTCCCACGGTTCCGGTCGCCGGCGCCGCGCTCGAAACCCGCTTCGAGCAGGAGCCGGCCGGTGGCAGCGTCCGTGCGTGCCGCGATTCCGGCCCGGGGCGCCGACCCCGGTCGCGCGCATGGCATGGCGCGCTCCGACAGCGCTATCTTTCGGGAGCGCAGTCGGTTGCGGGCAGCTCGTAGCGGGCGTCGTTGGACTCGTGCACCAGGATGCAGCCACTGCCGGTCGTCAGCAGCCGGAAGCGTTCCGGCTTACCGAGGTCGCGCCCCATGAGCGGCGGTTGCCCGAGCCTTTTGATGCGCTCGCGCTCGAGGACCAGCACGCTCGACTTCGTCAGGGCATCCATGGGCAGGGTGACCCGCGCACCGAACAGCATGTCGCTCACGACGTGCTCGAGCTCCGCCCGGCTTTCGGGTGTCGGGTTGACGATGACGGCGGGCCGTTCGTCCCCGGACGAGGCCGGCTTCACGGCCGGCGAGGACCGGTCGGCGGCGGGCGTGACCTTGCAGGCGGCGAGCCCGGCGAGCAGGCAGCTGGCGAGAGCGAGCCGACCCGCGCTCATCGCCTGAGGATCCGGTTTTCGCGCCACGGATCCTTGGGCGTGATGCCGTCCGGCGGCCGCAGGGCGCCCGGCTTGGACAGGCCGCGCTCCGGAGCCGCGCCGGTCGGCGCGGGGCAGTCGCCGCCCTGGATGAGGTCGAGGGCGGTCTTGAACCGCGCTTCGAGCGTACTGCCCAGGGCGTGGTCGAAATCGTCGCGGACGGAACAGCCCGGGATGGGCTCGCCGAAAGGATCGTTCTGCGGCGAGAAGCCGTCGCCGTAGTCGCCGAAGCCCTTGTTGTTGAATCCCTGGAACTGGATGGTGAAGTACGTCGTCCCGCAGTTGCCGGTCGGGTAGAAACCGTACGGCTTGCCGCAAGTCGTCGAGCCGACCAGCACCACGTCGACGTCCACGCCGCGCAGGCTGTTGATGATCGATTCGCTCGCGGAGCAGGTGTCGGGTCCCGCGAGCACGTAGACCTTCTGCAGGTTCAAAGTCGGCAGCGGCTGCCCCTGCGGAACGTTCGGGGAAAAGCCGAGCGTGGTATCGAAGAACGGCATCGGCACCAGCGGCTCGCCCGTTACCGGATCGGTCGTCGGGTGTTTGTCGTTGAAGCGGATCTCCTCGAACGTGGCGCCCGCGGTCGGGACGTCGCCGGCGATCATGTAGGCGAACTCGCTCGCGATGGCGAGGAAGCCGCCGCCGTTGTAGCGCAGGTCGACGACGAGATGCTGGACG
>CAZBGV010000006.1:20473-55724 GCA_964491485.1 uncultured Woeseiaceae bacterium | reverse complement strand
GCGGGGTTCCGGTCGACGATCTCGTCGTACCAGAGATAGGTCTCGTCGCTGTAGGAACGCAGGAAGTTGTTCTCGTCGAGCACCGAGCCCTTGAGATCGGCGGTGCCGGGGCGCGGATTCGCGCAGCGATTGGCGAACGTGCCCGAAGGCTTGAACACCCCCGTCGTCCAGTCGTCGCCCCCGGCGCCGCCGGTGTCGGGACCGCCGCCACCGCCACCGCCGCCGCCGCACGCGGCGAGCGCGGTGAGCGCCGCGATCCCGAGCAGTCGGGCAACGAGCGGCGAATCCGCCCGGTCGCGTATCAATGCGTTCCCCGCCATAGGCTGTCCCCCCATCGGGCGCCGACCGGGCAAATGTTACCCGATGGGGGCTGGACCGCCCACCGCTCGACGGGCAGCCGATGCGCCCGGGCGTTCCGGGGCCTGCGCCCGGAGGGCGGCGGGCCTCCGCGGAATCAGTGCGCGATCCGGCCGAAGCGGCCGCTCGAGAAATCGCGCATGGCCTGCTGGATCTCCTCGGGCGTGTTCATGACGAACGGACCGTAGCCCGCGATCGGCTCGTCGATCGGTTCGCCGTTCAGCACGAGGAACAGGGAATCCGTTTCTGCTTCCAGCGACACGCGCGTGTCCTCCGTGCCGAGCAGTGCGAAGCGGGCTTCGCCGACCGTTTCGTCGCCGATGCGCACGCCACCGCGCAGCACCACGATGGCGGTGGTCCAGCCTTCCGGCACGTCGAAATCCAGCTGCTTGCCGGCCGCAAGACGGACGTCCCACACGTTCATCGGCGTGAAGGTGCGCGCCGGGCCGCGGACGCCGCCATGCTCGCCGGCGATGACGCGCAGGGCGCCCGCCGCGTCCGGCAACTCGACCACGGGAATCTCGTCCTTCACGATCGGCTGGTAGGCGGGGTCGGTCATCTTCGACGCCGCCGGCAGGTTCACCCACAGCTGCACGCACTCGAACAAGCCGCCTCGGCGGGTGAACTCGTGCGAGTGGAACTCCTGGTGGACCAGGCCGGCACCGGCCGTCATCCACTGCACGTCGCCCGGGCCGATGCGGCCGCCGCCGCCGTGCGAATCCCGGTGCTCGACTTCGCCGTGATAGACGATGGTCACGGTCTCGAAGCCGCGGTGCGGGTGCTCGCCGACGCCGCGCGGCGTCCCGGCCGGCGTGAACTCGCGGGGGCCCGCGTAATCGAGCAGCAGGAACGGGCTCATCTCCTGCCCGTGGGTCTGGTACGAGAACAGCGACTGGACGGGAAAGCCGTCGCCGACCCAGTGCCGGCCCGGCGCGGCGTAGATGCCGAGAACCTTCTTCATGATTTCACCTGTGCAGCGGTCGCGTACTGCGCGCGACAAGTGGCGTACATCGGTGCAAGCAGGGCGATTTTCAAGGGCGGCTGCTGCCGCCGGTGCGCTATCGATGAGTCGCTGCGGTCGACTACGGGCGACCTCGATCGATGCGGTGCCGAGGGATCGAGCGGTGGCCGATGTGCGATACGACGCGTGATCGTGCTATGGTCTGCCGCGCCTTCGTTCGGCTGGGGGGATCCGGTCATGAGACGAATCACGCTGCACCTGGTGTCGGCAGGCCTGCTCGCGGCTGCCGCATGGGCCTGCACGCCGGAGGAGGGCGGATCGGCCAGCGGCCTCGAATACCCGGAAACGATGACAGTCGCGCACACCGACGAATACCACGGCGTAAGGGTCGCGGATCCGTACCGCTGGCTCGAAGAGGACGTGCGTGAAAGCGAGCGCGTGCGCCGCTGGATCGACGCACAGAACGAGCTGACGTTCGGATTCCTCCGGTCGATACCCGAACGCCAGGCGATCGAAAAGCGGCTGACGGAGCTCTGGGACTACGCGCGCTACGGCCTCCCGGTGAAGGAAGGCGGCCGTTATTTTTACAGCTACAACGACGGCCTGCAGGACCAGCCGGTCGTGTACGTGCAAGACTCGCTTTCGGCCGAGCCGCGGCTGCTGCTCGATCCCAACGCCTGGTCCACGGATGGCACGGTGGCACTCGGCGACTTCTTCCCCAGCCCGGGCGGCCGGTACGTCGCTTACCTCGTGCAGGATGCCGGCTCGGACTGGCGCAAGGCGCGCGTCCTCGACGTCCATTCCGGGGAGGTGCTGGAGGACGAGCTCGCCTGGCTCAAGTTCACGCCGCTCGCGTGGACGCACGATGGCTCCGGCTTCTATTACAGCCGGTATCCCGAGCCCGCCAGCGGCCAGCAGTTCCAGTCGCTGAACCTGGACCACGCGGTCTGGCTGCACGTGCTCGGCACCCCGCAGGGTGAGGACGCGCTCGTGTATCACGACCCGGACCATCCGGACTGGAACTACACGCCCATGGTGACCGATGACGGGCGGTATCTCGTCATCACGGTCTGGAAAGGTACCGACAGCCGCTACCAGGTCCTCTACCAGGATCTCGCGGTCGAGCACTCGCGCCCCGCGATGCTGATCGCGGGCTTCGACCACGACTACAGCCTGATCGGCAACGTCGGCAGCGAGCTCTGGTTCCGTACCGACAAGGAAGCGCCGCTCGGACGCCTGATCGCGATCGACGTCGCCGCGGGTGCGCCGGGCAGCGAGCGGGAAGTCCTCCCTGAAAGCGCCGACGTGCTGCAATCGGCGCGCCTGGTCGGCGGGCGCGTGATCGGGCTGTACATGCAGGACGCGCATTCGGCGGTACGCACCTTCGATACGCAAGGCGAGCTGCTGCGGGAAATCGAGCTGCCGGCGCTCGGCACCGCGAGCGGGTTCGGCGGCAAGTTCGATGATCCGGAAACGTTCTTTCGCTTCGAGAGTTTCAACGTCCCGGATCGCATCACGCGCCTCGACCTCGAGACGGGCGAGATGGAGACGTTCCGCGAGGCGCAGGTCGACTTCGCCGCGGACGACTACGTCGTCGAGCAGGTGTTCTACGAGTCGAAGGACGGCACGCGGGTGCCGATGTTCATCACTCACCGCAAAGGGCTGACGCCGGACGGCCGGCAGCCGACGCTGCTCTACGGCTACGGCGGTTTCGACATCTCACTCACGCCTTCCTTTTCGGTCACGCGTCTCGCATGGATGGAGATGGGCGGCGTCTATGCCGTCGCGAACATCCGCGGCGGGGGAGAGTACGGCGAGCAGTGGCACAAGGCGGGCACGCGGCTGAAGAAGCAGAACGTGTTCGACGATTTCATCGCGGCGGCCGAGTACCTGATCGACACGGGCTACACCAGCCCCGATCGCCTCGCGATCATGGGCGGCAGCAACGGCGGATTGCTGATGGGAGCGGTCACGAACCAGCGTCCGGAGCTGTTCGGCGCCGTCATCGCGGCGGCGGGTGTGATGGACATGCTGCGCTTCGAGGACTTCACCGCCGGCCGCTACTGGGTCGACGATTACGGCTCGAAGGGCGATCCGGAGGAGTTCCGCGCGCTGCTCGCGTACTCGCCCTACCACAACGTCCGCCCCGGCACGAGCTATCCCGCCGTCCTCGTGATGACCGCCGACCACGACGACCGGGTCGTGCCGGCGCACAGCTTCAAGTACGCGGCGGCGCTGCAGGCGGCGCAGGCGGGACCCGACCCGGTGCTGATCAGGATCGAGACGCGCGCCGGCCACGGCGCGGGCACGCCCACCGGCAAGCTGATCGAATCCTATGCGGACCAGTGGGCGTTCCTGGTGCGCGCGCTCGGGATGGAGCTCCCGGAAGGCTACGCCGCCACCCGGTAGGAGCCCGCCATGCGGGCGACCGGGGCGCTCGAATTCGCCCGCATGGCGGGACGCTCTAATCGCCCGCATGGCGGGACGCTCTAATCGCCCGCATGGCGGGCTCCTACAGGCGCGGGCCCTCGATCAGCGCGCGGCGCGTCAGGTCGACCACGAGGTCCACCTCGGGCTCGCTCATCAGGAACCACGGCGTGAAGCGCAGGGAATTGACGCCGCCGTGGATCACACCGAGGCCGTGGCGACGCAGCCAGTCCTCGGTGCTGTCGGCGCCAAAGCACTTGTAGCGCTCGTGCAGCTCGCAGCTCAGCAGCAGCCCGGTGCCCTGCACGCGGGTGATGGCATCGCCGAGCTCGGCCGCGACGCGCTCGAGGCCTGCGATCAGTTGCCGTCCACGCACCCGGATGTTCTCGCGCACTTCGGGCGTAATGCTGTCGAGCACGCTCACGGCGACGTCCATCGCACGCGGGTTGCTGGTCATCGTATTGCCGTACACGCCGTGCCGGTACAGCCCCGCCGCCCGGCCGTGCAGGGCGAGCACGGAAAGCGGATACTGGCCCGCATTCAGCGCTTTCGAATACGTCTCCATGTCCGGGGGCGGCAGGTCGCGGAACCCGGGGTAATCGACGATCGACAGCACGCCGTGCGCGCGCAGACCGGCCTGGATCGAATCGACGAGCAGCAGCGTGCCGTGCTCCTCGGTGAGCTCGCGCGCGCGGCGATAGAACTCGGGCGTCACGGCCTGGCCGGGATTGCCTTCGCCCATCACCGGCTCCATGAAGAACGCTTCTATGAACACGTTTTCGCGCTCGGCTTCGGCAAAGACGCTTTCGAGATCGGCGATGTCGTTCTGGCGCACCGTCAGCAGGTAATCCGTCTCGCGATACGACGCAAGGTACTTGCGATAGCTCTTCTGCGTCGAATGCGAATACCGCGCCGGGCGATCCGTGCGCCCGTGGAAGCTGCCCTGCATCGTGAGGCCGCGCACCTCGCGGCCGGCATAGCGGCCGCCGGGATCCGTCAGCTCTTTCGTGGCGATGTCGGCAATCCTCGATGCCACCGACACGGCCTCGGAGCCGCTGTTCAGGCACATGAAGTGCTTGAAAGGCGAGCCGCCGCGCGTATGCCCGATCTCCTGCACGAGCCGCTCGACGAAGCGCATCTGGCTGACGTTCGGCGTCATGATGTTGGCCATGACGTGCGGCCGGTTCATGGCGTCCAGCACGGCTGCGGGCGCGTGGCCGAGCCCGAGCATGCCGTAGCCGCCGGCGTCGTACACGACCGCGCCTTTCAGCGTGACGATCCACGGCCCTTGCGCGGCCAGCGTCACGTACGGATTGACGGCATCCGGCGCGTAGAAGTTGACGAAGCCGGCCTGCACGCGTCGAACCTGCTCGGCCTCGTCGAGGGAGAGCAGGGCGGGTGACGTCTCCTCGAGGCGGCGCAGCTCCTCCCCGGCGCGCTCGAGCGCGGCGCCGAGCGCGGGATCGCGATCGAGAAATGCCGCGATCGTCTGGTCCGGGAGACCCTGGGTGGCCACGGCCCCGGGAAAGCGCCGGATAGCATGCAGGCGCGCGAGGTGATCGCTGCCGGCGGCGTGGTTGACGGGTTTCACCATGGATTGCCTTTCTTGTGGTGGGTCGCCGATTTTATCGGTTTCGGGGGTAACTTGCCGGATCGACCGCACGATCTGGAATGTCGAGCGCAGTCGCTTGCGCGACCGGCGCGGCGGGGCATCCCTGCCCCGCAGGGAAGCTCTGCAGTTCGTACAGAGCTTCCCTACAATCGCGCAGCATGTTGAAGCTCAGGAACGTCTCGCTGCGGCGCGGGCCGGCGCTGCTGCTCGAGCAGGTCGATCTGGCGATCCATGCCGGCCAGAAGGCCGGCGTCACCGGCGCCAACGGGAGCGGCAAATCCAGCCTGTTCTCCCTCATCCTGGGGGAGATCGGGCCGGATGCGGGCGATATCGAATTCCCGGCCGACTGGGTCGTCGCGCACGTGGCGCAGGAAACGCCGGCCGATCCGCGGCCGGCCATCGAGTACGTGCTGGACGGCGATTCGGGGCTGCGCCGCGTGCAGGCGCAACTGGCCGATGCGGACGCGCGCGGCGACGGCCCCGCGCTGGCGCGGCTGCATGCCGAGCTCGAGAACATCGACGGCTACACCGCGGAGAGCCGCGCGGGACGGTTGCTGCACGGCCTCGGCTTCGCGCCGGGAGACGAAGCCCGCCCGGTTGCCACGTTTTCCGGCGGCTGGCGCGTGCGCCTCAACCTGGCGCGCGCCCTCATGTGCCGGTCGTCGCTGCTGCTGCTCGACGAGCCGACGAACCACCTCGATCTCGATGCGATCATCTGGCTGGAAGGATGGCTGCGGTCGTATCCCGGCACGCTGCTGCTCATCTCGCACGATCGTGATTTCCTCGATGCCGTCACGGATCGCATCGTGCATCTCGAGCACCGGCGGGCGACGCTCTACGCCGGCAACTATTCGTCCTTCGAGCGCCAGCGGGCCGCCGCGCTGGCGCGGCAGCAGGCCGAGTTCGAGAAGCAGGAGCGCGAGGTCGCGCGGATCCGCGCGTTCGTCGACCGGTTCCGCGCGAAGGCGAGCAAGGCGCGGCAGGCGCAAAGCCGGCTCAAGGCGCTCGAGCGCATGGAGACGATCCTGCCCGCGCACGTCGATTCGCCGTTTCACTTCGCGCTGCGCCCGCCGGAGAAGACGCCAAACCCGCTGCTCACGTTGCAGCAAGCGGCGGTCGGGTACGGCGGCAAGGACGTGCTGGCATCCGTCACGCTCTCATTGGCGCCGGGCGATCGCCTCGGGCTGCTCGGGCCCAACGGCGCCGGCAAATCCACGCTCATCAAGCTGCTGGCGGGGCAACTTGCGCCGGGCGGCGGTGAGCGTGCGCCGGCGCGCGACCTGCGCATCGGGTATTTCGCCCAGCACCAGCTCGAGCAGCTCGATCCGGAGCGGAGTGTGCTCGCGCACCTGCAGGCCATCGACCCGCAGGCGCCGGAGGCGGAGCTCAGGACCTGGCTCGGCGGGTTCGGCTTCACCGGCGACGCGGTGTTCCGCCCGACGGCGCCGTTCTCCGGCGGCGAGAAATCACGCCTCGCGCTGGCCCTGCTCGTCTACCGGAAGCCGAACCTGCTGCTGCTCGACGAGCCGACCAATCATCTCGACATCGACATGCGCGAGGCGCTCGCGGAAGCGCTGCAGGACTTCGCCGGTGCGATGGTGATCGTGTCACATGACCGCCATTTGCTGCGCCTCACCACGGATCGCCTGCTGCTCGTGCACGAAGGGCGTGTGCGGGAATTCGACGGCAGCCTCGACGACTATCCCGCCTGGCTTGCCGCTCGCGAGCGCCGCGGCGCCGGGGCAGCGGGAGAGGACGGGCAGGGCGTTCGCAGCGCGGCGGCCAAGCGCGCCCGCCGGCGCGAGGCGGCGGAGCGCCGCCAGGAGCTCGCGCCCTTGCGCCGGCAGGTGGCCGACGCGGAGGCGGCGCTCGCGCGCCTCGAGGCGCGGCGGCGCGAGCTCGACGCGGTGCTGGCCGATCCCGCGCTCTACGAGGAGAGCCGGCGCGGCGAGCTCATGGCGCTCGTCGCCGAGCAGACGCAGAACGCCCGCGAGCGCACGGCCCGCGAGGCGGAGTGGCTCGCGGCCTCCGAAGCGCTGGAGGCGCAGACGGCCGAGGCCCGGATTTCTCGTGATAAAAAACCTCAAAAAGAGCCGATACGTCACTAATCTGAAAGAATAAAAACGCTACCGGCGCGGTCCGCTGCCTCTGCTAGACTTGAGGCACGGGAATGTCGTACCGCGCGCGCCGCGCCGGTCAGGGCTCGCCATTTCGAGCGAGCGACGCTCGATCCCCCTTACAACAAATCCGCACCGGAACCGCGGCCCGCGGCACCGCCAGCGCGCGCGTCCGCGCCCGCCGTCGTCACCGGCCCTTCGCAAGGGGACGACGCCGCCGCATTGCGCAACAACAAGCAAGAGGAGAGAACAAATGAGAAGCAAGACCCCACCCCTGTTGATCCTTGGCGCCGCGGCGCTCGTCGGCGCGGCCGGCGTCGCGTGGCAGGCACACTCGCCGGCTGGCGCAGCGGCCCCGATACCGCCGGCACCCGATCTCGAGGCGCACGCGGCGGCGTCGGGATCCGGGCTCCCCGCCAGCATGTACTTCGTAGACCAGGACGGCAATCCGCGCATGCCGACCGCGGCCGAGATGCGCGCCCTCGCCGATGCGCTGAAGAAAGACATGGCCCGCATCGCCGGACCGCACCAGGGCAAGCGGTACCTGCGAACCGAGCCGAGCGGCGCGATCGCGGCGACCGTGGCGACCAGCAAGCTCGCTTTCCTCGTCGCCACCCGGAACCCGGACGGGACGATCAGCATCACGCACGCGGGCAGCGCCGGCGACGTTCTCCGGACGCCGACAGCCGCAAGCAACGCACCGGAGATGTAACCATGAAAACGACAATTCTCGCGGGCACCGCGTGCGTGCTCGCCGCGCTCCCGCTGGCGCCGGTCCTGGCGGCCAACGGCCCGGTCGTCGTGGGCAACTTCACGATCAATGTCGTCGACCCGGATCCGGCGATCGGATTCAGCGACCCGACGCCTGCGACGCCGGTCGACGGCAATCCCGGCACCACCGTCGGCGAGCAACGCCTCGAAGCCTACAAGCATGTTCTGCAGATCTGGGACGCCAACCTCGACATCAACACGCAGATCGTCGTGCAGGCGTCTTTCGCAGCGCTGGCCTGCACCGCGACCGGCGGTACGCTGGGTTCGGCCGGAGCGATGAACGTGTTCCGCGATTTCGACGGCCCGAGCTTCCCGAGTACCTGGTACGCCGGCGCGCTCGCCAACAATCTCGCCGGAATGGACCTGAACGGCAGCGAACCCGATCCCGGTCTGCTGCAGCCGCCCTTCAACGACGAGATCGTGACCTTCTTCAACGCGAATGTCGGGCAGCCCGGCTGCCTCGAGGACACTGCCTGGTACTACGGGTTCGAGAACGATCCGCCTCCCGGAGCGATCGATTTCATTTCGGTGCTGACGCACGAGGTCGGCCACGGCCTGGGCTTCCAGACTTTCAGCGATGAAAGCACGGGCGAGCTCTTTCTCGGTTTCCCCGACCAGTGGACCCGGTTTCTCGGCGACAACCTGTTGCAGAAGCGCTGGGACCAGATGATCGACATCGAGCGCTTCATTTCCGGCGCGAACGGGCCGCACCTCGTGTGGAACGGTCCCGCGGTCACGACCGAGGTGCCGAACGTGCTCGGCCCCGCCCAGGTGATCCTCGTCACGGCGCCGCCGGAGATCGCCGGCAGCGAGCTGCCGTTCGGTACGGCATCGTTCGGGCCGCCGCTGCCGGCCGCGGGCATACAGGGCGCGGTGGAGCTGGTCAATGACGGCCTGGGGGTCGCGACCGACGGCTGCGAGCCGCTGGCGGGGTTCACGGCCGGCCGTATCGCGCTGATCGACCGGGGCACCTGTACCTTCGTCGTGAAGGCGCAGAACGCCGAGGCAGCCGGGGCGATCGCGGTCATCATCGCCGACAACGTCGCCGGGCAGATCCCGCCCGGGCTCGGAGGCAGCGGTCAGGCAGGTATCACCGCCGTGAGCGTTACGCTGAACGGCGGCGTGCTGCTCAGGTCGTTCGCCGACATCGAGGTCGACATCGGCGCGGCGGCGAGCGACGGCTCGCTGGCAGGCGCGGACCCGGCGGGGCGTATGAAGCTGTATGCCCCTGCGGCGATCGCCCCGGGATCGTCGGTATCGCACTACGATACATCGGCGTTCCCCGACGTGCTGATGGAGCCGTTCAACACGAACGTGGACGTGAACGACGGCGACCTGGACCTGACCGACGAGCTGCTCCAGGACATCGGGTGGAACGGCGCCGTGAGCTGCCCGATCGACACGGACGATCGGCCGACGGTCGTCGTGGGCGGCTGTGACAGCGGCGTCGAGAACCGGCAGGGCGAGTACGTCGTGTTCCCGACGAAGAAGTTCCTGTTCCCGGGAACCCCGGCTTCGGCGTTCGGCTCGGTGGCGGGCGGCTGCCACATCGCCGACGTGCTGGCGGCGTGCACGTCGGTGCTCGTCGACCCGACGCATGGCCAGTACCAGAGCTGCATTGCCCAGCTCACGAAAGACATGACGAACCAGGGCATCATCGACTCCGATGAGGCCGGCGCGATCCGCTCCTGCGCCGCACGCTCCGACTGAAGCCGCGGAGGCCCGGCATTCGCAGCGAATGCCGGGCCCTCCGGTCCCGGGTCATCGGGCGCAGCGAAACCGCTGCGCACGTTTCGCGACCGGTCTAAACTAGTCCGCCTTTGCCCGAGCCCCGCTCGGATCGTCGTGAACCAGGAGAGTCCATGGCCATTTCCGTCTACGATCTGACGATCGCTTCGCTGTCGCGCATGCTCGAGAATCTGGACCGCATCGTGTCGCGTGCCGAGGAGCACGCCGCCGCGCGGAACATCGATCCGCCGGTGCTGATCCAGGCCAGGCTCTATCCCGACATGCTGCCGTTCGTCGCGCAGGTTCGCATCGCAACGGACACCGCCAAGGGCGCGGCCGCGCGGCTCTCCGGGACCGAGATTCCGCGCTGGCCGGACGACGAGGCGACGTTCGAGGAGATCCATGCGCGCATTCACAAGGCGACGGATTTCCTGGCGACGTTCACGCCCGGGCAGTTCGAGGGCGCGGAAGAAAGGCCGATCGAGATGAAGCTGCCGAACACGACGTTGCACTTCACCGGGCGCGACTACATCCTCGGCTTCGTGCTGCCGAACTTCTATTTCCACGTCACGACGGCCTACGACATCCTGCGCCACAACGGGATCGCGATCGGCAAACGCGATTACCTGGGGGAGAGGGGATAGGGCTTCTGCCCGCCGCGCGCGCCGGCCACCCGGGCGCGCGTGACTGCCGCCGACACCGGCAATGAGCACTGCCACGACGACACAGGGCGAGCGGCACGAGGACCGTTTGCGCAACGGCTTCCTGTCGGCGCTGCTCGCCTACACGTGGTGGGGGTTCATGCCGGTCTACTTCAAGATCGTCGCGATGGTGCCGGCGCTCGAGGTGCTGGCGCATCGCGTGTTCTGGGCCGTGCCTTTCGGCGCGCTGATCGTGCATTTGCGGCGGCAATGGCCCGAGGTGCGGCGGGCCATGGCGCACCGCCGCACCTACGCCTTCCTCGTGCTCGCCGCCATCTTCATCGCCATCAACTGGTTCGGCTACATCGTGGCCGTGCAGCACGGTCACATCTTCCAGGCGAGCCTCGGCTATTACATCAACCCGCTCATGTACGTCGTCATCGGCGTCTGGTTCCTGCACGAGCGGCTCAGCCGCCTGCAGATGACCGCCGTGTTGCTCGCGGCGGCCGGGGTGGCGGTGCTCACGGTGAGCGGCGGCGAGTTTCCGTGGCTCGCGCTGGTGCTTGCAGGCTCGTTTACCATTTACGGGGTGATCAGGAGCCGGGTCGACGTCGGCGGGATGCCGGGGCTCTTCGTCGAGACGGTGATCCTGCTGCCGCCCGCGGCCGGGTGGCTCGCGTGGGTCGTCGCCACCGATCAGGCCGTGTTCGGCCCCGCGCAGCCCGGGCTCTCCGGCCTGCTCATCCTGGCCGGACCGCTGACGGCGCTGCCGCTCCTGTTCTTCGCGCTCGCGGCGCGCCGCCTGCCGCTGTCGACCATCGGCATCATGCAGTTCATCGCGCCGACGCTGCAGTTCCTGATGGGGCTCGCGTACGGAGAAGTGCTGACGCCGGCGCATGCCGTCTGCTTCGGGCTCATCTGGGTCGCGGTCTTCCTGTTCAGCACCGACGCCTGGCGCAGCAGCCGGCGCAATGCGGCGCGCGTGCCGCAATCCTGATCTCCGGCCGCGGACAGCGCCCGGGTCCGCCGGTCGCGGCGCGCCGCATTATGTCGAGCGGCTGTCGCAAATCGCCTGAAACCGGGGTCAGAACCTGACAAGGAGCGTTACCGGCGGCCCGCGGCCGGGGCACCGGCGGCGCCGAACGAGTTCTTCGTAAAACAATCGGATACGGCCTGAACTTCTGAATATTTCAAGCTGGCACGGCGCTTGCAGATTCGCTGGCCAGAGCGTCTTTGGGAGGGGCTGCCATGGGCAAGGAAGTCATCCAGGACTGGACGGACACGACGGTGGTGCTGAAATTCGGCCGTCGGCAGGACGTCCGCTACCAGGTGTACCGCGAAGGGGCGCGGTTTCTGCAGGAGATCCGCGACATCGATGACCAGCCGATCCACACGCTGGAGCTGCCGAACGGCCTGCTGATGGAGCGGCAGAGCTACGAGGTGCTGATCCGTTACGTGCTGCTCGACGTCGTGCCGGAAGCGGCGCGCGTCGCGCACGCCTGACCGCGTTCCCGCTCTGCTGGTTTCCCCGGTATTGGCACCGCCCGGCCGGGCGGTGCTACCGTTTGCATTTTTGCGATGGTGCAGACGGACATGGAAGAAGAACGGCCGGTCGACCCGGAAACACTGGCGGCGCAGGGAATGCATTCGAGCGAGGCGGATGGCAGCGTGGTGCCGCCGCTGACGCCGTCCACGACCTTCGCACGCGATGCGCACTATGCGCTCCTGTCCGGCTCCCGCAACTACGCACGCGACCACAACCCGACGTTCGAGCCGGCGGAGCGCCTGCTTGCGCGCCTCGAGCACGGCAAGGCGGCGCGGCTGTTCGCCTCCGGTGTGGCGGCCGCGATGGCCGTCGTCCAGACGCTCGCACCCGGCGAGCGGCTCGTTGCGCCGCGCGTCATGTACTGGGGCTTGCGCAACTGGCTGCTCAAATTCGCCGCGCAATGGGGCATCGACGTGGCGCTCTTCGACGCGGCGGATCCGGACGCGCTCGCACGGGCGGCGGCGGAGGGCAACACGCGGCTCGTGTGGATCGAGACGCCCTGTAACCCGACCTGGGACGTGATCAACATCGCGCGCGCCGCGGAGGTCGCGCACGCGCACGGCGCGAAGCTGGCAGTCGATTCGACGGTGGCGACACCGGTGCATACGCGGCCGCTCGAGCTCGGGGCGGATCTCGTCATGCACTCCGCAACGAAATACCTGAACGGGCACGCCGACGTCGTCGCGGGCGCGGTGGTGACCGCTCGCGAAGACGAGTGGTGGCAGCGCATCTGCGAGCAGCGCTCGGAAGCCGGCGCAATCCTCGGGACCTTCGAAGCGTGGCTGCTGCAACGCGGCATGCGCACGCTCTTCGTGCGCGTCCCGAAGTCCAGTGCATCGGCGCTGGAGATCGCCCGCCACTTCGCCGGTCATCCACGCCTCGAGGCCGTGCTGTACCCGGGGCTGGAGACGCACCCGGGGCACGCCATCGCGGCGCGCCAGATGCAGGGCGGCTACAGCGGCATGCTGTCACTCAGGGTGAAGGGCGGTGCCGAGGCCGCGCTCGCGGTCGCGAACGCGTGCCGCGTGTTCATCCGCGCAACCTCGCTCGGCGGCACGGAGAGCCTCATCGAGCACCGCTACACGATCGAAGGTTCGCAAAGCCCGATTCCGCCCGACCTGCTGCGCCTGTCGGTCGGCATCGAGTCGACGCGCGACCTGATCGGCGATCTCGAACAGGCCCTCGAGCGCGTCTGACGCGCTCGAGGGCGGCAGGCAGCCGTAGGAGCCCGCCACGCGGGCGACCGTAACGATCGCGGTCGCTCGCACGGCGGGCTCCTGCGCCGCGATCTGTGACGCGCTGGGTGGCCCGGCTGCGGCGGGCTGTCGAAAATGAGGCCGTTTTGTGCGCTGCTTCACGGGAGCCGCCATGCGCAACGCCCTGATCCTCGCCTGCATCCTTGCGGTGGTGGGTTACTTCGGCTCGAAGTTTTACCTGCACGACAAGGTCACGCGGAACCTCGACAAGTTCATTGCCGCCGCGCAGCCGATGGCCGACATCAGCTACGAAGGCGTGAGCTCCACGTTTTCCGGGGAGCTCGGCATCGACGGCGTGACGGTGCGAGTGCCTGCCTTCGCGGATCCCGTGCACATCGACAGCGTCCGGGTCATCACGCCGGGCTATTTCCAGCTGCTCGGGCTGACGAAGCTCGGCAGCGGGGATTTCGAGCTGCCGAAGCGCTTCGCGCTCGCGTTCCGCGGCGTGACCATGCCGGTGACGGCCGACTATCTCGTCGCGTTCGCGGAGGCGCGGCGCACGCAGCTCGCCGGGCAAGGCGTTGCCGACACTTCGCCGGAGTGCGCCGGCAAGTACGGCTTCTCGCCGGCCGTGCTGCAGCAGCTCGGCTACCGTAGCATCGTCGTCGATACCTCCGCGGGCTATCGTCTCGATGAGCGGCACTTCGTCGTGGACTTCACGACCCGCATCGCGGACATGTACGACCTCGCCGTCACGCTCACCTTCGACGGCGTGCCGACGCCTCAGTCCCTGGCGATGCGCGCCTACCAGCCGCGTCTCGTCGACGGGCGGCTCGAGTACGTCGACCGCTCGCTCGAAGAGCGCGTGATGCAGCTGTGCACGCAGCAGGACCTGACCGAGGACGCGGTGATCGCCGCGCGCAGTGACGCGTTCCAGGCGATCGCGAGCTCGAACGGGGTGGTGTTCGACGAGTACGTGATGAACCCGGTCCTCGAGTTCCTGCACGGCAAGGACCGCTTCATCCTGACGGCCCAGCCCGTCGAGCCGGTGAACCTGCGGCAGATCGGCCTGTACAAGCCGAGCGACGTCCCGGCGCTGCTCAACCTGAGCGCCGAAGCACTCTGAGCGCGGCCGGCCGCCGGCGCCGGGCGGCGGACGTTCACGGAATGCTTGCGGTCGGTGGCGAGAAGAGTGGAGCGGGTGAAGGGAATCGAACCCTCGTTATCTGCTTGGGAAGCAGAAGTTCTACCATTGAACTACACCCGCTTCGGGCGGGATTCTAGCATCCGGCCGCGGGCGGGCAATGGCCCGTTGCAGCGCAACCTGTATGCCTGTACAGTCGACGCGAACTGAGCCCGGACGGTGCAGGGGCGCCTGCGAGCCGGCCGGCCAGGGCAGGCCCGCTCCATAGTTTTTCGCCCGTGGTCCGTTCCCATCTTTCGAAGAGCCGGCTCATGGCGGCGCGCCAGTGTGCCCGGCGCCTGCATCTCGAAGTCCATCACCCGGAGCTCGCCGCGACGACGGCTCGCACGCAGGCCGCGTTTCGCATCGGGCACCGTGTCGGCGAGGTCGCGCGCAGGATTTACGGCGGCGCGGCCGGCGGCGCGGTCGTCGAGTACGACGAGGGGTTGGAGGAAGCCTGTCGCACCACCGCCGAGAGGCTGCGCGCCACGCCCGCGCCCATCTTCGAGGCGACGTTCGAGCACGCCGGCGTGTTCGTGCGCGTCGATGCGCTCCTTCCCGACCAGGGCGGCTGGCGGCTGGTCGAGGTGAAAGCGTCGACGGGGGTGAAGGAGGAACATGCTGCCGACGTCGCGGTGCAGGCGTGGGTGCTGCGCGCGGCGGGTGTGACGCCGACCCGGCTCGCGCTCGCGCACGTCGACAAGCAGTTCGTCTATGCGGGCGATGGCGATTACCGCGGGCTGCTCGCCGAGAAGGATGTCACGTCGGAGGCGGGGGAGCTGATCCCGCAAGTGCCCGGGTGGATCGCGGCGGCGCGCCGGGCGATGGAAGCGGAGGAGCCGGTGGTCGCCGTCGGCGCGCACTGCTTCGCGCCGTGGCCCTGTCCTTTCGTTGCCCGCTGCTGGCCGTCGGACACGCCGCATCCGCTGCTGGATCTCGGGGGCAGCAGGGAACGGCTGGCGGCACTGGTCGCCGAAGGCTGGCGCGACCTCCGGGACGTGCCGGAGGACCGCCTCAGCGACAAGCAGCGGCGCATCCAGCGCGTCACGCTGAGCGGCCGCCCCGAGCTCCTGCCGGAGGTCTCCCGGCAAGTCGCCGCGCTCGCGTTCCCGCGTTACTACCTCGACTTCGAAACGATTGCGCCGGCCGTTCCGATCTTTCCCGGCACCCGCCCGTACGAAACCGTGCCCTTCCAGTGGTCGTGCCACTACGAGCCGGCCGCGGGCGTGCTCGAGCACGCCGATTTCCTCGATCTCACCGGCGAGCCGCCGATGCGCCGCTTTGCCGAGTCCCTGATCCGGGTGCTCGGCCGGGCAGGCCCGGTGCTCGTGTACACGGGCTACGAGCGCGGCGTCATCCAGGGGCTGCGCGAGCGCTATCCCGATCTCGCAAGCCCGCTCGGCGCGATCGTCGCCCGGCTCGTCGACCTGCACCCGCTCGCGGAGCGCGGCTTCTACCATCCGCTGATGCGCGGCTCGTGGTCGCTGAAGGCGCTGCTGCCCGTCGTAGCGCCGGATCTGTGCTATGCCGATCTGCCGGAAATTCAGGAAGGTACGGCCGCTTCCGAAGGTTATCTCGAGGCGAGCGACCCCGCGACGACGCGCGAGCGCAAGCGCGCCCTCGAGCGTGCGCTGCGGGCCTATTGCCGCATGGACACGGAAGCGCTGGTGCGCCTGGCGCGCTTTCTCGCCGGCGGGCCGCCGCGCCCGTAGGAGCCCGCCATGCGGGCGACGCCCGGTGATGGGTCGCCCGCATGGCGGGCTCCTACGGAGGAACGCCTCGCCTCAGGGCTCGTGGAAGGCCGGCGGGCGAGCGCTGTCGAGATCGAGGTAGCGGTCGCGGAGCAGCGTCTGGCGGCTCTGCATCGGCACGGCCGCGCCGCCGATGTAGACCGCCTCGGGGAAGCTCGTGAGCTCCAGCGGATCGGCTTTCCAGATCACGAAGTCCGCGCGCTTGCCGGGCTCGAGGCTGCCGATCTCGTCCGCAACGCCGTAGATCTCGGCCGGCGCGAGCGTGATCGACTGGAGCGCGGCATCCCGGTCGAGCCCGTTCGCCACGGCGATGCCGGCCGACTGCGCGATGTTGCGGGCGTTGTGGTTCTGCGCCGCGCCCGCCGCGCCGATCGCGAAGCGCACGCCCGCCTTCTCCAGCAGCGACGCCGAGTCCAGGCGCGCGTTCAGATGATCGAAATCGCGCGGCAGGTTGCCGAGGCCGTCGATGATGACCGGCACGTTGGCGTCCGCCAGCCGGTCCGCGACCATCCACGCTTCGCTGGCGCCGACGATCACGAGCCGCAGCTGGTACTCCCGAGCGAGCTGGAGCGCCTGCAGGATGTCGTTCGCCCGGTTCACGTGCACGAGCAGGCGCAAAGTGCCGTCGAGCACACCCTGCAGCGCCTCGAGGTCGGCACGGCTCATCGAGTAATCGCGGCGCTCGCGCCGCTCGTATGCCGCGCGATTCTCCGCGTAATCCCGCGCGTCGTTCAGCGCGGTGCGCAGCACCATGAAGGCGCGGGCGCGCGAGCCCGCGGCCAGCGAGCCGCCGGTCTCGCCGAGATTCACGACCATCGCGACGTCGCGCGCGATGAGGAAATCGCTGTCCCCGAGATTGACGACGGAGGCCAGCCCGGAGAACACCTCGCTCGTGTGGCCGAGCTCGTCCGGCCAGCTCGGCGCGGGCGCGATCAGCGCGTGGGTGATGCCTTCGATCCGATTCGTCGCGACCAGGGTCGAGCGGGGGTTGTAGGCCGAGCTCGGGTCGAAGCTCGCGGAATAACGGTCGCCGCGCTGGATGTAGTCGACCGTCCCGCGCACGGCGTCGACCTCGACCAGCCCGATCTGGCCCATCGGCGTGAACAGCCCCGGCGTCACGATCTTGCCGGAGGCGTCGATTACGCGCGCTCCGTCCGGCACCTCGACGCCGCTGCCGACGGCGAGGATGCGGCCGTTCTCGAACAGCAGGGTCCCGTTCTCGACGGTCCCGGCCGGGCCGACCGTGTGCACCCGCGCGCCGGTCACGGCCGTCACCTCGGCGTGCGCCGCTCCGGCCGCCAGCACCAGCACGATTGCGGAGAGGGAAAGCCGGCTCATTGCGCACCTCCTGCCAGCGCGGCCGTGCCGAGCGTGAAATCGCTTGTCGGGTTGACTTGCGCGTTGCCGAGCTCGTACACGAGCGCGCCGTCGATGTAGACGCGCTGCACCCGGCTGTAGACGCTGAACGGGCTGCCGTCCCACACGGCCACGTCGGCCATCTTGCCCGCCTCGAGCGTGCCGACGACGTCGGCGATGCCGAGCGCCTTCGCGGGATTGGCGGTGATCCAGCGGATCGCCTCTTCCGGCGGGATCTCGATGCCGACGCGGGCGGCCGCGCCCATGATCTTCGCCGTCTCCTGGTTCAGCCGCTGGATGCCGTACTCGTCGTCGGAGTGGACGATCACGCAGCCGCCGGCCTTCGCGACCAGCGCGCCGTTCTCACGGATGCCGTCGTACGCCTCCATCTTGAAGCCCCACCAGTCCGCCCACACGGCGGCGCAGACGTCATTCTTCGCCAGCAGGTCGGCGATCTTGTAGGCCTCGACGGCGTGATGGAACGCGGTGATCTTGTAGCCGAACTCTTTCGCTATGTCGATCATGATCGCCATCTCGTCGGCGCGGTAGCAGTGGTTGTGCACGAGGATGTCGCCCTTCAGCACGCCCGCGAGCGTCTCGAGCTGGAGATCGCGAGTCGGCTTCTCGCCTTCGCCGTTCCCGGCCTTTTCCATCTTCTTCAGGTAGTCCGCGGCGGCGATCCAGGCCTTGCGATAACCCGCCACGTTGCCCATACGGGTCGAAGGGAACTGGCCGCGGCTGCCGTAGACCCGCTTGGGGTTTTCGCCGCAGGCCATCTTGAGCCCGTAAGGCGCGCCGGGGAATTTCATGCTCTGCACCGTGCGTCCCGGCACGTTCTTCAGGGTCACGCTGCGACCGCCGAACAGGTTGGCGGAGCCGGGCAGGATCTGCAGGGCGGTCACGCCGCCCGCGAGCGCGGTCTCGAAACCCGGGTCCTGGGGCCAGACGCTGTGCTCGGCCCAGACTTCCGCCGTGTTGGGCGCCGACATCTCGTTGCCGTCGGCGTGCGCGTCGACCGAGGGCGAAGGGTATACGCCGAGATGCGAGTGCACGTCGATGATGCCCGGGGTGATCCACAGGCCCGACGCATCCACGCGTTCGGCGTCGTCGCCGTCGAGATCCTGGCCGACCGCCGCGATCTTGCCGTCACGCAGCAGGAGGTCCGCGTTCTCGAGCCGTTGCCCGGTCGCCGTGAGGATGGTCGCACCGGTCAGGAGCACCGGCCCGGACGGCAACGGCGCGTACGTGCTGGCGTAAGGCTCCGGTCTTTCCCCTTTCTTCTCCTCGGCACCGTTGCAGCCGAGGAGCGCGAGACAGACCAGCGTCGCGAGCGTGATTCTCGTCATCGGCTCCCTCCCGTGGTTGGCCCGCGCACTATACCCGCTCCAGGCCGCATTCCGAAAAACCCCGCGGGCATGAGCGTCGGGCGACGCCCGCGGAATCGGCGGATTTGAGACCTGGCTCCGCCTGCGCGCGCGAGACGTCCGGTATGCTGAACGGCGAGCCGGCAGCATGGCAGGGTGCGACGAGTGGCGCGCTACGCGCCGGAAAAGGTCAAAAGAGAAAGTCGTGATCACCGAAGACGAATTGCCGCCGCAGGTCATGCGAGCGATCCGGCTCGGGCGCAAGGTGGAAGCCATCAAGCTGCTGCAGGACGCCACCGGCCTGGGCTTCGCCAACGCGAAGGTGCTGGTCGATACGGCCGCCCGCCGGCTGCGTCCGGCGGCCGTGCAGCCGGGGTTCGTGGAGGAGGGGACGAACCTGCCGGCGCTGCTCAGGGTGCTGCTGCTGGTCGTGGCGGCGTTCGCCATCTATCACCGGTACTTCGGCGGCTGAGCAGCCGTCGCACCGGAAATCGGCGGCAGGGTATCATGGTTCCGGGGAACGCAAGCGCCGGGGGTGAGCAGATGGCTAACGAGGGGCAGCCGCGCGACCACGCCGATATCGGCGGCGACGACATGTACGGCGACGACACGTCCAGCAACCGGCAACTCGAAGAGAACCTGAAATCGCGGGCGACCTGGCTGCGCCTGGTGTTCATGATCGTGCTCGTGCTGATCTACGGGCTGACCCGCCTCGTCGTGGGCGCCGTGGTGATCCTGCAGTTCCTGTGGGTGCTCTTCACTGGCGAGGCCAATCCGCGGGTGCGCCACCTGGGCGCTTCGCTTTCGACCTACACCTACCAGATCCTCCGCTACCTGACCTACAACACGGAGGAGCGGCCGTTCCCGTTCGACCTCGACTGGCCGAACGACTGACCCGCGGATCCGGCCGGCGTACGCTCCGCTGACGCCTTCGTGAGCATCGAGCTGCTGCGAACCCACTGGGCCCTGGCCGCGGCCGCGGCGGCCCTCGCCGTGGCGGCCATCGGGTTGCTGGTGCGCAAGGCCGCCGATTCGGCGCCGGCCCGGTTGTGGCGCGCCCGCCGGCGCCTTGCCCGGGAGCGGGCCGGGCTGGCGGAGGCGATGCGCGGGGTGGCGCGGGCCGAAGCCGGGTTCGAGCGGCTCAGGACGCGCGCGCAGGCGGTGGCACCCCGCCGGCTCGCGGAGGCGCAGGGCACGCTCGAGGACGCGCGCGCGCTTGCACATATCGCACGCGACCGGGTGCAGATCGCGGAGAACCACGTGCGCCTCGTGATCTGCGAGGAGTTCGCTCCCGCGCGGCAGCAGCGGCTGCGGGAGAAATACCTCCCCGAGGCACCGCCGGACCGGCGTCCTTTCTCCTTCTGATACGTCCTGGAGCGCGGGTCCTTCGACGGCGTTCGCCCGTTGCCGGCCGCCGCGGCCGGCGGGCGCCGGTTCGGCGCGGCGGGCGCTGTGACACAATGCGCGTTCGCGCAGCGGCTCGGACAGGCCATGACAGCCGACTCCCCGTCCCGATTCTTCGCCGAGCTCTACCGCCGCAACCCGCTGCTGGCGCTCATCGGCTGGCTGCATGTCGTCGCGCTGGTGGCCTGCGCCGTCGCGTACCTGAGCGACGAGCGCCTGGTCATGGGCCTCAACGCATGGATCGAGCCGATGAAGTTCATGGGGTCGGCCGTCATCTACGTGTGGACGATCGCCTGGTTCACGCGCTATATCCGCCGGCCGCGCCCGGCGATGAAGGCGGTGAGCCTGGTCATCGCCGGGGCGGTCTGCATCCAGGGCGCCTGCATCCTGCTGCAGGCAGCGCGCGGCACGCGCGCGTACTTCAATACCGCCACCGATTTCGACGCCGCCGTGTTCGCCACGATCGTCACGATGGCCGCGATCAACCTGCTGATGGTCGCGGTCGTGCTGGTCCGGTTCGCCCGGCCGGTCGCACGACTCGCCGTTCCTTACCTGTGGGGCATACGCGCCGGCATCGTGTCCTTCCTGGCCGGCGGCGCCGTCGGCTGGGTGATGATCGTGCACGGGGCGCACACGGTGGGCGCGCCGGACGGTGGTCCGGGCGTGCCCTTCCTCAACTGGAGCACGGTGGCGGGCGACCTGCGCATCGCCCGGGGGATGGCGCTGCACGGCATGCAGCTGCTGCCGCTGGTCGGGTGGGGCCTCAGCCGGTGGCGAGGCGCGGCCGGCGACGGTCTGCGCCTGGCGGTCCTCGCGCTGGTGGTGGCCGCCTACGCCGTCCTCGGCTACGCGTCGTTCCGCGAAGCCATGCGCGGCCATCCGCTGTTGCATGCCTTCAGCGCGCCCGCGCATGTCGCACCGGTGCAGGATGCCGGGAACCAAACGGAGCTGCGTCCTCGCCCCGGCGCCGGCAGTGGCTCGCGCGATCGCCGCGGCGGGGCGTCCGCTGCCGGGCAGGCGGCTCCGCGCGTTGTGCAGGGCTTCGCCGGCCGCCCCGCGTCCGGGCAGCGCAGGGCCGTCAGGCTTCGGCCTGGAGATCCTTCGCCACCGCCTCGACTTCGCGCCAGACACGCAGGAAATTCTGCCCGAGGATCTTCCTGATCTCCGTTTCGCCGTAGCCGCGCTCGAGCAGCCCGCGGACGAGGTGCGGGTACGCCGACACGTCTTTCAGTCCGGTCGGCAGGCTGTCGCCCACGCCGTCGAAGTCCGATCCGATGCCGACGTGATCGATGCCGACGAGCTGGACGACGTGGTCGAAGTGATCGAGCACGTCGTCGAGCGTCGCGTACGGGAAGGGTCCGTGTTCCGCCTCGTAGTCGTCGCGGAACTGCTTCTGTTCTTCTTCGGACGGCTCGTCGTCGCCGTTGCCTTCGAACCTCGCGTCGTAGGCGTCGCCGAAGGCGTCGCTGTAGGCATTCGCCTCCGCGGTGAGGAACGACGAGCCGAAGTTGATCATGATGAGACCGCCGTTGTCCGCGAGCCGGGTGATCATCTCGTCACTCATGTTGCGCTCGAACCCGGGCGTGAAGTGCCGGCAGGACGAGTGTGTTGCGACCACGGGAGCGCGCGTCACGTCCAGCACGTCCGCGAACGCCCCGTCGGAGATGTGGCTCACGTCGACGATGATGCCGAGGCGGTTCATCTCGTGCACGACTTCGACGCCGAAGTCGCTCAGGCCGCCCCAGCGCTTGTTGTCGTCGTAGGAAGAATCGGAAAGCGCGTTGGACAGGCTGTGAGCGAGCGTGATGTAACGGATGCCGCGCTCGTAGAAATGCCGCACGTTCGCGATGTCGCCGGCGAGCGGTGAGCCGTTTTCCATACCCATCGGCAGGGAGATCAGCCCCTTCTCGAAATTCCGCTCGACGTCCGCGGGCGACCAGGCAAAGGCGAACTTCTCCGGCGCGGAGGCCACGACCTTCTCGACGGAATCGATCATCTCCTCGGCCAGCGCCTTCGACTTGCCTTCCGCCTCCAGCGCGGCCGGCGTGTAGATGGACATGAATGCGGCATTCAGGCCGCCGGCGACGGCGCGCGGGTAATCGAAATCGCCGCCGTCCGTCGCCACGGTGACGTCCACCCATTCCTCGTGCAGGCGCCAGGGCACGTCGATGTGCGTGTCGACGATGATCGACGAGAGCGCGATGTCGCGTGCGCGCAGGGCGAGATCGGCGGCCGCGGCCGCGCCCGCTTCCGGTGCCGCGGTGTCGGCCGTTGCCTGCGGTTCCGGCGTGCAGGCGGCGAGGAACGCGGCGCAGGCGAAGCACGTGGCGATGGCGGCTCTGATCATGGCATCCCCCCGGGGACAGGTTCGCAAGGAGGGCAGAGTATAGGGAAAGGCCGCTGCCAGACCCAAGCGGCGCTGTGCCGCCGCCATCCCGGCCGCCGGCGCGCGCTACAATGAGCATCGTCCCCGGTGCGGCGGCGGCGCCATGAACCTGCTTTCCCTCATAGTGGTGTTCCTCGCCATCGCGATCTGCGTGGCGATCGCCTACATCGCGTGGGAGCTGTCCTCCGACGAGCCCGACGCGGGCCCTGACGAGGGCCGTCCGGCGCCGGACGATCCGCCCAAGCCCTGAGTCGGCCGGTACCGCTCCTCAAGGCGCTCGCGCGCCTGCCCGCCGTCATCGCGGCGGGCAGGCACGGCATGGATGCGGATCGATCAGTCGCGGTTTTGCCGGCGCGTGGAGGGCGAGGCGGCGCGCGAGCGCGGCGCTGGCGAGGCACGGCTCGAAGACGCGGAGGGCCGGCTCATGTGCGACGAAGGCCGCGAGGCGCTCGGCGACGGCCGGCTCACGCTCGGCGAAGGTCGGCTCACACTCGGGGAAGGACGGCTAACGCTCGATGACGGCCGGCTCACACTGGGCGCCGGCGGCGCGGCGCTCGGCGCGGGTCGGCTCACGCTTGGTGACGGCCGGCTCACGCTTGGCGCGGGCCGGCTCACGCTCGGGGCGGCGCGCGACATGCCGGAAGGGGACCGGCTGGAAGGTGACGAGCGCTCGAGCGCGCGCGGCGAGGCGGCGCGCCGGGCGGGCTCCGCATCCCGCTGCAGCGCGGGCCGCTCGCGCAGCGTCGGGCCGGGGACGGCGCGCGGCGTGACCGGCCGCTCGACGGTGTTGCGGTCCGTCGCGCGGCTTTCGCTCGTGCTGCCCGCGCGCGGCCGGGGGCGAAGCGCCGTGTCGGCGGCGTTGCCGTCGCGCGAGCGGAAGCGGATGGCCGTATCGCCGGCGCTGCCGTCGCGCGAGCGGAACCGGATGGCATCGTTGCCGGCGTTGCCGTCGCGCGAGCGGAAGCGGATAGCGGTATCGCCGGCGCTGCCGTCGCGGGAGCGGAACCGGATGGTGTCGTCCCCGGCGCGGCGCGCGACGTCGGCGCGGTCGCGGCGGTCGGGGATGGCGGCGTCGCTCGCCCGGCGGGAGCTCGCGTCGGCCCGGTCGGGCGTGAGCCGCGTGCTCCGGTCACGGTCGCGACTACCGGCGAGCCGCGAGGCCACGTCCCCGCGCAGCGCGTCGCCGCGCGCACGGCTCGCATCGAAGCCGCGTGTATAGCCCGTGTCCGAGCGCTGCCGGCGATCCGTGTAATACGCCTCGCGAAAGCCGCGGCGGTCGAGCGCCGCGCCGCTGTGCCGGCGCGGGCGCCAGAGGTCGCCATCGCGCTCGTGATGCGCCGGGCGATGCCGGTTGTTGTTCACGTAGAACGTGTTGTGCACGTGGATGCTCGGCCGGCGATACCACCAGCGGTCGGTGAAATAGCTGTGCCCGAAATACGGATGGCCCCAGTAGCTGTGGTGGAGGACGTGCACATGGTGCGTGAGCCAGCTGATCTGGAACGCCGTCGTCACGCCCCAGAAGTAACCGGAGGCGAACGAGTAACCGAACGGGTAAGGGTAGTAGTACACCGGGCAGGGCCGCGGGTAATAGTGATAGACCGGCGTCGGCTGGTACACGACGACCCGCTTGGGCTCGTAGTACGGCACGTAGATGGTTTCCTCGCTCGCCGGCGCGATCTCGATGACGCCGTTGTCGTCGCGGGTGACGGTCTGGCGGTCGTCGCTTTTCAGGTTGCCGGCGGCGTACGCGCGATCGCGGAAGCGCTCGATGGCGTCGATCACGTCGGCCTGCTGCGCGACGACCGCCTCGCCGAGCGCATACGTCCAGTCGAGATCCTCGTTCATCATCCGGACGACTTCCGGGTAGTTGAGCAGCGCCACCACCGAGTCGTCCCAGGACTCGTCCGGCTTGAGATCGGGGTTGTCCTCGAGCGCGTCGAGGAACCGTGCGGCCTCGACGATCTGCAGCGGGTAGGCGGACGCCGGCAGCACGACGGCAAGCAGGTCGTCGGGGTAAAGGGCGATCCGGCCCACCAGCTCGTCGAGCTCCTTCGCGGACAGCGTTTCCGCGGGGGCCGTGGCCTCGCCCGCGGCAGCCGTCGCGTCGCCGGGCGCATCCCCGACGACCTCCGCGTCGAGCGGGTTGCCCTCGGCGTCGACGGGCACCTGGGACCACGCGGGAGGGCCGGCAAAGAGCGCTGCGACTGCCAGCAGCCAGCTCGCGCGCAGCATGCGGTATGTGGTCAGCGTCCTCATGTGCCTCTCCTGTCCGCGGCCGGGGACCGCGTCCTTCCTTGGACCCGCACCCTGAGCCATCGTGCCACAAAGGCTACGCGGAGCAACCTGAACCCGTGCTTAACGCGAAACGCTCCCCACTCGACCATTGATGGTCGTGACCGCCCGCTTTTTGACGAAAACCCCGGCCGCCGCTTTCAGGAGCGCCGCCGCGCGCGCGACCGAACGAAGAAGGTTGCGGCGCCACGATGCACGTCGGGGTCGCCCGCATGGCGGGCTCCTGCGGCGGCGGCCGGAAGCCGGTCAGGACGTTTCGACTTCGTGCTCGTAGACCTGCGAGGTGGTGTGCGCCGCGGTGAGCGCCTCGGTGAAGGCGATCTGCTCTTCGGCGGCCGCGGGCGAGCGCCGGTAGCGGCGGACGAACAGGTAGCCGAGCAGCGCCAGGTGGATCGCGCCGGTGAAGGCATAGAGCCCGGCGGGGCCGATGACCTGCATGAGACCGGACGCCGCCAGCGGCCCGATCACGGCGCCGATGCCGTACATGAGCAAGAGCCCGCTCGAGACCACGACGAACTCGTTCTCGGCCGCGTGATCGTTCGAGTGCGCGACGGCAACGGAGTAGACGGGGAAGGCCGCGACGCCCCAGAGGCCGCCGAGAAGCACGATGGCGGCCGGGGACAGCGCAGCGCCGAGCGAGAGGATCGCGGCGGACACGGCGACGCCGAAAATCGTGCACATCGCCATCACGTAGCGCCGGTCGATCCGGTCGGAGAGGGCGCCGAGCGGCCACTGGCTGGCCGCGCCGCCGATCACCGCGGCGGTCATGAACCAGGCCGTCAGCGCCACGTCCGACGAGATGCTGATCGCAAACACCGGCGCCAGCGACCAGAACGAGCCGTTCGCGAGCCCGCTCGCGAGGCTGCCCAGCATGCCGGCCGGGGAGGTGTCATAAAGCTTCGGCAGGTCGAGCTTCACGTCCTGCACCTGGCGCGGCGAAGGCGCCGTCGACAGCACGACCGGCAGGGCCGCCAGCGAGACGAGCACGGAGGTGAGCGCGAACAGGGTCATCGCGGCCGGCGTGTCGAGCAGCATCATCTGCTGGCCGACGGCCAGCATGGTCATGTTGATGAAGACGTAGGCGGAAAACACCGAGCCGCGGTTCTCGTTGGTGGCCGCCTCGTTCAGCCAGCTCTCGATGACGATGTAGAGCACCGCGAAGCAGAAGCCGGAGAGGCAGCGCAGCACCATCCACGAGCCGAGGTTGATCCACAGGCCGTGCAGCAGCGGCGTCGCCGACGCGAGCGCGGTCATGGCCGCGAACACCCGCACGTGACCGACGCTTTGCACGAGCCGCGGCCCGCGCAGGCAGCCGAGCACGAACCCGAGAAAGTAGGCGGCGCCGAACAGGCCGATGGCGAAGCTCGAGAAATCCTCCAGCGCTGCGCGCACGGGCAGCAGCACGCCCTGCAGCCCCTGGCCGGTGAGGAGGATGGCCACTCCGGTGAGGAGCGCGGCGACGGACGCGATGGCGCGGATCATGGGATGCAGTGGGGAAGGAGCGGCCCGACAGGCGCCGAGTTATAGGGCAAAAGGCGCGGCGATGAAAGCGTCGCAGCGGGCAGGGATCGCGTTTCGCGAAAATTTTCCGTCAACGGCTTCGCCGCGGGGCGGCGAGCTCGCAGACGCGGCGCCCGAGGCGCGCAAGCCCGTCCTCGACCGCGTCGGTCCACGGCAGGCCGAAGCTCAGGCGGATGCAGTTCCGGTAGCGGGCGGCGGGCGAGAAGATGCGGCCGGGCGCGATGCTGATGCCGTCGTCCAGGGCGATCTCGAACAACGTTTCCGTGTCGATGCCGGCAGGCAGCTCGAGCCAGAGGACGGAGCCGCCGACCGGCTTGGAGGTGCGCGTCTCCGGCGGAAAATGGCACGCGACGGCCGCGCTCATGCGCTCGGCATTGCAGCGGAGCACGGGCCGCAGGCCCTTCAGGTACCGATCGTACTCGCCGCCGGCCAGGAACTCGGCGAGCGTGAGCTGCTGCAGCAGTCCCGACGTGCAGGAGTACGAGCGTTTCAGGCGGCTGATGCGCTCGCGATAGCGCCCGGCGAGCAGCCAGCCGATGCGGTACCCGGGAGCCGCGGTCTTGGAGAACGAGCCGACGGTCAGCACCCGCCCGTCCCGCGAGTGGAAGGCAGCGGGCGTCGGGCGCCGGCCGTCGAACAGCAGCTCGCCGTACACGTCGTCCTCGATCAGGGGCACCTCGCGCTCGGCGAGCAGGCGCACGAGCGCCTCGCGCTTCGCATCCGGCATCGCCACGCCGAGCGGGTTGTTGAGGGTGGTGGAGAACATGCAGGCCTTCACCGGATGCGCGTCCAGCGTCTGTGCCAGCGCGTCGAGCTCGACGCCTTCCTCCGGGCAGGTCTGCACCTCGACCGCGAGCATCCCCAAGCTGTCGATCAGCTCGAGCAGGCCGTGGTAGGTAGGGGACTCGACCGCGATCACGTCGCCTTTGCCGGCCACCGCCGAGAGCGCGATCAGCAGGGCCTCCTGGCCGCCGTTGGTGATGCAGATGTCGTCGGGCTCGACGACGCTGCCGAGCGTGTCGAGATAGCGATAGGCGATCTGGCGGCGCAGGCCGGGGTCGCCGAAACCGGGCGCATATCCGAGGCTCTTTTCCTCGGCCCGCGCCATGACCCGCTTCATCGTACGGTGCAGTGCCCTGGCGGCCGGCCGCGCCATGCATGGATTCGTGATGGCGAAGGGCAGGGCGCCGGGGCGGTGAATGCCGTCGGCTACCCGCTCCATGAGGCTGCGGCAACCCACCGGCACCGGCCGCGCGCTGCGCCGCAGCTTCGGAGCGGCGTGCACGCGCTCGTTCTCGTTCAGCGCCCGGACGTAATAGCCCGACTGCGGACGCGACTCGACGCGCCGCTGGCGCTCGAGCTCCAGGTAGGCCTGCCGTACCGTGGGCACGCTGACGCCGATGCGCGCGCTCATGCGGCGCAGGGACGGGAGGCGATCCCCCGGGCGCAGCGCGCCGGACTCGATGTTCCCGGATATCAGGTCGATGACCTGGCGATACAGGTAATCGCCGTCGTCCCTGTCGGGCGCAAGCATGAACTGTTCACATCACATTTTTCGAAAATTGACTCTGTTATAGTCTCAAAACGGTTGTACAGTCAAACGCTCCCGACGCTTCCCCGGAGTAGCGCGCGATGGACAACCGCGTCCTGTACCTGATCACCATCCTGATCTGGGGCTCGACATGGCTCGCGATCGAGTTCCAGCTCGGCGTGGTGCCGCCGGAGGTCTCGATCGTCTATCGCTATGCGCTGGCCGCCGTGCTGCTGTTCGGATGGTGCGGGCTGCGGCGCCTGCCGCTCGCCTTCGGGCCGGCCGCGCACGTGCGCTTCGCGCTGCTCGGCCTGCTGCTCTTCTGCCTGAACTACATCCTGACCTACCAAGCGCAGGTCTACATCACCTCGGCGCTCAGCGCGATCGCGTTCTCGACCATGCTGTGGATGAACATCGCGAATGCGCGGCTGTTCTTCGGAACGCGCGCGGGCGGCAAGGTGCTCGCCGGCTCGGTGCTCGGCATTGCCGGCATCCTCGCGTTGTTCCTGCCGGCGGTGCGGACGTTCTCGTTCAGCGACGCCACCCTGTTCGGCGCCGCGCTCGCGGTGGGCGGCGCGTTCGTCGCCTCGCTCGGCAACATCGCGTCGCAGAATGCCCAGCGGGCCGGGCTGCCGGTGCTCCAGTCGAACGCCTGGGGCATGCTGTACGGCACCGTGTTCACCGGGCTGATCGCGCTGGTGCAGGGGAAAACCTTCACGTTCGACACGTCCCCGGGGTACGTGATCTCGCTCGCGTATCTCTCGGTGTTCGGCTCGATCGTGGCGTTCGGCACGTATCTCACGCTGCTCGGCCGCATCGGCGCGCACCGCGCCGGCTACGCGGTGGTGATGTTCCCGGTCGTCGCGCTGCTCCTCTCGTTCCTGTTCGAGGGGCTCGTGCTGCACGTGAACATCATCGTCGGCATCGCGCTGGTCATGGCGGGCAACGTTCTCGTCCTCACGCGCGAGCACGCCGGCGTGCGCTGGCCGCGGCGCGGCGCGGTCGACGGCGCCGGCTGAGCGGCCGGGCCTCTCAGGCGACCGAGCAGTCCGGGCGGTTCGGCTCCGGCAGGGTGAGGCCGTAGATCCGGGCGAGCTCCGCCGCGCGCAGGTAATCGGGATGGTGCCATTCCGTGATGCGGGCGTAATCGTGCGCGACGCCGTGCTTCGCGACGCGAAAGACGTAGCGATGGATCGCGAGCCCGGCGTCCGGGGCAATGCGCATGAGCTCGGCGACGCGGCGCTCCCTCCCGGTCAGGCGGGTTTCGGCCACGCAGAGGTGCCGGCGCTCGATGGACCACCCCGCCGCCTTGAACGTGGCGCCGATCGATGCGCCGGCCAGCACGCGTGCGTGCTCGGCGGCGAGCGCTTCGGGTATCGGCAGCTCGAACACGACCTGGGCGTAGCTGCGACACACCTTCACGCCGTCGGTAAGGCTGTACAGGCTCGAAGCTCGCTCGCGCCCGCCGGAGGCGAGCACCTCGATGCCGACACTGCCGAAACGCTCCCGGATGCGCTCGCTCGTGAGCGTCGGATTCCGGGTCGTTCCTTCGCGCATGCCTCGTCTCCCTGCATAAGGTCGCATAGGGGTCGAACCGATTTTTGCACGGCGGGTCCACTGTCTCCCCTGACGCCGGGAAAAAATCGGTTCGACCCCGAAAAGGAGGCACAGGTTACCCGATTTCGCGGATGCCCGGGTCCCGGAGCCGTATAATTCGCGCATGGACGAAGACCTCCGGTGCTACCGCTGCGGCGCCTCCCTCGCCGCGCTCACCTTGCCGCTGTCGCGACGCGATGCCTGCCCGGACTGTGCCGCGAGCCTGCACTGCTGCCGCATGTGCCGGCACTACGATCCGCACGTACCGAAGCAGTGCCGGGAGGACGACGCGGAAGAGGTCACGGACAAGGAAGTCACGAATTTCTGCGAGTGGTTCGAGCCGAGCCCCGACGCCTTCGATGCGGTGCGGGCCAAGCAGGCGGCACGCGCCCGCTCGGCGGCGGAGGCGCTGTTCGGCGCGGCGGCCGCGGAAAGCGATTCGGAAGGCGACGACCTGCTCAGGAAGGCGGAAGACCTCTTCCGCTGACCGGAGGGTGCCGCAGATGGGCAACAAGGCGCTCGTCGTGCTCTCGGGAGGGCAGGACTCGACGACCTGCCTGTACTGGGCGCTCGAACGCTTCGGGCGCGGGGCGGTCGAGGCCGTTACGTTCGACTACGGCCAGCGCCACCGGATCGAGCTCGAGTGCGCCGCCGAGGTGGCCCGCTTCGCGGGCGTGCCGCAGCGGGTGCTGCCGATCGACACGTTCCGCGCGCTCGGCGGCAACGCGCTCACGGACCCGGACGCGGCCGTGCCGGAAGGTACCGGGACGCCGGAGGGCGAGCTGCCGGCGACCTTCGTTCCCGGGCGCAACCTCATTTTTCTCACGTTCGCCGCCGCCTGGGGCTGGCCGCGCGGCATCTGCGATCTCGTCACCGGCACGTCTGAGACCGACTACAGCGGCTATCCCGATTGCCGGCGCGACACGATCGACGCGCTGGAGGCCGCGCTCTCGCTGGGACTCGAGCGCGAGATCCGCATTCACACGCCGCTCATGCAATGCTCGAAGAAGGAGACGGTGCTGCTCGCCGCCGAGCTCGGTGCGCTCGACGCGATGGCGCTCACGCACACCTGCTATCGCGGGGAACGGCCGCCCTGCGGCACCTGTGCGGCCTGCGTGCTGCGTGCGCGTGGCTTCGCCGAAGCGGGCATCGCGGATCCGCTGACCGGCACATGACGTACTCGGTCAAGGAAATCTTCTACACGCTGCAGGGCGAGGGCGCGCGCGCCGGGCGGCCGGCCGTGTTCCTGCGCTTCGCGGGCTGCAACCTGTGGTCCGGCCGCGAGCGCGATCGCGCGCGCGCCGTCTGCCGTTTCTGCGACACGGACTTCGTCGGCACCGACGGGCCGGGCGGCGGGAAGTTCGCGTCCGCCGGCGAGCTGGCGGACGCGGTCGCGAGCCGCTGGCCGGCGGCAGCGGCGGGTGCCGCCCCCTACGTGGTCTGCACGGGGGGCGAGCCGCTGCTGCAGCTCGATCGCGAAGCGATCGGCGCGCTGCACGCGCGCGGCTTCGAGATCGCGATCGAGACCAACGGCACGCTGCCGGCTCCGGAAGGCATCGACTGGATCTGCGTCAGCCCGAAAGCCGCGGCGCCGGTCGTGCAGGCGAGCGGCGACGAGCTCAAGCTCGTGTTTCCGCAGCGCGAGCCGGAGGCGCAGCCCGAGCGCTTTGCGGACCTGCCGTTCACGCATCACTTCCTCCAGCCGCTCGACGATGCGGATCGCGAGGCGCACACCCGGGCGGCCGTCGCCTACTGCCTCGCGCATCCGCGCTGGAAGCTCTCGCTGCAGACGCACAAGCTGCTCGGCATACCGTAGCCGCGCGCTGCCCGTTCCGGCTGCCGCCAACTCGAGGCGCTCACGGGCCCCTGGCGGGCGCAACACCGCGCGCTCCCGCCCTGCGCCGGGCACCGCGCAATTCTCCACCGGCCGCAACAAACCCTTTGCGCGGGACCCGCATCCAAGGGTCAATCACGACCGGGAGCACCCTTGAAGATCGCCGATACCTCCGCGCAGGACGTTCGCCTGGCCCCGAAGAGCCAGCGCAACCGGCGCATCGTCGGCGCGAGTGTCGTCCTGCTCCTCGCGGTGGTCTGGATGACGGTGCCGCTGGTGCAGCGCTGGGCGAACGCGACGGTCACGGTGCCGCTGGAGCGCCTGCGCATCGCCCAGGTGACGCGCGGCGACCTCGTCCGCGACGTGTCGGTGCAGGGGCGCGTGGTCGCCGCCGTGAGCCCGACGCTGTACGCGCCGGCGCCCGGCACGATCACGCTCGAGATCGAGGCCGGCGCCGCCGTGGAGGTGGGGCAGGTGCTCGCGCGGATCGACAGCCCCGAGCTCGCGAACGAGCTGGACCAGGCGAAGTCGGCGCTGCAGCAACAGACCGTCGAGCTCGAGCGGCAGCGCATCGAGTCGCGCCAGCAGGCGCTCGACAAGCGCAAGGAAGCCGATCTCGCACAGGTCGCCCTGGTGGCGGCGAAGCGCGAGAAGCGGCGTGCCGACGAAGCGAACGCGCTCAAGGTCATTTCCGTCATCGATTTCGAGAAGGCGCAGGACGACCTGCAGAAGGCCGAGCTTGCGTACGCGCACGCGAGGGCCGATGCACAGCTGTTCGACGAGCGGCTCGCCTTCGAGCTCCGTGCGAGCGAGCTCGCGGTGGAGCGCCAGCAGCTCCTGGTCAACGAGCTGCAGCGGCGCGTCGACGCGCTGGCGCTGCGCTCGCCCGTGAGCGGCATGGTGGGCGATCTGCTGGTCAACCAGAAGGCCGCGGTCGCGAAGGACACGCCGGTGCTGGCGGTCGTCGACCTGTCGCGCTTCGAGATCGAGGCGCAGGTGCCGGAAAGCTACGCGGACGACCTCGGGCTCGGCATGGCGGCGGAGGTGCTGGTGGGCGGCGAGCGCTACGCGGGGACGGTGGTCGCGGTGTCGCCGGAAATCGTCGGCAACCAGGTGACGAGCCGCATCCGCTTCGCGGCGGAAATGCCGCCGAACATCCGCCAGAACCAGCGCCTCACGACCCGCATCCTGCTGGAGGAGCGGCCGGACGTGCTGATGCTCGCGCGCGGGCAGTTCCTCGACTCGGGCGGCGGGCGGGTGGCCTACGTGCTGGACGGCGACGGCGTGCTGCACCGGCGCGCGATCACCGTCGGTGCGCGCAGCCTGGCGGCCGTCGAGGTCGCCGCCGGCCTCAGCGAGGGCGAATCCGTGGTGATCTCCGGGATCGACGCGTTCCGCGGCGCCGAGACCGTCGTGGTCACCGACTAGCGATGAACAGCCGGCACAGAACCGTAGGAGCCCGCCATGCGGGCGACCCGACCATCGTTGTCGCCCGCATGGCGGGCTCCTACGGGCCGGCAGGACACCACAACGATTTCCGCCAGGAGAGTCAGCGATGCTCGCAATGACCAACGTCAGCAAGGTCTACCGCACCGACACCGTCGAAACGCACGCCCTGCGCGAGTTCTCGCTCACGGTCGAGGCAGGCGAGTTCGTCGCCGTGACCGGCCCCTCGGGCTCCGGCAAGACGACCTTCCTGAACATCGCCGGCCTGCTGGAGGAGTGCACGGACGGAGTCTACGAGCTGGACGGCCGCGACGTGTCGCGGCTTTCCGATCGCGAACGCTCGCGAGTGCGCAACGAGAAGATCGGTTTCATCTTCCAGAGCTTCAACCTGATTCCCGACCTCGACATCTTCGACAACGTGGACGTCCCGCTGCGCTATCGGGGCTTCAAGGCCGCGGAGCGGAGGCGGCGCATCGAGCGCGTGCTCGAGACGGTAGGGTTGGGCTCGCGCATGCATCACCTGCCTTCGCAGCTTTCGGGCGGCCAGCAGCAGCGTGCGGCGATCGCGCGGGCGCTCGCCGGCGAGCCGCTGTTCCTGCTGGCCGACGAGCCGACGGGGAACCTCGATTCCACGATGGCGGAAAGCGTGCTGGACCTGTTGGGCGAGATCAACGCGGGCGGGACGACGATCGTCATGGTCACGCACGAGCGATCGCTGGCGCGCCGCGCGCAGCGCCAGATCACGGTACGCGACGGGCGCGTGAGCAGCGGCGACGGGCTGCACCTCGCCGCTTCGGCGTTCGCCTGAGGCCGGTGTTCCCATTGCCGCGCTTTGCCGACAGGAAATTTCGCTCGCGAGAACGTTCCATCACTGGCGACGGGAGATGCCGATCATGTTCCGCTACTACGTGAAGCTCGGGCTGCTCAGCATCAGGAACAATCCGGTCCTGAGCGCGCTGATGATCGCGGCGATCGGCGTCGGTATCGGCACCTGCATGACGATCGTCAACATCCATTACGTGATGGGACGCAATCCCATCCCGGACCGCTCGGACGTGCTCTATCACGTGCAGGTCGACAACTGGGATCCGAACGAAGCCTTCGAGGAGCCGAACGAGCCGCCCGACCAGCTCACGTACCTCGACGGCACGGCCCTGTGGGCGGCCGGCAAGGCGCGGCGCCAGGTGCTGAGCTACGTGACGGCGCCGATCGTCGAGCCGCAGGATCCCGACCAGCGACCGTTCGCGGTGCTCGCGCGTACCACGACCGCGGATTTCTTCGCCATGTTCGGCGTGCCGTTCCGCTACGGCGGCGGCTGGGACCGCTCGGCCGACGAGGGGCGCGAGCGCGTGGTGGTGCTGAGCCAGGAGACGAACGAGCGCCTGTTCGGCGGCGAGAATTCGGTGGGCCGCACGGTCGTGCTGAACGGTGAGTCGTACCGCGTGACCGGTGTCATCGAGGACTGGCAGCCCGTGCCCCGCTTCTACGACGTGTCGGGAGGCCCGTTCGGGGACGTCGAGGACGTCTTCTATCCCTTCAGCGTCGGCATCGCCAACAAGCTCGGCAACGTCATCAACACCAACTGCTGGAAAGCAGTATCCGAGGACGGTTGGAATGCGTTCCTGAACTCGGACTGCATCTGGATGCAGATGTGGGTGGAGCTGCATGGCGAAGACGAGGTGCGTGACTACCTGGCGTTCCTCGACGGCTACGTGCAATCGCAGAAGGCGCTCGGGCGTTTTCCGCGGCCGCTCAACAACCGCCTGCTCGACGTCATGCACTGGATGGAGAACCAAGAGGTCGTCGCCGACGACGTGCAGGTGCTGCTGGGCCTGGCCGGGCTGTTCCTGGTCGTCTGCCTGCTGAACACGATCGGCCTCCTGCTCGCGAAGATCCTGCGGCGCGCCGGCGACATCGGGCTGCGGCGCGCGCTCGGCGCGAGCCGGGGCGCGGTCTTCATGCAGTACGTCGTCGAGGCCGGCCTGATCGGCGTGTCCGGCGGCGTGCTCGGCGTCGGACTCACCTGGCTCGGGTTGCGCGGCATCGAGGCGCTGTACGGCAAGCTCGAGTTCATCGGCCACCTGGTGCGGATGGACTGGGTGATGATCGCCGCGGCGATTGCGCTCGCCGTCCTGTCGGCGCTCGGCGCGGCGCTCTACCCGACCTGGCGCGCCTGCCGCATCCACCCGGCCAGCCAGCTGAAGACCCTGTAGGAGCGCGCCATGCGCGCG
>CAZBGV010000006.1:0-20373 GCA_964491485.1 uncultured Woeseiaceae bacterium | reverse complement strand
CCGCATCCACCCGGCCAGCCAGCTGAAGACCCTGTAGGAGCGCGCCATGCGCGCGCACCAGGATCGCTGCCCTGTAGGAGCGCGCCATGCGCGCGACCAGGATCGCTGTCCTGTAGGAGCGCGCCATGCGCGCGACCAGGATCGCTGCCCTGTAGGAGCGCGCCATGCGCGCGACCCCCGTCGCTGCCATCCGAAGCGCGAATCGCGCGCGACCCGGCATTATCGCTGACAAGGAGCAACCCCACCCATGGAAATCGGACCCATCTGGCGCGCCCTCATGCGCAACAAGACGGCGTACGTGCTGATCGCCCTGCAGATCGCCGTGACGATGGCGATCATGGTGAACGCCATCTCCATCATCCAGGAACGCAGCCGCCTGATGGCGCGGCCGAGCGGCGTCGACGAGGACAACATCTTCTACCTGTCCAGCCAGGGGATCTCGCCGGATTTCGACGAGCGCGCGGCGGTGACGGCCGACCTCGAAGCCCTGCGCAGCCTGCCCGGCGTCGTGGACGCGATCTACACGAACACGGTGCCGCTGCGCGGCGGCGGCTGGTCCTCCGGCGTGCAGACCGAGCCCGGCGAGGACATCGACGGCACGGGCAGCGCGATCTACTTCGCCGACGAGCACGGCATCGAGACGTTCGGGCTGGAGCTCCTGGCCGGGCGGAATTTCACGCCCGCGGACGTCGCGTGGTACGAGGGCACCAGCCAGAAGTGGCCGCCGACGGCGATCGTCACGCGCGCGCTGGCGGAAAGCCTGTTCCCGGACGCGCCGGACGACGCGGTGGGTCGCACGGTCTACATAGCCGACGACCAGCCGGTGCAGATCGTCGGCATGATCGCGCGCATGCAGGCCGCGTGGAGCGGCTGGGAGGGCATCGAACGCTCCATGCTCGTGCCGGCCTTGCGCGAGGACATGGGCGGCTACTACGTCGTGCGCACGGAACCCGGCCGGCGCGACGGGCTGATGCCGGCCGTCGAGAAGATGCTCGCCGAATCGAATCGCGAACGGCTGATCGACAACATGACGACCATGACGGAAACGCGCGAGCGGAGCTACCTGGAAGACTCGGCGATGGTCAAGCTGCTCGTGTTCGTCGCCTGCCTGCTGACGGCGATCACGGGCCTCGGCATCGTCGGACTCGCGAGCTTCAGCGTCGCGCGGCGCACGCGCCAGATCGGCACGCGGCGGGCGCTCGGGGCGACGCGCCCGGCCATCCTGCGCTATTTCCTGCTGGAGAATTTCCTGGTTAGCGGCGTCGGCATCGTTGCCGGGGGCGTGCTGGCCGTGGGCCTCAACATCTGGCTGGTAGAGACCTTCGGGCTCGCACGCATGGCGTGGTACATCGTACCGGCCGCCATGGTCACCCTGTGGATCGTCGGCCAGCTCGCCGTCTACGGCCCGGCGCGCCGCGCGAGCCTCGTGCCCCCGGCCGTCGCCACCCGCGCCGTGTAGGAGCCCGCCACGCGGGCGACCGAACGGAGGCACGTACAACGAACGAAGGCACGTTATCCCGTCAGCATCGTTCACGCACGGCACCCTCTCAAACAGGGCGGAGCCGTGGCCGGGGGAGTCCCTCTCGGCGGCGTGCGAGGCAGAAGCCTAAGCCCGCAGGCCCACAGGGACGTGCTAGTGGCCGGCGCCGGGAGGGACTCCCCCGGTCGCGGCGCAGCCCTTGCCATTACACGCAAACGTGCGTGAACGATGCGGTCTCGAAGGGTGCGGGCCACGGTACGCAAAAAATGCCTTCGTTCGGTCGCCCGCGTGGCGGGCTCCTACGGGCCGGCGGGGAGGGCGCGGATTTCTTCAGCGTCGTCCTGGCGGTCGACGACGTTGAGCTCGATGAAGAAGAAGGCGACCAGCCACAGGAAGGCGTCCCAGAAATCGACGAAGTCGCCGGCGACGCCCCAGTAGACGGCGGCCAGCAGCAGGATCGAGTACAGGCCGTACTTGGCCCCGCTGCTCAGCTTTTCGACCGTGCCGGTGAGCAGGTTTTTCGCCTGCAGCCGGACGTCGATTTCCAGCAGCAGCACGACCAGCAGCCAGACGGCGGAGTTCACGACGTCGACCCACGCCAGCCGGCGGATGCTGCCGAGGCCGGCGGCGTCCACCGCCGCATCGAGTCCCGGTAGGCGCAGGAATGCCGTCGCGTGGGAAAACGCGGTGCAGTTCTGCGCCGTCAGCGCGACGTACTCGTCGAGGTCGACGGCATAGTCCCAGCCGGCTTGCACGAGCCGGCAGACATCGTCCACGTGCGGCAGCGGCGTCGCACCGAGCAGGAACAGGAGCTTCGACAGGTAACCGTAGAACGCGTAGACGATGATCGCGTAGCACGCGGCGCGCAGCGCGTGCATGGAGGCGCGGGCGCGCCGGGTGAGCTGCGCCTCGCTGAAAACGAACGTCTCCAGCTCGAACATCAGCAGCAGGACCACCCACGCCGCCGTGTCGATGCTGGCGGCGAAGCCCTCGATGACCTCCGCGAGGGCGATGCCGCCCGAGAAGCGGTGCGCCGCCGCCGTCCATTCCTCGGCGAAGAACAGGTACACGTTCAGCGCGAGCAGCGCGTAGATCGTGTACTTGAAGGCGGCAAACAGCTTCGGATGGTTCAGCAGCATTTCGACCCGTTTCGCCTGCGGCGCGCGTCAGCGCCAGATGTGAACCCGCTGGTCGGGCGGCAGCCAGTGGCCGTCGCCGTCGCTGACGCCGAACGTGTCGTAGAACGCGTCGATGTTGCGAACGACGCCGTTCACGCGGAACACGGGCGGCGAATGCGGATCGCTCTTTACCCTGAGCTCCGTGGCTTCCGGGCGGTACTTGGAGCGCCACACCTGCGCAAACCCGAGGAAGAAGCGCTCGCGCCCGGTGAGCCCGTCGATGACCGGCGATTCCCTGCCGTCCAGCGACAGCTCGTAGGCGCGCAGGGCAATGGCCGCGCCGCCGAGGTCGCCGATGTTCTCGCCAAGGGTCAGCTCGCCGTTCACGTGCAGGCCCGGCAGCGCCTCGAAGCCGTTGTACTGCTGGACGAGGGCGTGCGTGCGCTCCTCGAAACGAGCGCGGTCCTCGTCCGTCCACCAGTTCTGCAGCTGGCCGTCGCCATTGTACTTGCTGCCCTGGTCGTCGAAGCCGTGCCCGATCTCGTGGCCGATCACGAGGCCGATCGCGCCGTAGTTGCGCGCATCCTCGGCATCCAGCATGAAGAACGGCGGCTGCAGGATCGCGGCCGGGAACACGATCTCGTTCATCGGCGGGTTGTAGTAGGCATTCACGGTCTGCGGCGTCATGAACCATTCGGAGCGGTCCACCGGCTTGCCGAGCTTGTCGATTTCGCGGTAGTGGTTGAAGACGCGCGCGCGCTGGATGTTGCCGACCAGGTCATCCGGCGCGACCTCGAGCCCGGAGTAGTCCTTCCACTTGTCCGGGTAGCCGATTTTCGGCGTGAACTTCGCGAGCTTCTCGAGCGCCTTCGCCTTCGTTTCCTCGCTCATCCAGTCGAGATTCCTGATCGACTCTTCGTAGGCCCGGATCAGGTTGGCGACCATGTCCTCCATGCGCGCCTTCGCCTCGGGCGGGAAATGCCGCTCGACGTACAGCCGGCCCATCAGCTCGCCCAGGTTGTCGTCGATGGAATCGACGGCCCGTTTCCAGCGCGGCTGCTGCTCCTCCCGTCCTGCCAGCGTCCGCCCGTAGAAGTCGAAGCGCGCGTCGGCGAAATCCTTCGACAGGAAATCGCCGTAGCTCGTCAGCACCTGCAGCCGCAGGTACTCCTTCCAGGTGTTCATGTCGACCTTCGGGGCCAGCTCGTTCAGCGCCTGCATGTAGGAGGGCTGGCTCACGATCACGTACTCCTGCCGCCCCGTGCCGACGCCGGCGAAGTAGGCGTCGAGATCGAAATTGGAGAGCATCCGGCCGAGGTCGGCGTCGCTCACCTTGTTATAGCGTTTGATGGCATCGCGGTTGGTGACCTTATCCCAGTGGTGCTCCGCCAGACTCGTCTCGAGCGCCATGATGCGCTGCGACGCACCCTCCGGATCGTCGAAGCCCGCCAGCGACAGCATGGTTCGAACGTAAGTCACGTACGCCGTGCGGAGCTCCTTGCCGCGGTCGGACTCGTCGAAGTAGTAGTCGCGGTCCGGCAGGCCGAGCCCGGATTGCCAGGTGATGACGACGTAGCGATCGGGCGCCTTGACGTCCTGGTCGATGAACAGCTGGAACGGCGCATCGAGGCCGAGCTCGTTCGTGTCGCCGAAGAAGGCGACCACGTCGTCGAAGTCCTTGAGCGCGTCGATGCGGGCGAACAGGTCCTCCAGCGGCGTGGCGCCGAGCGACTCGACCTTCTGCTCGTCCAGCCAGGCATTGTAGAACGCGCCGATCGTGGCAGCGCCTTCGCTCGCACCCGCGTCCTTCGAGACGTCCTCGATGATGGCCCTGAGCTGGGCCAGGGTGTTGTCGCGCAGGATGTTGAACGAGCCCCAGCCGGCCTGATCGGGTGGAATGTCGGTGGTGGCGACCCACTTGCCGTTTGCGTAGGAGAAGAAATCGTCCTGCGGGCGCACCGACGTATCCATGCCGGCGGTGTCGATGCCGGAGCCGAGTGCGGGCGGAGCGTCGGTGCCGGCGGCCGGAGGCGGGGCGCCGCGGTCGCAGGCGGCGAGGAGCAAGGCGCAGGTCAGGGTGAGCCAGGGACGCTTCATGGGGATGATCCTTGTCGTCACGGGTGCGGAGTGCGACAAGGATATCCGCCATTGGTTCGCCGCCGCAAAGGCGCGGCGGCCCGTAGCGGCGCGAAAATCAGGCGGTGCGGGTCAGCGGCAGCTTGTCCTTGCCGCCGGCGAGCTCCTGGAGCACCCACTCGACGAAGCGCTGCTCCGCCCGCTCCATCGTCGAGAACGGCCCGGGCCGGAAGTAGCGCGAGCTCACGCCCTTGCGGTTGTTGACGATGATTTCCTTGTCCGCGAGGGTCGTGACGTGCCAGAGCCACGTGAGCTCGTCCACGTCGTAATCGCGGCCTTCCACCGCATCGCCGCGCACCAGCCAGTAGATCTCGCACACGCAGTTCGCGTGGTCGACCGGCTTGAACACGTAGGCGACGACGTGATCGCTGTAGGCCAGCATGAAGGAGAACGGGCCCAGCGAGAAGTCCGAGGCGCCGCCGTCATAGTCCTTGAGCTCACCGAGCAGCGGTGCTACGGGCTCGCCATCGCGGCTGCCGGTCTTGTATCCCTCGAACATGGCAGTGCGGCTGTAACCGTAGCCCTGCTCGCCGGGACGCGCGTGCGTGTCGACGTAATCGTGCTCGATGTGGCGCAGCCCGCAGGCCTCCATCCGCCCGAGCATGCCGCCCTGCAGGCGCTCGCGCTTGCTGCGGTCGAGCATGAGCGTGTGCATGCGCGCATAGTCGGGGTGCGCCGTCGCGCAGTGGTAGCACTCCTGGTAATTCTCGACGGCAAGCTTCCAGTTCGCGGGAATCGCGTATTCCTTCTTCGCGGCGACCTTCAGGTTTTCGAAGCCGAACATGGCGAACGGTTCGGCCAGATCGCGTTTCGCTCCCGCGAGCGACGGGGGGTCGTCGCAGAAGCAGACGAAGATGAGACCACCCAGCACTTCGACCGACACCGGATGCAGCCCATGCGATTTCTTGTCGAAATCTTTGGGCATCGCGCGAGCGGCGGTCAGCTGGCCGTCGATGTCGTACATCCAGCCGTGATAAGGGCATTCGAACTTGCGGGTCGAGCCGCTCTTCTCGAGGCATACGAGCGAGCCGCGGTGGCGGCAGACGTTCGCGAACGCTTTCACGTTGCCGTCCGAGCCGCGCACGACGATGGCCGACTCGTTCGCCATCTCGGTAACGAAGAAATCGCCCGGTTTCGGAATCTGCGAGACGTGGCCCGCCATGATCCAGTTGCGGGTGATGATGCGTTCGATCTCGAGCCGGTAGATGTCCGGATCGGTATAAAAGCGTTGCTCGAGGGCTTTCCCCGGCACGTAGTCGGCTATGAGTTCCGCAATGCTCCGCGTGTCCTGCATGATCGCCTGCAATCAAACGTTGGTGATGCATCGACCATAGCACAGGCGATTGCAGGACAGCCCGCAGCGTCCATCATCTGAAACCGCTGTTTCGTCGCAAAAAGGCGTCGCACGCACCGGGCGTTCCCGGTGCGTGCGGCGCCGCGCGCGAGCGGCTTCAGTTGGCGGCGACGGCGGCGCCGTAGTCCAGCGCGAATCCGACCAGCGTGCGCACGCCGACGATGAGCGCGTCCTCGTTCACGTGGAAGAGCGGCGAATGGTTGGAGGCGGCTTCCCCCGGTGCGACTCCTGCCTCGTTGACCCCCAGCATGAGGTACAGCCCCGGGATGCGCTGCTCGTAATACGCGAAATCCTCGGCACCGGTGATGAGCTCGTGCTCGAGCACGTTGCCCTCTCCCGCGGCCCACTCGAGTGTCGGCATCATGCGCCGCAGCAGCTCGGGATCGTTGCCCGTGACGGGAGCGTACGGATCGATGGTGACGGTGGCGCTCGCGCCGGAAGCCTCCGCGATATGGCTGACCGTCTGCCTGAGCTTTGCGTGCAGCTCCTCGCGCACGCCGGCGTCGAACGTGCGGATCGTGCCGACGAGCTCGACGTCGTCCGGAATGATGTTGCCGCGAACGCCGCCGTGGATGCTGCCGATCGTGATCACGGCGGGTCCCTTCGTAATGTCGAGCTGGCGCGAGGGAATGCCCTGCAGCGCCGTGACGATCTGCGCCGCGACGTAGATCGGGTCCACGCCGTGCCACGGCGACGAGCCGTGCGTCTGCCGGCCTTTGATATCGATGGCGAGCTCGTCGGAGGCCGCCATGAACGCCCCGGCCCGGTAGCTCAGGGTGCCCGGCCGCTCCGGCCAGGCGTGCAGGCCGAGGATGGCTTCGGGCGCGTCGGGCCCGTCGAGCAGGCCTTCCTCGACCATCAGCGCGGCGCCGCCTTCCTCGCCGGCCGGCGCGCCTTCCTCGGCCGGTTGAAAGACGAACTTGACGGTGCCGGCCAGGGCGTCGCGGTGCCTGGCAAGAATTTCGGCCGCGCCCATCAGCATCGCGACGTGCGTGTCGTGACCGCAGGCGTGCATCACGGGGACCTGCTGGCCGTTGTACTCGGCCATGACCTCGGACGCGAATGGCAGGCCGGTCTGCTCGCGCACCGGCAGCGCATCCATGTCGGCGCGCAAGGCGATGACCGGGCCGGGCTTGCCGCCCTTCAGCGTACCGACGACGCCCGTGTGCGCGATGCCGGTCTGCACTTCGTCGAATCCGAGCGCCCGCAGGTGCTCCGCGACCTTCTTCGCGGTGCGGAACTCGCGATTGGACAGCTCCGGATGCCGGTGGATGTCGCGGCGCCACTCGATCACCCGGGATTCGATCGCCTCGAAGTCGGCGCGGAGGTCGGGACGTGCCGCAGCGGGTTGCGCGTGGACCAGCAGAACGAGAACGAACGGCAGAAGGCAGGCGATCCTGTACATACGCAAGCTCCCCATGAGTTTCGCGCCACTCTACCGCAACCGGCGGCGGGCGCGCGAACCGGCACTTGCGCGCGTCGCGGCCGCCTGTGCGAAGCGCCCGGCGCGCCGCTCGGCCGCGGCGGTCTTGGCGCCGGCGCGCCGGGAGCCGTAAGCTTGCAGCTGCACCATGCGTTTGGGCGGGGAGAGGATTATGGTGGGTACGGATACGACGCGGCGGCCGGCGGCCGCCATCCTGGTCGCGGCCCTGGCGGTCGCGGCATGCGACGGCTCTTCGGTGGCGCTCAATCCACCCGACGAACCGCAGCCGCCCGACCAGCCGCCGAACGAACCGCCGACGATCTCCGTGGCGCAGGCATTCTCCGGGCTCGCGTTCAAGGAGCCGGTCCTCATGCTGCAGCCCCCCGGCGACGACTCGCGCTGGTTCGTCGTCGAGAAGGGCGGTCTCATCCACACGTTTCCCAACGATCCCGGCGTCACGCTCGACGACGTCGAAACTTTCGCGGACCTGCGCAACGCGGTCAACGCTTCCTTCAGCGAGTCGGGCCTGCTCGGCATGGCCTTCCATCCGGATTTTGCCGACAACGGGCAGGTGTTCCTTTCGTACACGGCATCGGGCACGTCCACGCCGCTCGAATCGGTCGTCTCCCGGTTCACGGTCGACGGCGGCGGCCGGCTCGACCTGCTCTCCGAGGAGCCCGTGCTCACGCTCCCGCAGCCGAATGCGAACCACAACGGCGGCAACATCGTGTTCGGGCCGGACGGCCTGCTGTACATCGGGCTGGGCGACGGCGGCGGCGCGAACGATCCCGGCGAGAACGGGCAGGATCCGACGACGCTGCTCGGCGCCATCCTGCGCCTCGACGTGGACGGCGGCACGCCGTATGCGATACCGGCCGACAACCCGTTCGCCAACAACAGCCAGTGCACGGACGGCAAGGGCCAGCTCGAATGCCCGGAGATCTTCGCCTGGGGGTTCCGCAATCCGTGGCGCTTCAGCTTCGATGCGGCGACAGGGGAGCTGTGGGCCGGGGACGTCGGCCAGAACCAGTGGGAAGAGATCGACCGCGTCGAGCTTTCCGGCAACTACGGCTGGGACGAGCGGGAAGGCGCGCATTGCTTCGAGCCGCCGACCGGCTGCAGCCTCGACAACCTGGATCCGATCACCGAGTACAGCCACGCGCTCGGTATCTCGGTCACCGGCGGCTACGTGTACCGCGGCTCGGCGATCCCGAACCTGGTCGGCTTCTATGTCTTCGGCGATTTCGGCTCGGGCCGCATCTGGGCCGTGCCGTCGGACAGCGAGCCCGTGGTCGAGCCCGAAGAGCTCTCCGACACGCCGCTGTCGATCTCCTCGTTCGCGCAGGACAATGCGGGCGAGCTGTACGTGGTCGATTTCGGGAATGGAACGCTGCACCGCATCGTCGAGGGCGAGGCGGTGCCCTTGAATTGAGCCCGACGCGCCGTTTCATCACGTGACGGCGCGTTGCGCGCGTCTCCGCCGATCGATTACGCTCCGCCGGCCTCGAGGGAGCCATCCCGCCGAAAGGCATCACCGGTGATGGCCGAACGCCGCGAAGGGGAGCCACTATGAGCCCGAAGACCGACATCGAGCTCGCACGGGAGGCGCAGCTGCTGCCGATCCAGGAGATCGGCAAGAAGCTCGGCCTGTCGTCCGACCTCCTCATCCCTTACGGCCACGACAAGGCGAAGATCGACTATCGCGTGCTCGCCAATTCCGAGGGGCTCGAAAACGGCAAGCTGATCCTCGTCACGGCCGTCTCGCCGACGCCGGCCGGGGAGGGCAAGACGACCACCACCGTCGGGCTCGGCGACGCCCTGAACGCAATCGGCAAGAATGCCGCGATCTGCCTGCGCGAGCCGAGCCTCGGCCCCTGCTTCGGCATGAAGGGCGGCGCGGCCGGCGGCGGCCGCGCGCAGGTAGTGCCGATGACCGACATCAACCTGCACTTCACCGGCGATTTCCACGCCATCAGCGCCGCGCACAACCTGCTCGCGGCGCTGGTCGACAACCACATCCACTGGGAGAACTCGCTCAATATCGATCCGCGCCGCGTCACCTGGGGCCGGGTCGTCGACATGAACGATCGCGCGCTGCGCAACATCGTCATCGGGCTCGGCGGCCGGCCGAACGGCGTGCCGCGCGAAACCGGCTTCGATATCACCGTGGCTTCCGAGATCATGGCGATCTTCTGCCTCGCAAACGATCTCAAGGACCTGGAGCGCCGGCTCGGCAACATCGTCGTCGGCTACACGTTCGACCAGAAGCCGGTGACGGTGAAGCAGCTCTCCGCGGAGGGTGCCATGACGGCGCTGCTGCGCGATGCCTTCCAGCCCAACCTCGTGCAGACGCTGGAGAACAACCCGGCGTTCGTGCACGGCGGACCGTTCGCGAACATCGCGCACGGCTGCAACTCGGTCATCGCCACGAAGACGGCCCTGAAGCTCTCGGACTACGTCGTCACCGAGGCGGGCTTCGGGGCCGACCTCGGCGCCGAGAAGTTCTTCGACATCAAGTGCCGCAAGGCGCACCTGCGGCCGGCCGCGGCCGTGCTCGTCGCCACGGTGCGCGCGCTGAAGATGCACGGCGGCGTGCCGAAGGACGGTCTTCTGCCCGAGAACGTCGCCGCGGTCCGCAAGGGCTGCGAGAACCTCGGGCAGCACCTGCGCAACCTCGGGCATTTCGGCGTGCCGGTCGCCGTGGCCATCAATCACTTCACGGCCGACACGGACGCCGAGATCGAGGTGATCCGCGAATTCTGCGACGAGTTCGGCGTCGAGGTGCACGTGTGTCGGCACTGGGCCGAAGGCGGCAAGGGCGCGGTGTCGCTCGCGCGGCACGTCGTCGAGCTCACCGAGGGTCATGCACCGCAGTTCCACACGCTGTACGACGACGACATGCCGCTGTGGGACAAGGTCCGCCACATCGCGCGCACGATCTATGGCGCGGAGGAGATCATCGCGGACAAGAAGGTGCGCGACCAGTTCGCGCAATACCAGGCGGAAGGCTACGGCCGCTACCCGATCTGCATGGCGAAGACCCAGTACAGCTTCTCGACCGATCCCAACCTGCTCGGCGCGCCCAAGGGGCACGTGGTGCCGATACGCGAGATCCGCCTCGCCGCCGGCGCCGAGTTCATCGTCGTCGTGTGCGGCACGATCATGACCATGCCGGGCCTGCCGCGGAAACCGTCGGCGGCCGGCATTCACGTCGACGACGAAGGCCGCATCGAGGGGCTGTCCTAGCCCTGCCAGGCCTGTCAGCCCGCGAGCCGGTCCGGCAGCACGAAGCGGGAGCGCGCCCGCGCGGAGGCCAGGCAGCCGTCGGAATAATGACGGCGGAGCAGGGCACGGGCGTCGTGAAAGAGGTCGGGGTTCTGCCGCCGGAACGTTTCCCAGTCCGCGGCCGGCGACAGCGCCCTGCGGTCCGCGACCACGACCATGAAGAACCAGCTCACCGTCTCGTGGTATTTCGCCTCGGCGCCCTGGCGGCGGGTCAGGGCTTTCAGTCCTGCCGTGAAGCGCGCGATCGCCTCGGCCAGCGGGTACCGCTCGAGGCAGCACCACGCCACGTGCACGTGCGCCGCGTGATCGAAGCGCGCGCCGTCGATCGCGCCGGATTCGAGCTCGGCCACGCCCGGCAGGTACGCTGCGGCGGAGGCGGCGGAGGCCGCCGCGGCGCTCACCCGGATCGCTCCTGCAGGCGATGGCTGTCGGCCGCGGTGAGCCGGCAGCCGTAGACTCTTTTCAGGTCGGCGATGACTCCGAGCGTGTCGCTGGAGAACGGCGTCTTGCCCTCGAAGGCGTGCAGCACGATGCCCTCCAGCAGGTCGCCGAGCGACAAATCGTGGTATTCCGCGAGGCCCTTCAGCACCTTGAGCAGCGATTTCTCGAGGCGTACGCCGGTCTGGGCGCGTTCGACGACGGGGGCCATACGGTGTTACCGGGGTACCAACGTACCCGGATTTCAGCACGCCGGCGCCCCGCCGGTCAAGCGGACCTTCAGTCGTCCTGCACCCGGCCGCGGGTTTCCTTCAGCCGTGCCCGCCGCGCCTTGTCGGCCAGGCGCTGCTCGCGGGCCTGCCGGCTCGGGCGGGTGGGCACGCGCGGCTTCCGAGTCTCGAGGGCCCGGCGCAGGAGGTCGGCCAGCCGCTCCAGGGCCTCTTCCCGATTGCGCTCCTGGCTGCGGAAGCGCTGCGCCTTGATGACGACCACGCCGTCCCGCGAGATGCGCCGGTCGGGCAGCTCGAGCAGGCGCGCCTTGACCGCCTCCGGCAGGGAAGGGGACGCGAGCGCATCGAAACGCAGGTGCACGGCGGAGGCGACCTTGTTGACGTTCTGCCCGCCGGCACCCTGCGCGCGCACGGCGGCGATCCCGATCTCCTCGGCGGGAATCACGATGTCGCGGGAGATGCGGAGCATGGCGTAGGCCTTCGACCAGCTTCCCGGCAATGTTCGCATGCGCCGATCCGGGGTGTGCAAGAATCCGCATCGGCCAGGGTGATCGGCCGGGGAGGCCACCGGCACTGGCTACCGAGGCAAACCGGGAGCGCCGGCATGCGACACCTCTATCACGACGACATGTACCGGTTTTCCGATCCGCAGCCCTCGTGGTGGGAAGCGTCCGTGGACACGGAGCGCCCGGCGGCGCCGCCGCTCGAGGGCGACGCGACCTGCGACGTCGCCGTCCTGGGCGGCGGCTACACGGGCCTTTCCGCGGCGCTGCACCTCGCCCGCGAGCACGGCATCGAGGCGCGCGTCCTCGAATCGGGGCCTCTCGGCTGGGGCGCCTCGGGGCGCAACGCGGGCTTCTGCGGCATCGGGGCGACCTCCCTGTCCCTGCCGCGCATGCTGAAGCGCCACGGGCTGGACGAGACGCGCCGCTTCTATCGCTCCCAGGCCGAAGCGGTCGAGCTCGTGCGCGAGCTCATCGAAACCGAGGGCATGGCCGCGGACGTGACGGGCGATGCGGAGCTCGACATCGCGCATTCGCCGCGCGCGTTCGCACACCTGCGCGCGCACGCCGAAATGCAGCGGGAGCTGCTCGGCATCGACAACGAGGTGCTCGACGGCGCCGCGTTCGCCGAGCGCTATTTCCGTGCCTCCCCGGGGCACGGCGGCGTGGTCCAGCGGCCGGCCTTCGCCATCCACCCGTTGCGCTACCTTTTCGGCCTGGCGCGCGCGGCAGCCGCGGCCGGCGCCCGCCTGCATGCCCGGAGCGAGGTGATCGAGTGGCGCCGCGAGCGCGGCGGGCACGTTCTGGTCACCCGCGGCGGCGCTCTCCGCTGCCGGCGCGTCATCGTGGCCGCGAACGGCTTCATGCCCGAGGAGCTGCACCCTGCCTTTCGCGGCCGGCCGCTGCCGATGATCAGCGCCATCGTGGTCACGCGGCCGCTCGCCGAAGACGAGCTCGCGGCGCAGGGCTGGCGCACCGCCAACCCCGCGATCACGTCGAAGAACGTGCTCAACTACTTTCGCCTGCTGCCCGACAGGCGGTTCCTGTTCGGCGGCCGCGGCCATTCGCGCGGCGACCGGGCGGGTGCGGAGCACACCTACGCGGCGCTGGTTCGCGAGCTCGGGCGCCTGTTCCCGCACTGGCGGCACGTGCCGGTCGAATACCGCTGGCACGGGCTGATCTGCATCACGCTGAGGCTCACGCCGTGCATCGGCCGCCTGGACGACGACCCGAGCGTCTGGTTCGCCTTCGGCTATCACGGCAACGGGGTGAACACCGCCACCTGGGGCGGGCGCGAGCTCGCGCGCTGGCTGCACGCGGGCGACCGCGCACCCTGCCCGGACACCGTGCCGGCGATGCTGCGCGGTCTTGCACCGCGTTTCCCCGCGGCGTTCCTGCGCCTCGCCTACCTGCAGGCGCGCATCGCCCTGTTCCGCGTGCAGGACGCGCTTTAGCCCTGGCCGGCGTGTTCCCGGCCGCGCGCCGGCGAGGGCGGGCGCACGAGCCGGCGGCTCAGAGGAACTGGAACGTCAGGGTCAGCGACGCGACGGGGTAGGCCTTGTAATCGTCGACCTCGTCCTCGAGCTCGGCTTGCTCGGCGGCGAGCGACGCCTGGAAATCCGGGTCGTTCGCGAGCAGGCCGTCGGCACTCAGGGCGACAGCCGGAGCGCCCTGGAACAGGACGCCGAGGTCGAGGTTGAGCCCCACCTTGCCGAACAATCCGAAATCGAAGCCGATGCCCGCGTACGGCGCGACGTCGTCGAACGTCGCGGTGCCGCGCAGCGTGCCGACCTCGGCGCCGGAGAACGTCGTGCCGCCCACTTCGACGGGGCCGGTATCGCGGCTGATCAGCCTGAGCTCGTTGCCGTTGTTGAACACGCCCGCGGTGAGGCGAAACGGGGACGCCGGCAGCAGCAGGTTCGCGGTCGCGTAGGTCGTGCGCAGGTCGAGGGTCGCGTCGTAATCGATGCCGGCTTCGTCCCCGTCGTGATCGTATTCGAAGGTGTTCAGGCCGGCGCGCAGGTCGAACCAGGGCAGCGGGCGCCACGTGCCCTCGACCCCCAGGCCGAGCGTGCCGGCCTTGACGCCGAGCCAGAGATTGTCGTCGGCCCCGGCATTCGCGGCGGCCGCGAGACCGGCGAGCAGCAGGCAGGTGCGTAGTGAGTGCATGGCGGTCCTCCAGTGAGCGACGCCGGAAAGCGCAGCCTAGCCGGGCCGCCGACGCGCGGCCGTGACCCGGGTCACGCGGCTCACCGCTGCGCCAGGCACAAATCGGTTCATTCGTGCCAGTTTCAGGACTCGCCCGGGTCGTCCGCACGCCGTAGCTTCGAAGTGCGCAGGAAGCGCAGTCATTCATTCTACAACACGGAGGTTGAGCGTCATGAGAGAACTCGCATTGCACGAGCTGGCGCAGGTCGCCGGCGGCGGCGACCTGAGCTGCGGCCCCGACGACGGCAACAACTACGGCGGCGTCAGCAATACGGAAAGCTTCGGCGACGATCTCGTCAACCTGTACGAGGGGCTGGTCAGTGCCGCCTCGCACATCATCGAGAGGGTGGCAAACGCCCTGTAGTCGGCGCGGCAGGGCTGCTGCCGGGGGTGTTCCCGCCAGCAGCCCTTTCACTCGCGAGGCGCCATAACAGCCAGCCGCCGGCGAGGAGGGCGGCCACCGACAGCAGGGCCAGTTTCGACAGCAACGGGTCGTCCGGCGAGGGATTCCACACTATCGTGAAGCATCCCCAGTCGACGATGGCGGCGGCGTTGTACGTCATGTGCGCCGCGAGCGGCGCCCAGAGAGTGCGGAAGCTCAACGCCTGGACCGCGAACACGACGCCCGCCACGAAGGTGAGGGCGTAGCTGCCCGGTGGATGCATCGCCGCAAAGAGTGCAGCCGAAAGCATCACCGCCAGGGCTCTTCCACGTGGCAGCAACGCGTGCAACAGGAAGCCGCGGTTCACGATCTCTTCGACGAGCGGGACCAGAACCGGCATCACGAGGCCGCTGAGCAGCAGAACGGGGAGCGGCGGACACGCGAAGCCGAAGCGCGTCGGGGACGGCCCGCTGTTCCCGGTGACCCCGAGCCATACCAGGACCGTCAGAAAGGCCCAGCGCAGCAGCCGCAGCGTCAAGCCGACGAGGGCAGCCTTGAGTACCAGTCGTCCCGTCAGATCTTTCAGCTGCAGCAGCCGCTGCAACGCGCATTTGCAGCGGGCGAAGTACGGATACATGAGAATGACGAGGATGGGCGGCACGGCGAGGTAGCTGAGATGCTTCGCCGGGAGTGCACCGACACCGGCATTCACGAGCTCCAGCTCGAGCCGGCTCCTCGCGAACAGCGCGGCGACCTGAAAAAGCATGACCGCAAGGATGGAAACCCGGAAAACCGGACAGGCTGTTCGTGGTGCAGGCATGCGCTCCACCTCGCGACGAGGCGCAACCTACCTCGCCCGCGGCGGGAAGTGCCTTCTCCATAATTCCGCTTTCTGGCGCGAAATTGCCCTCGCCGCGCGGGCCGTACCCTGCGTGATCCCTGTCATTGCCAAACCGGCGAAGCTCGCAGAGAATCCCGTGGCGGCCGGGAGGCGGCCGTCATCCGAACAGAGGGATCTGCCCGATGAGCCCCTTGCGCGTGCTGCTGCCGACCATCGTCGCGGTCCTCGCCGTCGCCTGCAGCCGCTCCGGCCGCGAGCTGGATGCGGCCGCGCCGGAGGAGGACCCAGGCTACCTGACGGCCGCGACGCTGGGCGAGCAGGTAGTGCTGCCGACCGCCGATTACCTGAAGCTGGCACGCTATCGCGACGCGGACCTCGAGTACGGCCGCAACCTCACGTTCCAGTGCCGCACCTGCCACAATCTCGATGACCGCGCCTCGACTCCGCTCGGTCCCAGCCTGTACGGGCTGTTCGGGCGCCGCGCCGGGTCGCTCGACGACTTTTCCTGGTCACCCGCCATGCAGGCAGCGGATTTCGTGTGGACGCCGCGTGCGCTGGATGCCTGGATCGCCGCGCCCTGGCGCTTCGTGCCGGGCAACCGCATGTCGTTCGTCGGGCTCTCCGACCAGAAGGCACGCGACGCGCTGATCGCCGCCCTGCTGCGGATCACGGAAGAAGATAAAGATAAAGACAAGGAGTCGGCGGGCGGTGGGTGACGGGGAAAGCGGCCGGATGGCGAGGGCGGAAGAGTTGAGCGGGATCGTGCAGATGGAAGACACCGGGTCGTTCGCCGACACGCGCGTGCTGCCGGACCGGCGCCGCTTCACCTGGCGGACCGTGGTTTTCGGCTACCTGCGGTCGCGGCGCCGCCGGTATCGCCGGGATTCGGAACGCGACGCCGTGTTCATCGACTGGCATCACCCGTGGCTGTTCTTTCTCGCCGTCGGCATCATGCTGCTCTCCACCCTCGACGCCTTCCTCACGCTCCGGCTGCTCGAGCGCGGCGCGATCGAGGTGAACCCCATCATGGCGGCGATGCTCGGCCACGGTGACTTCGCGTTCGCCGCGAGCAAAATGGCCCTGACGGGGCTCGGCATCCTGGCACTCGTTTTCCTGTCGCGTTTGCGGGTCTTCAATTTGCTGCGAACGGGCGCGCTGCTCACATTGTTCTTCAGCTTCTACGCCTGCCTCGCCTGCTATCAGTTCCTGATGCTGCTCGGCTCCTCGTGAGCAACCCTGGCGGCAGCATCCGGAACCTTCGGCAGCAGGCCCCCGCTCGGCTTCGCGAGCGTGTCCGCGCAATGGTTTCCGCGGCTAGTGTTGTTCCCCGTCATTGGGCTAAACTACCGGCCCCGTTCCCCACTGCCGAGACCTTCGAAACAGCTGGTTTCGTGAACCGTTTTGCGCCATGAGTTCCTTCGAGGAACAGTACCTGAGCACGCCGCTGTTCGGCGCCAACGCAGCTGCCGTCGAGCACCTCTACGAGGAGTTCGTCGCAGACCCCCGATCGGTGCCGGAGAGCTGGCGGCGCTATTTCGAGTCGCTCGGCGGCCGCGACGGCGAGGTGCTGCACTCGGCAGTACGCCGTGAGGTCGAGCAGGCCGTCCGCGAACGCCGCGCAGACGGGCGGGCGGTGGCCGCGGTCGCCGCGCCGCTCTCCGCGGCGAGCGAAAAACAGGCGGCGGTCTCGCGATTGATCCAGGTTTACGGGCTGCGCGGCCACCAGATCGCCGATATCGATCCCCTCGGGCTGATGGAGCGGCCCACGCCGGGCGTCCTGAAGCTCGACTGGCTGGGGCTCGGCGAAGCGGACATGGAGACCGAGTTCTTCACGGGCGGGCTGGCCGGCACCGGCTACCGCCGCATGAAGCTCAAGGACATCCTCGCCCTGCTGAAAAGCATCTACTGCGGCAAGATCGGCGCCGAGTTCGCCCACGTGTCCCGCTCGCGGGAGCGCCTCTGGCTGCGCGAGGCGTTCGAGAAGGGCATGGTGTCCCTGCACTTCACGCCCGAGGAGCAACGCTGGATCCTGGAGCAACTCACGGCGGCCGAAGGCATAGAGCGCTACCTGCACACGCGCTTCGTCGGCCAGAAGCGGTTCTCGCTCGAGGGCGGCGAGAGCCTCATCCCGATGCTGGATACCCTGATCCAGAGCGGCGGAGCGTCCGGCATCCGCGAATTCGTGATCGGCATGGCGCACCGCGGCCGCATCAACGTGCTGGTGAACGTGCTCGGCAAGCCGCCGGAGGAGCTGTTCGAGGAATTCGAAGGCAACATCGATCCGGAGCAGCTCAGGGGCTCGGGCGACGTGAAGTATCACAAGGGCTTCTCGGCGGACATGAAGACGCCGGGCGGCAACGTGCACATCGCCCTCGCGTTCAATCCCTCGCACCTCGAGATCGTGAATCCGGTGGTCGAGGGCTCCGTGCGCGCGCGCCAGCAGCGCCGCGGCGACGTCGAGCGGGAGCAGGTGCTGCCGGTGCTGATCCATGGCGATGCCGCGTTCGCGGCGCAGGGCGTCGTGGCCGAAACCTTCCAGCTGTCACAGACCAACGGCTACCGCACCGGCGGCACGGTGCACATCGTCATCAACAACCAGATCGGCTTCACCACCAGCCGGCCTTCCGATGCACGCTCGACGCCGTACTGCACCGACATCGCGAAGATGATCGAAGCGCCGATCTTCCACGTGAACGGCGACGATCCCGAGGCGGCCGTGTTCGTGACGCGGCTCGCGCTCGAGTACCGCCGGCAGTTCAAAAAGGACGTGGTGATCGATTTCGTCTGCTACCGCCGGCACGGGCACAACGAAGCGGACGAGCCGAGCGCCACGCAGCCGGTGATGTACGCGCGCATCCGCAATCACAAGACGACGCGCCAGATCTATGCCGAAAAGCTCGTGGCCGCCGGAGTGATCGATGCTCTGCAGGCGGAGCGGATGCAGGATGAATACCGCGATCGGCTGGATCACGGCGAGCCGGTGCCGAAAACGCTGATCGGCAACGGCGAGGTGGTGCAGAGCATCGACTGGAGCCGTTATTTCGACACGCCGTGGGACGCCGAGGTGGACACCACGGTGGCGCCGGAGAAGCTCGCCGAGCTCGGCACCAGGATCACGACACTGCCGCCGGGCTTCGTGCTGCACGGCCGCGTCCAGCGCATCATGGACGAGCGGGTGCGCATGGCGAAAGGCGAAGTCGCCATCGACTGGGGGTTCGCCGAGGCGCTGGCCTTCGCCTCGCTCATCGACGACGGCTTCAACTGCCGCCTGGCGGGGCAGGACACGAGCCGCGGCACGTTCTTCCATCGTCACTCGGTGCTGCACAACCAGCGCAACCGCGACGAATACGTTCCGCTGGAAACGGTTTCCGACCGCTTTTCCGCGTTCCGGGTCATCGATTCGCCGCTGTCCGAGGAGGCGGTGCTCGGCTTCGAATACGGCTTCTCGTCGGCCGACCCGTGCACGCTGGTCATCTGGGAAGCGCAATACGGCGATTTCGCGAACGGCGCGCAGGTCGTCATCGACCAGTTCATCAGCTCCGGCGAGGCGAAATGGGGCCGCCTGTGCGGGCTGACCCTGTTCCTGCCGCACGGCTACGAGGGGCAGGGACCGGAGCACTCCTCGGCGAGGCTGGAGCGGTTCCTCCAGCTCTGCGCCCAGGACAACATGCAGGTGTGCGTGCCCTCGACGCCCGCGCAGCTGTTCCACATGCTGCGCCGGCAGATGATCCGCGATTACCGCAAGCCGCTCATCGTCATGACGCCGAAGAGTCTGCTGCGGCACAAGCTTTCCGTGTCGCCGCTCTCGAGCCTCTCGCAGGGCGGTTTCCAGACCGTCATGCCCGAGATCGACGACATCGATCCGGAGCGGACGCGCCGCGTCGTTTTCTGCAGCGGCAAGGTCTATTACGATCTGCTCGAGGCCCGGCGCGCCCGCGAAATCGACAACGTCGCCGTGATCCGCATCGAGCAGCTCTACCCGTTCCCGATCGACCAGTTTGCAGCCGCGCTCGCCGCCTGGCCGAAGGCCGAAGAGATCGTATGGTGCCAGGAGGAGCCGCAGAACCAGGGTGCCTGGTACCAGATCCGGCACCGCCTGCAGGAGCCGCTCTCGGACGCGCAGCAACTCTATTATGCCGGCCGCCCGCATGCCGCCGCGCCGGCCGTCGGGCTCCTCAAGATTCACTTGCGGGAGCAGCAGGCGCTGGTCGAGGCGGCGCTCGGCGCCGACACGCGCGCGCGCAAGTCCGACGGGCCGCGCCCAAAGAACAAGAAGGCGCCGACGCCTTCCGTCGCGCGCAGCAAGAAAAGGAAGAGTAGCTGAACATGGAGATCAGAGTTCCTGCACTGCCGGAATCCGTCACGGACGCGACCCTGGTGGCATGGCACAAGAAGCCCGGCGACAGGGTGGCGCGCGACGAGAATCTCGTCGATCTCGAGACGGACAAGATCGTGCTCGAGGTGCCTTCGCCGGCCGCCGGCACGTTGAAGGAAATCATGATCGAGGACGGCGCGACCGTGCACGCCGGCGACCTGATCGCGATCCTGGAAGAGGGCGAGGGCACGGCCGCGGGGGAAACCGCAGGCAACGGCGCGAGCGCGGTGGAGCCGCAGGAAGCACCGGCCGCCGCGAGGCCGGAAACGCCGCCCGCGAGCGCGCCGCCGGAGGCGGCGGCAGCGGAGGAGCCGCCCGCACCCACGGCGCGCGGCGAAAGCGCGCACAAGCTGAGCCCCTCGGTACGGCGCTTGCTCGAGGAGCACGACGTGGACGCCGCCGCGGTGAGCGGCAGCGGCCGCGACGGGCGCATCACGAAGTCCGACGTGATGGACTATCTCAAGCGGAACGACGAGACGCCGCCGCGCGGCGGGCCGGAGACCGAGCTGCCGCCGGTGAGCGCTCCGGCTCCGGGCCGCCGGGATCGCCGTGTGCCGATGACGCGCCTGCGCGCGCGCATCGCCGAGCGGCTGGTCGAGG
>CAZBGV010000005.1:65176-69790 GCA_964491485.1 uncultured Woeseiaceae bacterium | reverse complement strand
GCAGGGGGTCAGTTTTAAATGTCGCCAAGGGGTCAGTTCCGGATGTCGCTTGACATCTGGCCGTGGCAGACTGCACGACTTGAGCCAGCACGGGGTTTTTTCCCGCTTCCAACATCAACGGCTTGCGTAGTGCCCCGCGCACGGGAGGGAATGCCGCCCTCGGTCCAGGGCAAGCGCGGTTTCGCAGGCGTCGATCAAGTCGGGGATGCGGCTAACCCCGGATTCGTCGTGTACCTTGCACACGGCCCTGTGGTGGCCTATAGTGAACCAAATGGTTCAGTGTCAACGGACCCAGCTGGACGCCTCGTTCGCCGCGCTCTCCGACGTCACCCGACGCGGCATCCTGGAGCGGCTGGGGCATGCGGACGCGTCGATTACCGATCTCGCCAGGACGTTTCGCATGACCCTCACGGGCATGAAGAAGCACGTCGGCGTCCTGGAGCAGGCGGGGCTGGTCTCCACGGAGAAAGTCGGGCGTGTGCGGACGTGCAGGCTCGGCTTGCGCCGGCTGGAGGAAGAGGCGGCATGGATCGAAAGGTACCGCCAGCTCTGGGACGCACGTTTCGACGAATTGGACAAGGTCGTCGATGAATTGAAGCGGGAGAAAAAAGTCGCCGGAAGGAAAAGAGGAAAGCGAGCCCGACCCCTTAAAGGAAAATGAGGCCGACCCCATGAAGAACTCCACGACGGTAGAACGAAAGTCCGAGCGTGAAATAGTCGTCACGCGCACCTTCAACGCCCCAGCGCACATCGTGTTCGAGGCCTGGACCCGGCCCGAGTTATTCAAGCGTTGGTGGACACCACCCTCGTTTGGAATATCCTTCGTTTCCTGCGAGCTCGACGTTCGTACGGGCGGCACGTACCGTTTCGTGTTCAGCCATCCTTCCGTGGAGCAGCCCATGGCGTTCTTTGGCAGGTACATAGAAGTGACGCCCCACTCCCGGATCGTCTGGACGAATGAGGAAGGCGAGGAGGGTCCCGTTTCCACGGTGACCTTCGAGGAAAAAGACGGCAAGACCCTGTTGGTCCTGACCGAGCTTTATCCTTCCAGGCAAGCCCTCGACGACGCCATCGCCTCCGGGAGCACGGGCACGGGCGCGGCCGGCGAGCAGTTCGATCTGTTGGACGAGCTCCTCGTCACGCGGGTGACACCATGAGAAAGCCCCGACCATTGCTGGCGTAACCCCACGCGATCATCCCCGGTTCTGCGGCTGTCGCGCAATTCGCGTCGGGGCTTTTGCTCAGTGTTCGAAAATCTTCCGCAGCTTCTTCTTGCGATCCGCCGAGTACCCGTAGCAGAAGTAGGAGCGCTCGGCGTTGCCGGCGGTCGACGCCGTGGACGCGCTCAGCGCGGCGCTCGACGCGGAAGCGCCCAGCGCTGCGCTCCCGGCGCCGTTTGCTGGATGTCTTGCCGGACGTTTTCAACCGGCGTCTGCGCGTTCGCCCAGGCGCAGCTCGTACTGCCTTTGAAGCCGTACTTCTCGATGAGCTCCTGCGTGAAAGCGTTGTCGATGCCTTCAGTGCCGGTTTTCATGACGAAGATGCCACTGAAATACAAGGGCCCGTCGCCCACGCTTTTGCAGTACATGGGGCCGCCCACCACGTAGGCCGAATCGCCGGCATGGGCGTACCCGAAAGGGAGCGTAATTGCACCGCAGAGAACGAAGGCGAGGAAGGAGCCGAGGACTTTCATATGTCCTCCGCGGCAGAACGCCGTGTTGGTTATTGGTTGAGGCGCCGGAAAGATAGTAAGCCCGGGACCAGGGCATGCATAGTGAATTCTGCTGCCGGGGCGCCCGTTCCCACGGCCGTTCCGATGGTGATTCCCGACCTCTGGAAAAGACGATCTGTACAGATGGACGCAGTTGCCCTGTATTTTGGAATATTTTTCGAGGCCTCGGGCTACCGGGTGATCCACTCCTCCATGTCAACCCCGGCGTCGACCTTCGCGTTCCAGCCTGGTCGTATTGCGCCTGTTCTTCGCATCCTGCGACGCCTTTCGTCAGGTCAGCGCCTCGTGACCGAGATCGTCACCGGCCCGGCAGAGTAATCAACCCGGTCGAGGAGATCGGAATGCACGCGGAACACGCGTCCCGGAGCGGCGGGCCACCACAGTCGCTTGCGACCGATTACCCGACCTGCCTGGGTGGCTTCCACCAGCGGGAATCTCAAGTACTCGTCAGTCCATAGCAGCAGCCGCTCCCGGGGCGGAGCGACATCGCCCCCATGCAGCACCTTTGGGACCACCCAGCGAAACGGCTCGTCCGTGTGGAGCTCGACGCTGCTTGTGGGTGCCGGCTTCCCGGAGAGATATGCCAGGACCTGAGGGGCCACGTGCCTACCGTCGAGGGCCGCGACGTCGGCTGTCTCGACCGGGTGTAGAAGGTTTCCGATGGCGAACACCCCGTTGGCGGAAGTACGCAGTCCCGAGTCGACCATCGGTGACTTGCTCACAGGGTCCAGCTCCAGCCCTCGCATACGCGCGAGTTCGTGGTCCGGAATCCAGTCTCCGGTGAACACGACGGTGTCGGCTTCCAGCAGCTGACGTGCACCCGTTCGAAGGTTTTCGATCCTCACGCCCGTGATACGACGCTTTCCGTGCAGCGCGACCACCTTCGAATTGGTGATCACCCGGGTCCCGAACAGGATCTGGCCAAGCTGCGTGAAAAATGTGTACGCCTCACCCTTCGGGTATCGGGAAACCAGTGCAACTGTCTTCACTCCCGCCGTTCTGAGTGTCAATACAGCGGACCAGCTGACCAGTTCCGCTCCAACAACGACTGCTCTCATTCCGACATCCTGGCTGTGGATGTACACCATGTTCTGTAGCTGGCCGGTGGTCATGATTCCGCTGCAGCGATCACCGGGAATAAGCCGGGCCGAACGTGGCCGCTCACGAGCACCTGTGGCGAGCACAAGCGCCCGCGGGACAATCCGGATGCGCCCCTTTGGCCATGTTGCTGCCAGAGATCCGTCTTCACAAATGGCGGTCACCTGCGTCCGAGTCATGATGACTACGCCCGCAGCTTCGGCATTCGCCACCAGCCTGCGCGCATACGCGGGCCCACCGATGCAGGTTTTCAAATCCCGGAGGCCGAAGCCGGTATGGTTGCTGTGGCGCGGGATCCCACCGGCTTGCTGCTCGCGTTCGATGACAAGGACTTCTGAACCGAGATGCTTGCCCAGTTCGCTTGCGGCAGTCAGCCCGGCAGGGCCGCCCCCGACGATGGCGACGGCAGGCCTGAGGGTCTGCCTGAACTCGGCCATGTCAGTGGCTTCCCGAATACCGCTCGAACTGCGCGGTCACCTGGGCGGCGCAGTAAAAGCCCTGGCAGCGACCATTCATGGCCCGCGTCCGCCGGCGCAGCCCGGACAGCGTTGCTGGCGGTATGGGGCTGCGCAAGGCATCGCGGATCTCGCCGCGCGTGACGCGCTCGCAGAAGCACACGATTTCGCCATAGGCGGGATCGCTCTCGATCAGCGCATTGTCGCGGTGCGGCCGGCGCTGGAACTCACTCAACGGCGGCATTTTTGGCGGCGGCGGCAGCCCGGGCCGTATGCCCAAGCCCAGCCCCGCCTGCTCGAGCTCACCAATGAGATAACGAGATACAGCCATCGCGGAGGTCAGTCCGGTGGAGCGAATCCCGGCGGCGATCACATAGCGCTGGCCAGCGTCGACGTGGAGCAGGTAGTCATCGAGATCGTGGGCGGCGCGTAACCCGGCGTAGGTGGCGGTGATTTCCTCCTTCAGCAGGTTCGGAAAGATACGGGCACCCTTCCTCAAAAGGAACGCGAACCCATCCTCGGTCGTGGAGGTGTCTGCTCGATCATCGCCGTCATGGGCGGTGGGGCCCAGCAGCACGTTCCCGAAAACCGTCGGTGTGACCAGCACGCCCTTGCCCTTACTGGACGGTATCGCAAGTACGATCTTGTCCACCAGCCTGGCCGAGAGCTTGTCGAAAACGCAAAGCTCGCCCTTTCGAGGGTGGAGGTGGAAGCGGTCGTAACCGAAATGCCGGTCGATAATGTCGCTCCCCAGGCCCGCGGCGTTCACGACCCACCGCGCGGTGACGTCACCGGCGGAGGTGTACAGCACGGTGTGCTCGGGCCCAACGTCCACACCGTTCACCTGGTGACGCAGAAGCAGATCGGCGCCCCTGTTCACAGCCTCGGTTGCCAGGGCCAGCGGCAGAGACCACGCATCAATGATGGCCTCGTCCTGAACGATCATACCCGCCACGGCGCCCTTGCCCAGGTGTGGGAGCTCGTCGTATACCTGCTGCGCGGAGATGATCCTGGCCTTGCGATAACCATTGCGCTCCGCCTTCGCTTGCATGCTCGGCAGGGCATCTCGCTCCTCCTGGTCCCACGCGACGACGATGGCTCCCGTTCTCTTAACGCCGACGCCCGCAGCACGGGCATACTCCATCGCCAAATGGTACCCCTCAGCCACGAGCCGCGATTCCAGTGTTCCGGGGGTAGCATCGAAGCCGGTGTGCAGGATGGCGGTGTTTGCCTTCGACGTACCCTCGACGACGTCCTCGCAGGATTCGAGGATGACGACGGAATGTTTGGTCCCGGCGAGGTCGCGGGCGATCGCTGCGCCTACCACAC
>CAZBGV010000005.1:40532-65076 GCA_964491485.1 uncultured Woeseiaceae bacterium | reverse complement strand
ACGACGGAATGTTTGGTCCCGGCGAGGTCGCGGGCGATCGCTGCGCCTACCACACCGCCGCCGATCACCGCGAAGTCATAAGCCGTCACGAGGGAACCTGCACTGAGCACAATGACGAAAACTCCATGCTGCGCAGACTCAGAAGTCCATGTTTGCCTGCACGGCTTTCTGCCAGCGACGGCGAAATTCATGTGCAGCATCGGCTGAGATCCGGGGCAGATAGGTGGCCTCTGGCTGCCAGGGATAAACGGCTTCACGCACATCGAGCTCGGGATCGAGTGCAACACGAAGCGCTGCCGCCACTCCAAGCGCCGTCGCGTGCGCCGAAGGGTAGGTTTCTACAGGGACCTGCAAAAGGTCCGATTGAATCTGCATCATGACCCTGGAGCGGGTCAGGCCACCGTCGACCTTGAGGCGCTGCAGTGGCGCTCCAAGCTGGGTCTGGACCAGCTCCACGAATTCTGCAACCTGGGCGGATATGCCCTCCAGGACAGCCCGTATGATCTGCGCCTTGCCCGTCGCCAGTCGCATGCCGGTGAGAAACGCGCCCGCGTCCGGACGCCACCACGGGGCTGCAAGCCCTGCGAAGGATGGGCCGCATAGAACTCCTTCAGAGGATTCGGCCTCGATATCATCGAGGGTGTTGGGATCATCGAGGATGCCCAACTCTTGCATCCAGCGCACGGCCGAACCGGCCGTGTAGATCTGGCCGTCAACGCAATACGAGGTATCGCCTCGCAGTGTCCACGCTACGGAGGTTGTCAGGCCGTTGTCGAAACGTGGAGCCCTCCTGCCCGCGTTGACCAGCAGGAAGGCACCGGTGCCGTACGTGCACTTGCCTTCGCCGCGTTCCAAACAGCCCTCGGCCAGCAGGGCTGCGCTCTGGTCCACCATCAGCCCGCCGACCGGTGCGGCGTCGCCGAAGACCGTGGTCTCACCGACAATCTCGTCGGAGGTCACAACGCGCGGAAGTCGTTCGTCCCGCAGGCCGAAGATCTGCAGCAATTCCCCGCTCCATTCCACCTTGTCGACGTCCAGGAGAAGCGATCGAGAGGCCGTCGAGCTATCCGTGACGAATTCGCCGGTCAGGCGATGCACGATCCAGGCATCCGTAGTCGTTACGACTCCCTCACGTGTCAAATTCTCGCGTACCCAGACGAGCTTGGGAGCAGTGAAGTAGCTGTCGAGGACGAGCGCGGTGAGTTCATGAATGCGCCGGGCGTGCTCCGAAAGACGCTCGGTGACCGCCTCGGAGCGCTTGTCCTGCCATACGATACACTGCGTCAGAGGTTTTCCGGTCTCTGGATCCCAGGCCAGAACGGACTCTCCTTGATTAGCCAAGGCGACACCGTCGATCGGCAGGCTTGCCTGCGCCACGGCCTTCTTCCCTGCGTCGACGAGTGAGTTGTAGATCTCCTCGGGATCTTGTTCGACGCCGCCACGGCTCAGATACTTCGGGCGGATGGGATTCTCGACGACGGAGTGGATACCCTCCTGATCGACTACAACGGCCTTCGACCCCGAGGTGCCCTGGTCCAGCGCAAGAATCGCCATGCCTAAATTCGGCTCCCCTGCCTGAAGCGTCTACGACTGCAGTGGGAATTGCCGGAGCTCTGCAGCCCGCCTGAGCCATACCGCGGAGCCCGAGCAAGAAGTCCGATTGCGTTCACCGCCGCCCGAAGCACGGATTTAGTTCAGGAAGCGGTGCCTGTTCGGACAAACTGGATTATTTCTTCCGGTCGCATGCCGTCCAGCCCGAGCTCCCGCAAATTGCGCCCGACCGCTAACCAGTCCCTTTCGTGAATGACACTGAAAATGGTGATGATAGAGCTGATGATCGGCGTTTCGACGCCCGCCAGCTGCGCAAGGTGGCTCCATGGCACCAGGCCGAAGGGCGTATCCTCGGTGAAGTAGCGGTCCTCGATACTATGCGGACCGGAAATTGGCGTCAGCGAGATGTTTCCGTGGATTGCCATGTAGAAATCCTGCCATGTGTAGCCCGGCGCCATACCGGAAAAGTCCTCAATCGGTGTGAGGTCGTGGCCAAAGGCTCGGCCGATCGCCTTTCGCTCCTGGTCCAAGGCAACGTCCAGGCGGCAGGACGCGGGTGTAACGCCATGCTCGTATAGAAAGAATGGACGCTTGGCCGAGTTTTCTATGGCGGTGACGCTCAGGAGGCAAAGCCCGGAATGGATGCTCGGGTTTACCGTGCTCAATCCGGCTTCGATGACGTCCGAATAAACTCTTACAAACGGATGCAAGCGACGCAGGTCATCGATCAGGCCTGACCCCGCGTTCGCTGGAAACAAAGCGATGTTGACGGGATTACGTCCATGGATCGCGACGCGACCCGGCCCCACCAGGCGCGCATCGTAAGGCAGGTTGTTGACCTCCGCCATGAGCGGAAGGGGAGCATCACCAAACTCCGATTTGAAGAGGAGTGACGCAAACGCTCCGGGGTAAAAGACCAGTACCTGATCGGCACGAACACGACCGCGGAGCAGCTTGGCGTACTCACGGTGCGCAAATGCAGGTGTGACAATTAAGATGTAACGCACATCAGCAATGGCTTCGTCGATGTCGAGCACCGCTTTATTCAGGCGAAAGTGCCCCTCTAGCTCACCCACCGCTTCAATCTGGCCGGAGTCCAGAACGCGCTGAACCTTCTCCCGAAATCGTTCCATCTCAAAAAGATTTACGCGAAAGCCTTTCGAGACCAAGTCCGCCGCCATTGCGTGCGCGCCGTGACCACCACCCAACACCGCGACATTCTGGTTCTGAGTCATTGCCTCCGACTCCTCCTACATTGCGATTCCATCGTCGAATTGCCGACGGACACCATTTAGAACGCCATGCCCAGTACCCAAGACGGGCGTATTGCTACGTGCGCTCGCGCAGATCCGCCGCCTCCCGGCGAAGGCGCCGAAATAAGTCGCGCAGCTGGCGCAGCAGAATGCTTGCGAACAAGAACAAACCGAGATAACCAGAAAGCGGATAAAGAACATTTACCAGCTTTGCGAAAGGGAACTGGCCGCCAATAAACGCAACGATTGCGATCGCAAACACCCATACCCTGAAACGCGTGGTTCCTTCATCTGGTGCGATCGCATTAGCACTGAGCCATAGCATCGGAACTGATGTGGTGTAAACCGCCGCCATGATGGCAACCATAAAGGCCAGAGCCAGCACAGCATTCCAGTTCTTTGCGAGAAACAACGTTGGAATGTTTTGCGCGTAAAGCTCACCAATACTTGCAAGTAGCCCGAAGCACATCGTGATGACAGCGATGATAAAGGCACCGCCACCCAGCGTGCCGCCAATCCGCGCCTCACGCTGACTGTTGGCCATCGATCCAAGCTGAGCCAGGAACGGGGCCACCAGCACGCAGCCGGTAGCCGGGAAAATTAGGCCGGAGATGAACCAGGCAGGCGCAGCCTTAGGGACGGAGATTGTTTGCATTACGGCGTCTGCTTCGGCAATGCCGGAAGGGTTAAGAGCGATGTTGGCCAAGGCTATGGATATAGCGAAAGCGATTATGAGTGGCCCGAGCTTCGCAACGATGTTGACCACATTTTTCAGCCCCATCAAGACCGTGATCAGTGCCGCAATTACCATTAGGAGGCGTCCCAATTGCGGATGGAAGCCATATGCCTCGTTGAGAATCGAACCGGCCCCGGCGACCATCACCATGAACACCATTACGAGGTAAAGCGGTGCATATACTTCAAAAAACCGACCAAGGTGCCTTCCGCAGTAATGCGCAAAAATCTTGTTCGATGACATCAGTTTCAGCTTCTGGCCATCACTCATGATGGTGGCGCTGAACCATACGTACAGTAGAAGCGCCATGATGCCAGCGCCTATCGCACCACGGACTCCGAAGGCAGCGAAGAACTGGAGGGCTTCTTGTCCGGACGCCACTCCGGCTCCAATCAGGTAAGCTACTATCGCGCCGGTAAACGTCAGTACGTTGCGGGAGGACAAGGGCACTTGCGATGCGGTGGTCATGGAAGATCCCCAGGCAGGGAAAGCTCGGCGAGGACAAAATAGTGATCGCTCGGGTATATCCCTCCGATCTCGTCTCGAATTACTGACGCGTCTATCGTGCGTACGTTCCCTTTTCTAAAAATGAAATCAATCTTTCCCATGATTCGCTCAGGAGGCCGGAAGCTCGGGAAATTCCGACCCCGAAATTCATGAAACGTGAAGCCAGGATCAGCATCGCCATGCTTCTCCGTGTGGGTGTCGTGCCATTCAGCCTCGCTCATCTCGCGGTAGACGGTATTGGTTCGGTCGACGTTGAAGTCGCCGGCAAGGATTTGAGGAAACTCACTGGGGTACAGATCGGCTTCCCGGAGAAGCATCCTGACTTGTTGCATGCGCGCTTCCTGTTCAAGATGATCCAGGTGGACGTCCAGCACCCGGAATTGCGCCCGGGTATGTTTGTCGCGTAGCCACACCCAGTTTATCTGGCGTGCCCTCGCCGTACCCCACGACTTTGATGCGGCAAGATGGGGCGTTTCGGACAGCCAGAATCCACCAGCGGACACTTGATCGTACCGGGAGCGATTGAAATAGATCACGTTCTTGGAGATAAAGTGGTAGCCGTCGGGGTTCGCGAGCATCTCGGGGCCGTCGAATCCGTGGCTTTGAAAGCCGGATAACGCCTGCTTCAGGTCCTCATTCTGGATGCGGAGCACTTCCTGGGTGCACACAATGTCTGGCTCGTACGAGCGGATTACCTCGATGCACACATCGCGCCGTGTCGACCATCCAAACCCACGTTGCTCGTCAGTGTCGAGCGCCACGCGGATGTTGCAGCTAAGGATTCGATGTGTGTCGATTGTCTGGTAAGGGCGACGGCTTCCAGTACGCGCAAGGCTTGGCAACATGGATGCGGAAAGGGCAATGCCAGCACTTCTGAGAAAGGTGCGTCGAGAGGATGAATGCACGGTCATGTTTAAGTACCCCCATCTGTTCTTAGCGCTCTCTCGGAGCCGGCGGGCGTATCGAGAATCTGGGTCTCAACAAGCAACAGGATATGGGAAGAAAAAACAACCGTTTGCTCCCCCATCCGTTGGTCGTCAGGCGCCAAGCGAGCGCCCGATCGCACCAAGCCAAATACACACTGCTTCCGCTCCGGGATCGCGTGTGCCGATGATCCTTTCGCCGAGGTAACTTGCCCTGCCACGCCGGGCGACGATAGTTGCGGTCGACGCTGCCCCCTCTTCAGCCGCAGCAATGGCTGCCTGCAGTGCCTTGCGCGTACCGTCGGTCAGCCGGTAGCCTAACGAATCGGCGGCCGGTACCAAGGCATCGAGCATTGTCCGATCGCCTACGCCGGCATCACCCAGGCGCGATATCGTGGTTGTTGCTTCAGCCAGCGCCTCTGCCCAGTGTGCGGGAAGTGGAGCATCGTGCGGCTCGAGTACGGTGGCCGCCCGTAGAAGGCCGGCTGCATACAACGCGCCGGATGTGCCGCCAACGGTTCGCCTGACGAGATCCGACAGATCCTTCAGCACGTCTGCTGGGTGATTTTCAGTGAGCTGATTCAATGCTTGCTCGATCGCGTTAGCACCACGCGCAAGATTGATGCCAAGGTCACCATCTCCGGCAGCTCTGTCCAGCTCGGTCAAACGAGGTTCGGCCTCTTGCAGAGCGCGGGCCACTTCGCCTAGCGCTACTCTGAGCTCCGGCAGGGCCGGCCCCCTGGAGACATGACGGTTCGCACCCTTCGCATCCGGCGGCGAAATACGTCGAATGCCGGCGTCGGTATGACTCTGTCCGGGCCATGCGGGCGCCTCGCATGGCGCGTCGAGAGCTCGAGCCAATGGAGGAGTCAGCTTCATCGCCGTGATCGAGCAACCTGCCATGTCGAGTGCGGTGAGGAAGGTGCCCACCCAGACTTGCGCGGTCTCGAGCCCTCTTCGATGACAAGCCCGTAAAGCTTCCCTGGCAACGATCGCCAGCTCCATGGGAGGTGTTGCGCCGAGATTGTTCACCATCAGCGCTATGCGGTCACCGCGAGCAAGCCGGAGGGCATCGAAAACGGCCGAGCCGAGACGGTCCACCACTTCCGCGGCAGTGGTGAGTTTCTCGCGCGATCGTCCGCTTTCTCCATGTATACCCAAGCCGAATTCGATCTCACTCTCCCCAAGCTCGAAGCTCGTTCGGTTCGAACCCGGTACGACACAGGGCCGCAAGGCGACGCCCATGGTGGCGATATTCGCGATGGCCTTCAGGGCGGCGTCCCGCACCTCACCGAGCGACCGGCCCGCCTCTGCTGCAGCGCCGGCAACCTTGTGGACAAGGACTGTGCCTGCAATCCCGCGCCGCCCGACCGCTTCCGTGCCTTGCAGAGCTACATCGTCTTCGACGACTACCATTTCGACATGCATGCCCTCGGAGCGTGCAATCTCCGCTGCCAGGCCGAAGTTGAGCCTGTCTCCCGTATAGTTCTTGACGATGAGTAGCGCCCCCGCGGGTCCAGTGACGGTCCGAAGAGCCGTGAGAATGGCATCCGTCGAAGGTGAGGTGAAAATCTCCCCGCAGACCGCCGCGGTCAGCATGCCGCGACCAACGTACCCCGCGTGCGCCGGCTCATGCCCGGACCCACCGCCCGATATTAGCGCGACGGCTCCGGAGTCTCGCAGCGATTGAAAATCTGACCGGACCACGACCCTGTGGCCCTCGAGAATCGCCAGGGATGTCGAGACCGCGACACATCCCTCCAGCATGTCGTCAACCGTTGTAGCGACAGTGTTGATCAGCTTCTTCATTCCCCTCTCCGGTCCAAGTCGCACGTGGTTGAGGTCGCTACAGGCTCACTCGTAAATGGCGTAGTGCTTCCTCGCCCTCTCGACAATCTCGAATACACCTCGAAACCCGGCGGGTATGACGCAGGCTTCGCCGGCTCGATAGTCCGAAGCGGGTCCTCCATCGGGTGTGACGCGAACATGACCGTCGAGCACCAAAAAGAACTCGTGCTTGGTCGCGCCGAATTCCAGGCGGTACGCTCCCCGTTCGCCAGACCATATTCCGGTTCTGAACCTCCCGTCGTCCGACACGAAATAACTTTCCAGGATCTGTTTCGGGTTCCCCTTGACGAGCAATTCGGAAGGAGCGTACTTCTCCGTCACGACCGGAGAACGTGACGCATACTGAATTGGCAATACCATGACTGGCTCCCTGGAAAGGAGACGGTAACAAGGGTTGTGACATACAACCGTTGATAATATAATCCTATAGAATCATCTCCGTTTGCAAGGATGTTCAGGGAGCGTCCGACATCGAGCGGGTTCGCGGGGAAGATAGAAAGTCTTTGGTGCTAGCGAGCTTCCACCTTCCCAAACCAAATGAGCCTGGCCAACTCACGCCAGGCTCTCCAATCTGTTATTGAAGCGGGTCGATCTACTTCGTGAAGAAGGAACTTTCCGTCGACGTTGCGGTGATCGGCGGCGGCATCATCGGGTGTGCCACAGCATGGTATTTGACCAGGCGCGGTCTCCGGGTGGGGCTATTTGAAAAAGGCAGGATCGCTGGTGAACAATCGGGCAAAAACTCGGGATTTGTCCGCAAGCAGGGTCGCGATGCGAGGGAAATGCCGCTGGTAATAAGGAGCCTGGAACGGTGGCATGACATCGACCGTGAGATCGAAGGCGATACCGGGTTTGTGGTCTCGGGCAATCTCGCCATCGCTGGCGACGAAAAGAAAATGCAGGCCATGCGAGATTGGATCGATATCGCCCGGGAGTTCGGTATCAATAGCGAGATCCTTGTCGGAGACCGGCTGGCGGAAATATGTCCCAGCCTGCGCCCCGGCTTCCTCGGCGCGCTTTACACTCCTTGCGACGCGCGCGCCGAGCCCACCCTTGCAGCCCCGGCGATCGCTGCAGCCTTGGTTAGACTGGGTGCGGAAGTCCATGAGAACTGCCATGTTCAGGCGCTGCAGCTCTCGGCGGGGCGCATCAGCGGGATCGAAACGGAGAAATTCTCCGTGCGGTGCAAGGTTGCCGTTGTGGCCGCGGGGCTTTGGACCGGTATCTTTCTGTCCCGCTACGGTATCCAGATTCCACAAAGCGACCTGAAGATTTCGGTCGGCCGCACCATGCCGTTCAATCATGGTCTGCAAATACCGTCATGGACTCCCGACGTGCTCGTTCGGCCCCGCAAGGACGGTGGTCTGACGATCGCCCTTGGGATGATGAGGCCTGCCGACTTTGAGCTCACGCTGAGGTCACTGCGCGTCGCCGGAAGATTCGCTCCGACGTATCTGGCCAATCGCAAGGGCGTTTCCATTCACGTCGGTCGTCGATTCGTAGAGAACCAGCGCTGGACAGCGGCCTATTTGAGCACAGACCCGGCGCGCTACTCTGAGATTCGAGTGCCCTATGTCCCGCCCAATTCGGCCGAACTTCATAAAGGGATGCAGTTTGCGAAAACCGACTTCCGGCTCAAAGAGGACTTACAACTAGCCGAAACATGGGCGTGCCGGGTGGATATCACTCCGGACGGGATACCGGTAATCGGTGAAACCTTGCCAGGCCTCGTCGTGGCAACCGGGATGAGTGGGCATGGGTTCGGAATCTCACTGGGAGTAGGTGACGCGTTAGCGGAGCTCATCGATGCGGGGACCTGCAGCACCCCGCTCCACGCGTTCTCACCGGACAGGTTCGCACTTCGATATTTCGCCGAGCCACAGAACGTCCTGTGATGGCGATTTGCGGCACCACTACTCCGACACGGCCGGAAATTTAACCCGTCTCTAGCGCAGGGCTCCGCAGAGATCTCACCTGAGCGCCGGGGCTCAAGACGGGTTGCGCACTCGCAGATACGCTCTATTCAATCCCGATCATCCAGGGAGTATGAATGCGACGAAGCTTTTTCAGAAGAAAGAGCAGCTGGTTTCGTTCGGACTTCGTCAGCCCCTCGACGAATGTCACCTCGCAGGCCTTGCTGAGCTTGGCGAACCGCAGAAACTCCCGACGTCCTCGCTTAGTGAGCGTCAGCGAATAGGACCGACGCTCATCCGGTGAAATCTCCCTGTTGATAAAGCCGCGCTGTACGAGCTCGTCGATAATCCTGGCGATAGCAGCCTTGTCCTTGTTGATGGATCTCGCAATTGTTGCCTGGGTGAGGCCTGGATTGAAATGTACCAGGGCCATCGCAGTCATTTTGCCGACGCCCTTCTCCATTGGAGTGTCCTTGAAGAGCTTGGCATGCAACCGCGTCAGCTCCAGGTTGAGCAGGCGGTAATGATGGATTACGTGCTCGGTCAGGAATCCGAAGTCAACGTTCTGATCGTTTGAATTAACTACCGCGTTACTGTTCTGATTTAACGCCTTTTGTTTTTCTTTCCGTGTGTTCATCAGCGCGAATGTCCAGAAGCAAATATGGATGAGTGAGGAGGGATCACAAGATTGCTTCCAAACCCTAAAGCATAAGCTGTTCCGCGACGTAGGGGAACTCCTGAACGAAAAAAGCCAGAAAGTGCGGGCTACGGCGTCCTAAGATTTTTTCACCGAACGGGCGGCGCCAAAAGGCGTTCCCAAGTTAATCAAAGACTTTCACATCAGTTGACGCTTACAACTATGGAGACTATCATCTGTCTCGTCCGTGTCCAGGATTGTTAGGGGGAGGGGCCGATGAAAGGCGCTCAGAGTTCGACTGTCGTGAGTAAGGGGACCGTTGGCGGCTTGAGCGTGGCATTGCTGTTTTCAGCAGTACCGCTCGTTGCAGGCACAGCGTATGCCCAAAGTGAAAGCGAGCAATCGATAGAAGAAGTTTTGGTGACCGGGTCCCGGGTAGTTCGCGATGGCTACGATGCACCTACGCCGACGACCGTGATCGGTGCGGAAGAGCTTGGTGTTCTATCTCCGGTCAACGTTGCGGACCTGGTCAATGAGCTCCCGGCACTAGGTGCAAGCTCCAACCCAACAACCCAGGTGGGGCAGATCAGTAATGGCGGGACGGGCATCAACTCACTAAATCTTCGCGACCTCGGAGAGGTCCGGACGCTCGTTCTGCTCGATGGCAAGCGCGTTCCTGCTGCCTCGCTCACTGGGCTGGTGGATGTCAATTTCCTGCCGAACGCCTTGATCAAACGGATCGATGTCGTGACGGGCGGTGCCTCGGCAGCCTGGGGTTCGGATGCCGTCGCCGGTGTCGTGAACTTCGTGCTCGACAAGGACTTTACGGGCATCAAAGGCGAGTTGATGGGGGGTATGAGCACGTTCGGGGATAACGAGAACTACAGCGGCTCGCTGACTTGGGGTACACCGTTCTCCGGTGGCCGTGGCCATGCACTGTTCAGCTACGAGGACAACTACACCGCCGGTGTGGACGGGTACCCGAGGTCCTGGTACTCAGGCGCGAAAATTCTGGACAATCCGGCATATAGCCCGACCAATGGCGAGCCCTTCTATCTCGTCGAAAGGAACACCGGATTCGTCAACGTTGCGCCTGGCGCAATCGTCACCTCAGGCCCTCTTCGCGGCCTGTACTTCGGTCCGGGCGGTACCCCCGGTCAATTGAACTTTGGGCCAATCGCCGGTGACCGCTATATGGTGGGGGGTGACTGGCGGTACACCGATTTCGGCAATGGACCCCAGGACCTTGCACCGGAAATCTCGCGCCAAGGCCTTTTCACCTACGTCAGCTACGACGTGACGGACGACGTCGAGGTTTTTGCGCAATTTTCCAGGGGGCGCGCTGAAACCTCGATGGATTCCACGCCGCAGTTCAACTTCGGCGGCATCACAATTCAGCGGGACAACGCATTCCTGCCGCAAGAAGTCGTCGATCGTATGGTCGAATTGGACCTGACCAGCCTCACGGTCGGTAGCTGGAATGCGGACTACGGCGGCATTCTGACCGAGACCACGCGCGAGCAAAATCGCTATCTCGTGGGACTCAGTGGCAGGTCGTTGCAACTGTTCGGTTCGGATTGGAGTTGGGATGTCTACGCCAACCGGAATGTGAGTCACTACTACAACTCCACGTTCCCGACTATTACCGCCAGGTACCGGGAGGCCATCGACGCGGTGCGTGCGCCGAGCGGCGCCATCGTATGCCGGAGCACCCTTACGGCTCCGAACAACGGATGCGTTCCGTACAATCTCCTTGGCACGGGTACTGCCTCGGAAGCAGCGATAGATTACGTGGGCGGGCACGCGTGGCTGAGCGCAGAATTGACGCAAGACGTTTTTGCGGCGAATCTGAATGGCGAACCCTTCGAATCCTGGGCTGGTCCTGTTTCTCTCGCGATGGGCATCGAGCACCGCCGCGAGAAGATCACCGGCGATACTGATCCACTGTCGCCGACGAATTCCTATTGGGCGGGCAACTACAAGCCAATGACCGGCTCGTACCATGTTTCGGAGGCGTACGCCGAGACGATTGTGCCGTTGGTCGAGGACCTTCTCGACGTCAACCTCGCCGTTCGCGCTACTGACTACAGTTCATCCGGGTATGTCACGACGTGGAAGGCTGGTTTGAACTTCAGTCCTGTCGATGATATCCGCTTCCGGTTCACGAAGTCTCGTGACATCAGGGCGGGTACTCTGAATGAGCTGTACGCTTCGGGTCAGACGCAGACGTCGTCAATTGACGACCCTTTCCGCGACTACGAGAGCACAACGTATTTCCAGGTTACCAGCGGCAACCCGGACCTCAAGCCTGAAAAGGCCGATACGTTCAGCGCCGGCATCGTTTATCGGCCGAGCTTTCTGCCAGGCCTGTCCGGCTCAGTCGACTATTTCGACATTTCAGTCAAAGACGCGGTCACGACGCTCGGATTTGGGACGATCCTTACCGAGTGCTTCCTTGGCGATCAGACCCTCTGCGCCCAGACGGAGCGTGATGCATCAGGTGTTCTCACCCAAATCCGCCGCGCTCCTCTGAATTTCGCGCGGCAAGACGTACGGGGCATGGACCTCGAGCTCGCGTACCGCACTGACTTGTGGGGTAACGATTTCTCGATACGAGGTATGGCATCGCATTACCTGAAGGCAGAGCTCGACAACGGCATTGACGCTCCCATGTCGAGCCTGGGGGAAAACAGAGACGGGATACCGGACTGGAGATACCGGGTTCAGGCCACATACGATACGGGCCTGGTCGCGCTCTCGGCCGTCGGTCGTGGTGTCAGCGACGGCGTGTACGGAACGACATACATTGAGTGCACGCAAAACTGCCCCGAATCCACGGCAGAACATCCAACCATCAACAACAACCACATCGACGGCGCCTTTTACCTGGACCTCTCGGCGCGGGTGAAGCCGTGGGACGGGATTGAGTTCATGTTCGTTGTGACGAATGTCGCGAATCGCGCGCCTTCGATCGCGGCTCGAGGCACGAGCGTTGGCAGCGGTCCGATCGATGTCTTTGGCTACTACTATGATCTGATTGGCCGGATGTATCGAGCGGGCGTTCGTTTCGAATTCTGAAGTGATAAGTCGGGGGCCTGAAAGGAAAGCTCTGTTCATGAGAGCTGCAAAACGCCGAGTATGGCCCCCGTTTCGAGTGACAATTGTTGCGGGGCTGGTATTTGGTCCCAATTGGCTCGGGGCGTGGGCTGCTCAGCAGGACACACCGCTGGTCGAAGAGAGGCCGAAGCTCGTCGTCGGTATCGTGATCGACCAGATGAAGTTCGAGTATCTCCCTCGCTTCTGGGGCAAATTCGGCGAAAACGGCTTCAAACGTCTCGTCGGCGACGGCTACCTGTTTGCCAACCATCATTACGACTACGTCCCGACCTACACGGCGCCTGGGCACGCATCTATTTATACCGGCACCACACCTGCCGTCCACGGCATAGTTGCAAACGACTGGTACGACCGCACCGCCAACAAGCTAGTCAGTGCCGTTGAAGATGCGTCCGTGCAAACGGTAGGCGCTGATGACGCCGCGGGCCGTGTGTCGCCCAAAAATCTTTTGAGCACCACGGTTACGGACGAGCTCAAGAGGCTCACGCCGCAGGCGAAGGTGGTCGCACTATCGATCAAGGATCGTTCGGCGATCCTGCCCGGCGGACACCTGGCAGACTACGCTTTCTGGTACGACTCTGGAACCGGGGGTTTCGTCACCAGCACCTGGTACATGGATGAGCTGCCGCAGTGGGTCCGGACGTTCAATGAACGGAAGCTCGCGCACGAATACAGCCGTGCAGTATGGGAGCCATTGCTGCCGATCGGCGAATACACCGAGAGCGATGAAGACGATGCTCCGTGGGAAGATCCGTTCGATGACGAGAGAGCGGCGGTGTTCCCTCATCGGATGAACGGTTCGCTGGTGCGCATCATCACGTCGCCTTTCGGCAACGAGCTTCTCGGGGCATTTGCGAAAGCTGCCGTACAGGCCCTGAAGCTGGGAGAGGACGATACGCCTGATTTCCTGGCGATCAGCTTTTCCTCACCCGATTACGTCGGGCACCGATTCGGGCCTAGATCGGTCGAAATACAGGACATATACCTGCGGCTCGACCGGGAACTTGCGGGGCTACTTTCTTTTCTCGATGAAGAGGTCGGGGAAGGAAATTGCCTGGTTTTCCTGACGGCCGACCACGGGGTCGTCGAGTTTCCGCAGTCGTTGCGACAGCGAGGGTTGCCAGGCGGCAAGTTCGACAACGCTCGTATGGTTCAGCAGCTGCAGCAGCACCTTGCGCAGAAGTACGGTGAAGGCGAGTGGATTTCCCGTTATGTGAATCAGCAGGTTTACCTCAACCGGGAACTGATCGCACAACGCGAACTGTCGCTAACCTCGGTTCAGAACGAAATAGCCACATTTCTTCGTATTTTCGAGGGCGTGGTTGCAACGAATACTTCTCACAACTATGCAACCATGGCATACAGCGCCGGCCTGGAGTCGTTTTACCAGAGGGGCTTCTTCTTCGGGAGGTCGGGAGACGTATTCGTCCACTTGGGATCAGGGTGGCTCGATAGCGTAGAGCCAACGTCTCACGGTTCACCCTACAACTACGATACTCATGTGCCGCTGGTTTTCTACGGCTGGCGTATCCCTCGAGGCAAGACCAGTCGGAGAACGGTGACGCCCCAGATCGCACCGACAGTCTCGTGGATTCTTGGCATCCCTTTCCCCAGCGGATCCGAGGGGAGGATTCTCACGTTTGAATAGCGAGGAGCGGTGCTACTCGGGACGATGAGGGTGCCGTCCAATCTTCGCCAAAAAGGAGACCTTACCAGCTTCCCGGATTAGTCGCCTTTTTTACGTATCAATGTGCTAACCAGCTGGAAAAATGAATGAAATTGCCGCGCCCGGTTGACAGTCCGATGGCAATCGAGCATGCAGACGGCGAAGGCGAGGCGGTATTCGTCTGTGAGCATGCCTCATGGCGCCTGCCTGATCGGCTGGGAACGTTGGGTCTCGCGGAACCGGTCTGTCGTAGTCACATCGCCTGGGACATCGGAGCCCTTGAGCTTGCCAGATCCCTGGCAGCGGCTTTCGACGGAACTCTCTGCTACCAGCGCTTCTCCCGGCTGGCATACGACTGTAACCGCCCGCCGGCCTCCGAGTCGGCCATTCCTGCGCGCAGCGAAATCTACGCTATCCCCGGAAATTGCAATCTCGACGACGCCGAGCGCGCAATGCGTGTGGCGGAAATTTATTTGCCCTTTCGCGATGGACTCGCGGCAGTCTTGGACGATCGTGCGACCCGACATCAAAGGACGGTTCTGGTGACGGTGCACACCTTCACCCCGATATATTTCGGGCGGCGGAGAGTCGTCGATATAGGCATCCTGCACGACCGCGACAGCCGGCTTGCAGATGCCATGTTGGCGGCGGCGGCCGGGATCGGCTCGCGCTTCCTGGTCCGGCGTAACGAACCTTACGGGCCGGCGGACGGCGTGACGCACACGCTGATCGAACATGGCATCGCCCGCGGCATCCCAAATGTCATGATCGAGGTTCGCAATGATCTCGTCGGCGAAAAGACGCGCGGCGACATCACGAGCTTCCTCATCTCGATTCTTGGACGTGCACTTGGCGATTTGGACGTCGGTACCGCATCCGGCAAGCAGCTTACCGTTGGAGCCGGAGCGGACTGGTAGAGCCATCGGGGGCGCGGAACATGGTGCTGCAATATAGCGAACGGTCCATAAAAGCAACGCATCGCGGAGCAAGAACCTTGCTCTCCGTGATTGCGTACAGCGGGTGTCTGCCGTGACCGCTTCCTATACTCTGGACGATTTGCGTCAGGACGTCGCGGATGGTCGTATCGATACGGTACTCGCCTGCCAGGTAGATATGCAGGGAAGGCTGGTCGGTAAACGCTTTCATGCCGACTTCTTTCTGCAGCACGCGCACGAAGAAACTCATTCGTGCAGCTATCTACTTGCGACTGATGTCGAGATGAACACAGTTCCCGGGTACGCCGCGACGAGCTGGGACAAAGGCTACGGCGACTATCTCATGCGGCCTGCCCTGACGACACTGCGCCGGTTGCCCTGGCTGCAGGGTACCGCGCTTGTCCTTTGCGACGTTCTCGACCCCGCGGACCATACCGAGGTGCCGCATGCACCTCGGACAGTGTTGAAGAGACAGATCGAGCGTCTCGAAGCCATGGGCTTCAAAGCCTGCATGGCCACGGAGCTCGAATTTTACCTTTTCACTCAGTCCTACGAGGAAGCTTGGCGCAGCAAGTACCGCGACCTGGCCACGTTTGGCCGATACAACGAGGACTACCATGTCTTCCAGACGACGACCGAAGAAGACGTGATGCGCGCGCTGCGCAACGGGCTGTACGCGGCGGGCATCCAGGTGGAAAGCACCAAGGGTGAGGCGTGGGCAGGTCAGGGAGAGATCAACGTTCGGTATGCCGATCCTCTCGTGACGGCCGACTGGCATGCAATTGTCAAGAATGCCTGCAAAGAGATCGCCTGGCAGAACGGCAAGTCGATATCGTTTCTCGCAAAATGGAACAAGGATGCCGCCGGCTCATCCGCTCACATTCACCAGTCGATATGGAGTCTGAACGGATCCCAGCCCCTGTTCTATGACGAAAAGGCACCGTACGGGATGTCGACGTTGATGCGGCAATACGTAGCGGGACTTCTCGAGCATACACGGGAGATAACCTGTTTCCTTGCGCCGTACGTGAACTCGTACAAGCGCTTTGCGGCTGCCACGTTCGCGCCGACCAAAGTTGTCTGGAGCCGCGACAACCGAACTGCCGGGTATCGGCTTTGCGGTGAAGGCGGACCCGGTATTCGCATCGAATGCCGCATTGGTGGCTCTGATTTGAACCCGTATCTCGCGATGGCTGCGCTCATAGCCGCCGGGCTGAGCGGAATCGAGCGCGGGCGAGACCTCGACGAGCCTTTTGTCGGCGATGCCTACAATGATGACCGGGATGAGGATATCCCTCATACGCTTCGCGAAGCAATCACGCCATTGCGCGAGTCTCGAATGCTGCGCGAGGCGTTCGGAGACAACGTCGTAGATCACTACGTGCGTGCGGCCGAATGGGAGCAGGAAGAATTTGATCGCTGCGTGACGGACTGGGAGATCAGCCGCGGCTTCGAAAGGTGTTGAAGCCATGACAATGAGCGCACCGGGGCGGGTGGGCGCTTTTGCATGTGCGGACATCCGCAAACAGAAGGACGATGTCGGTAATTACTTGCGTTTCACCGATTGATGGCTCCGTGTATGCGGAGCGGCCTGTCGTCGACGCCGGCGCGGCACGGGCGGCCATTGCCAAGGCGCGCGCAGCGCAGAAGACATGGCAACGCCGACCCTTGGACGAGCGAATCGGGCTGGTCCGCCAGGGTATTGCGCGCCTGAATGCCATGGCGGACGAGCTCGTACCGGAGCTTGCGTGGCAGATGGGCCGTCCCGTGCGGTACGGCGGCGAACTCGCGGGTGTGAACGAGCGGTCCGACTACATGGTGAGCATCGCGGAGGAGGCGCTAGGACCAATACTGATCGAGAACAGCGATGCGTTCCTGCGGACAATCGTAAGGGAGCCGCATGGGATCGTGCTCGTAATCGCGCCATGGAACTACCCGTATTTGACCGCGGTGAATACCGTCGTGCCGGCGCTCATTGCAGGCAACTGCGTCGTCCTGAAGCACGCTTCGCAGACTCCGCTGGTCGGCGAGCGCATGGTGCAGGCGTTCACCGAAGGAGGAATGCCGCCTGACGTGTTTCAAAACATCTTCCTCGACCATGCGACGACTTTCGAGCTGATCAGCGAAAGGCAGTTCGACTTCATCAATTTTACCGGGTCGGTGAGTGGCGGTCGGGCGATCGAAGCAGCCGCGGCGGGCACATTGACGCCAATCGGTTTGGAGCTGGGCGGTAAGGACCCTGCGTATGTGCTCGAAGATGCCGATCTGGATGCCGCCGTTACAGTGCTCATGGACGCGGCGATCTACAACTCCGGTCAATGTTGTTGCGGCATTGAGCGGATCTACGTCGCCGAGCAGCGGTACGACGCGTTCGTCGACAAGGCTCTCGCTTGGCTGTCGGGGCACCGGCTAGGCAACCCGCTCGACTCGGAAACGACCCTTGGCCCGATGGCGACGCGACGCCTGGCAGCCGTCGTTCGTGAGCAGATCGCTGATGCGGTTGCACGAGGCGCCCGGGCGCTGGTTGCTCCTGACGCCTTCCCGACCGATGATGGCGGCACGTATGTCGCGCCCCAGATTTTGATCAACGTCGACCATTCAATGGCGTTCATGCGGGAGGAGACGTTCGGCCCGGCGGTCGGAATCATGAAAGTGCGGAGTGACGCCGAGGCGCTCGCCTTGATGAACGATTCCAGGTTCGGTCTTACCGCATCGCTGTGGACACGCGATCCTGAGAGAGCGAGGCATCTCGGCCGCGATGTCGAGGCGGGCACCTTGTACCTCAACCGGGCGGACTATCTCGATCCGGCGCTGTGCTGGACAGGGGTGAAGGATTCCGGGCGCGGCGGCACCCTGTCTGTGATTGGCTTTCACAATTTGACTCGCCCAAAGTCATATCACTTCAGGAAGACCCTGCCATGAATCTGAACGTGAACTGGAGCTATCCGACTACAATCCGGTTCGGGCAGGGCCGTCTCGCGGAGTTGGCAGAGTGTTGCCGTGCAACGGGTATGAAGCGGCCGCTTCTGGTTACCGACCGCGGCCTCGCCAGTATGTCCATTACCCAACATGCACTGGATCTGCTCGACGCGGGAGGGTTGGGTCGCGATCTGTTCGCCGACGTCGACACGAACCCGACAGAAAAGAATCTCGACGCCGGTATCGAGGCATTTCGGTCCGGCAACCACGATGGAGTGGTCGCGTTTGGCGGGGGCTCCGGTCTTGATCTCGGCAAAGCGATAGCCTTCATGGTTGGCCAGACTCGGCCCGTGTGGGATTTTGAGGACGGCGGCGACCGATGGACTCGGGCAAGCACCAGCGGGATCGTTCCCATTGTCGCCGTGCCGACCACGTCCGGCACAGGCTCCGAAGTCGGTCGATCGTCCGTGATCACCAATTCCAAAACTCATACGAAGAAGATCATCTTCCATCCCCGGATCTTGCCGACGGTTACTATTTGTGATCCTGAACTGACAGTCGGGCTGCCGCCGATGCTCACTGCAGGCACCGGGATGGACGCCTTCATCCATTGCCTCGAGTCCTACTGCTCGCCCTTCTACCATCCAATGAGCCAGGGCATTGCTGTTGAAGGCATGCGCTTGGTGAAGGAGCATCTCGTCCAGGCTTATCGGGATGGAGCGAACATAGGTGCACGTGCCTACCTCATGGCGGCATCGCTCATGGGAGCGGTGGCCTTCCAGAAGGGATTGGGCGCGATTCACGCGCTATCGCATCCCATCGGGTCGATCCATGGTACCCATCACGGGACGACAAACGCTGTCATGATGCCCGCAGTGTTGCGGTTCAATCGGCCGGCAATCGAGGGTTCGATAGCCAGGCTCGCCAGGTATCTCGGAATTGAGGGCGGCTTTGATGGTTTCTACGACTTCACCATAGCGCTGCGAGCCGAGCTGAATCTTCCGGACAGGCTGACTGCACTCGGCATTGACAACGACGCGACCGGGACGATCGCCGAAATGGCCGTGGACGATCCTGCTGCGGGCAGCAACCCGATCGAATTGACCGTCGAAGCGGCGCGGATGCTGCTCGCGGAATGCATTTGAAGGACGGCAGGCACATGTGGCGAATCGAAAAGGCACAGTTCAAGGGTGGGTTGACGAGTGATTAACAGACGAGACTTCCTGAAGGGTGGATTGGCATTCGCCGAAGCCATGGGCATTGCCGGGGTTATACCTCCGGTTGTTGCGCGCGCTTACGCCATTACACCTGCTCCCGGAACCAGCTACCTCGACGCCGAACACGTAGTCGTTCTGATGCAAGAGAATCGCTCATTCGATCACATGTTCGGAACATTGCGCGGCGTGCGAGGCTTCAATGATCCGCGCGCACTGCGCCAGGCGGACGGAACGTCCATTTTTCTGCAGCGCGACCGGGACGGCAACGCCTACCTGCCCTGGCATGTAAGCATCAAAGATACCCGGGCGACGTGGATGGGTTCGCTGCCGCACAATCGGGACGATCAGATCGATGCCTGGAACGGCGGTGCGCATAACAACTGGATCGAGGCCAAACGCTACCGGAACAAGGAGTACGAACATATCCCGGGGACAATGGGTTTTTGTACACGCGACGATATCCCGTTTTATTACGCTTTAGCGGATGCCTTCACCGTCTGTGACCAGAACTACTGCAGCATCATGACAGGCACTGCGCCGAACCGCCTGATGATGTGGTCGGGTACCGTACGCGAAAACCATGACACTGACACGCTGGTCTATCTTCGCAACGAACAGACGCATCCCGGCGCTTTGGCCTGGACCTCTTACGGCGAACGCCTGCAACGCGCCGGTATCTCGTGGAAGTGCTACCAGAACCAGTTGTGGTGCGAGGGCTCGCTGGATCCGGAGGCCGAGCTATGGCTGGGGAATTATGGCGATAACTCCCATGAGCGGTTCCAAGCTTACCCGCTGGCATTCGCTCCCTGGTATCGCGACTACGTCAAGGGCGTAATCGACGAGGCTCAAGCAAACTTGCTGGCCAGACAAGCAGAAATCCGACAAGAACACGCACGACTCGAACCTGGCAGCCCGGAAGCACGGCGGATTGAGGCACTGCTCGGTGCCTATGCGCGCCAGTTGGAACGCCTGGAGGCCAAGCGGAGCTGGGGAAGAAGTTCGCTGTCCGAGCTCTCGGCCGCTCAACTCGAGTTGCGATCGCGGGGCTTGCAGATCAACAGCGGCGATCCCGATTTCGAGAAGTTGACGCAGATCGCGGTGGAGCTTGACGGTGGCACCGACTACATTTCCGTTCCCAAAGGCGATGTCCTGTATCAATTCAGGAAGGACGTTCGTGAGAACAAACTGCCGAGGGTGTCGTGGCTCGTGGCTGCCGGCAATTTCAGCGATCACCCGGCCAGGCCATGGTACGGTGCCTGGTATGTATCGGAAGTGCTGAAGATCCTCACCGAAAACCCGGACTTCTGGAAGAAAACGATCTTCATTCTCACGTACGATGAGAATGATGGATATTTCGACCACTCGCCACCATATGTCGCGGCCGACCCGAATCGCCACGAAACCGGCGGCGCTTCAGCCGGGATAGATGTGGGGCAGGAATATTGCTCGTTACAAGATGAATTGCTGCAAGGAGTGCCGCCGGATCAGGCACGAGCAGGGCCGACGGGGCTGGGTTATCGCGTGCCGATGATCATAGCATCGCCATGGAGCCGCGGTGGCTGGGTCAACTCCGAGGTGTGTGACCACACGTCGATCCTTCGCTTTCTCGAGACCTTTCTCGAGAAGAAATACGGCAAGAGCGTCATTGAAACAAACATTTCGGCATGGCGCCGGGTGGTATGCGGGAATCTCGAGTCGAATTTCCGCCGTTTCGACAGCGATCCGCCGGAGCTTGCCTTCCTGGACCGCAACTCGCACCTCGAAGCGATCACACGAGCACAGGACAAACCGGTGCCGGCCGCTTTCACGAAGCTGAACGGGGCGGAAATCACTGCGCTCGGTAACGACCCGGCCCGGATACGCTCAATGTTGTGGCAGGAGCCAGGCATTCGGCCTTCCTGCGCGCTTCCGTACGAGCTATATGCCGACGGTGCGTTTGACGACTCCGGGAAACGCGCATTCCAGCTGCGCCTGGAAGCAAGTACGCGGCAATTCGGGGACGGCGCGGCCGGCGCCGCATTCAATGTATATCTCTATGGCGTTGCGACCGGCTTCCAAACATACGCTGTCGGTGGTATCCCCAACACGATGGCTGCCGCAAGCTATGCCGTGCGGGCGGGTGACACGCTGGTCGAGGAGATTGCTCTGTCCCGATTTACTTCCGACACATATGACATAGCGGTGCATGGTCCAAACGGTTTCTACCGCCACTTCTTCGGTAACAAGGCCAGTCAGCCAATCAGGATCGATTGCGGATATCACAGTGACCCGTCCACTCCTTCGGCTTTCCGTATCAGGTTGGTGATAGAGAACCGCTCGAGGAAGAAGCGTGCAATCGTCGTGCAAAGCCACTACGACGAAGAGCGTACTGCAGTTACCCTTTCTCCCCACCAGAGCCGCACGTTGTTCCTCGACATTGCACGGCACCACCATTGGTACGACTTTAGCGTCATCTCGCGTGACACCGACTTCGCCTGGCGCTACGCCGGCAGGGTCGAGATCGGCGCACCGAGCGTGACCGATCCTGCGATGGGAGATCCGGCGAGGAAGAAGAGCGAGGCCTGAAAGGCCGGGAGCCTGGGGGCGCCTCGTGCGGCGCCATTTGCCCGGCGCGACTCCACACACATCGAATCGATCCCGGGCAGAGCGGGTTCGGGAGTCATCGCCCAGGCACCAGGGAGACTCTGAAGGCGCTTGCGTGACGGGTCGGCAGCCGGCGGGGAAGATCGATGACGAGAGCCGCATCTGTCTGCTGGAACTTCAGCTGTTCCGCGACGCCCATTAAATGCACGCTTTGCACCGCGCGCCTGTCGTGGCCGGCCGCGCGCCCGAGCGAGTTGATAATCACGCGTCGGCGCGGCTCACCGAGCGTGATGGCGTAAAGCGCGTCGCCCTTGGTGATGAAACGAATGTCTTCGGCCGTGTAATCGGCATTTTCCTTGAAGGCGCCAGCGGCGGTCTCCGTCGGGCCCTCTCCGTAGACAGTCCATGGCCGGGTCCCATGGATCGCTTCGCCGTTGACCTTCATCCAATCCGCCAGCTCGGACAGTAAGGTCTGCGATTCCGGCGGCAGAGTGCCGTCGGGATAGAGGACGACATTCAAAAGCAGGTTGCCGTTCTTGCTGACGACGTCGGCAAGCACGCGAATGACTTCGGCAGCGGTCTTGTACTTCGTGCCCTCGGCGTAGTACCAGTCACCGTTCGAGGTGTCGGTTTGCCATGGCCGCGCATTGATGCCGCTCATTACCCCGCGCTCGACATCCTGCACGCCTGCCTCCGCATAGAACTCCCCGGAGCCAAGGTCTTTGGTGGTGTAAACCGCCTCGAGGCGACCGTGCCTGGCAATGCTGCTGTTGTAATAGTGTGCGACGAGCGAGCGCCCGACTTTTCCGAAGGGGATGCCGCCGTCGGTATAAAGCAGGTCCGGTTCGTAGGTGTCGACCAGGTCGCGGATGCGGTTGAACCAGACCTGGTGAAACGCGGGGTTCGTCGTGTACCACGTCTCCCCGTTCCCCTTGTATGGCTCGTCGTGTTTCGGGTGATAGAGGTCGGCGTATTGCGGGTCGGCACCGTCGTAGTCGACGCCGATCTTCGGCCAGAACTGGTCGTACTGGTGGCTCGGATAGAACCAGTTGTGACTGGCGCCGAGATGCTCCGAGACGCCGAAGCGCAGCCCACGCCGCCGCGCAGCATCGCGCCACGCGCCGACGATGTCCCGCTTGGGACCCATCGCGACCGCGTTCCAGCGATGGTGGCGCGAGTTCCATAAATCGAAGTTGTCGTGATGCACGCCCATGCTGACGAAATACTTCGCGCCCGCCGCGACGTAGAGATCCATCAAGGCTTCCGTGTCCAGCTTCTCCGCCTTCCACAGCTGGATGATGTCCTTGTATCCGAACTCCGAAGGGTGCCCGTAATGCTCGAGATGATGGGTGTAATGCGGATGGCCGGGGACGTACATCCAGCGCGCGTACCAGTCGCCCGAGCGCGCGACGGCCTGCGGTCCCCAGTGCGCCCAGATGCCGAATTTCGCGTCGCGGAACCACTCCGGCGCTTCGTAGGTCTTCAGCGAGCTCGCAGTCGGCTCGAATGGGCCGCCGGCGATCGGGAGCTGTAGAGGTGCCGCCGCCTCACCGCTTGGTTCCGCGCAACCCGGTTTCTCCTCGGCGGCGTTGGCAGCGAGTGCGGCCCAGAGCGGCGTCCCCAACACGAATCGCCTGCTGACCTTTGCCATCATTATCTCCTCGCGACTGGCCCTTCCTCACGCGGGTAAGGCCTGCATGTGTACCGGTCGGGGCTGCGATGGCGTTGAAGTACAACATACCCTTCGTGACGGAACAATTCCGCCGGGCGCACGCCTCGAGGATGTCGGCGCACGAGAAGTTCGATAGCATGTCGAAGCCTTCTGACGTGGCCCGAGGCTTCAACCTTATGAGCTCGATCCGCTTTTCCGCCATGCTCCTTCAACCGATCCTGGCACTGGTTGCAGTGACGTTCCTTGGGGTGACACCGGCCTCAGCGGCGGACGGCCCCCACAAGGTCCTCTTCACCTACGGTGGCTGGGAGGGCCACGAACCGGAAGCCATGCGCGACCTCCTCGTGCCCTGGCTCGAGTCCGAAGGCTTCGAAGTCATCGTTTCAGACACCCTGGAACCCTATGCCGATGCCGACCTGATGAGCGGCGTCGACCTCATCGTCCAGATCTGGACGATGGGCGAAATCACCGAGCCCCAGCTCAACGGCCTGGTCAACGCGGTCGAAAACGGCACGGGGATCGCCGGCTGGCACGGCGGGCTGGGCGATGCGTTCCGCCGCGCACCGCGCTACCAGTACATGATAGGCGGACAGTGGGTGGAACATCCCGGCAACGACGGCGTTCGGTACCGCGTCAACATCACCGACCACGAGGATCCGATCACCGCCGGGCTCGAGGACTTCGACGTCGTCTCGGAGCAGTACTACATGCACGTCGATCCGAACAACAAAGTGCTCGCGACGACGACGTTCACCGGGGGACACGACGCCTGGGTGAAAGGTGCCGTGATGCCCGTCGCCTGGAAACGTCAATACGGCAAGGGCCGCGTGTTCTATACCTCCCTCGGCCATCATCGGGACGTATTCGATACTCCCGAAGCGCTGACCATCCTCAAGCGCGGCATCCTTTGGGCCAGCCGCAGCAAGTACGAGGACACGCCGGACCTGGTGTCACCCCGGTACCCAAGCCGCCAGGCACCTTGAAACTCAGCGCCGCGGCTCGAGGATGTTCTCCATGCGCAGCCAGGCCACGAACGCATCGAACCAGTTCGTGCTGGTGGTTTCTTT
>CAZBGV010000005.1:0-40432 GCA_964491485.1 uncultured Woeseiaceae bacterium | reverse complement strand
GAACCCGCCGCCGGGCGCCACGATGGCCGCGGCGCCGGTGGCCTTGCCTTCCTCGGGCAGGAACGGGGTCAGCGTGGCCACGGTGACGTTGCGCGCGAACATGCTCCCGTATTGGCTATGCCAGCTTTCCGGCGTCGTGGCGCCGGGCAGCGGCCCCGTATCCAGCACGATGGCATCCGGCTGAGGCGGGATCTCGATCGGCGTCATCGTGTCGTCCAGCGCCAGCGCGGGCGCCGTGCAGATCGCCGCGCAGGCGATCGTCAGCTTCGCGCACGCCGATCCCAGGCGTCGCAGTGCGGAGAACGTTTTGCTATGCATTGGCAGCAACTCCCGTTCGAAGTGTCGTGATGGCCCGATTACGGCGTGCGGAAACGCCAGCGGCCCGCGTCGCTTTCGGGATCGAATTGCGTCAAGGTCGGTGTGCTCGTGCCGATCGCGACCAGCGCCGTGTCACCTTCCCGGCTCTGCTTCTTCGGCGAAATCCGATAAGTCCCGTCGGTCAGCTGATCGATCCCCCAGAGCTGTGACTCCGCGCCGGTGAAGGCCGGCACGGTTTCCACTTCCCCGCCGTCCGGCGTTACCGCGAGGGCACGCTGCGTCCCCGCAATCGTGATGCTGTAGTACGGCGCTCCGAACCAGCCGCCGGCCCCCGGGACCGGCTCGACGGTCCAGTGCTGGTTCGGCCTCACCATGTAGGCCGAGAGATCGACGCGGATATTGCCCGCGGGCCAGGCGGCGCTGTTCTCCGCCAGCGTCTGGTCGGGCAATGGGCTGACCGGATCGTCCGGCTTGGCCATGAAACTCCGGCGGACGTCGAACGGTATCCGCACGAAATCGGTTTTCAGCTGCAGCGCATTGCCGCTGCGCTCCGACTGGATTTCGTAGGTGCCGGGCGCCACGTTGCTGCCCGCCACCGGCCAGCCGTCGCGCCACAGCAGCGGTTCGATCCCCAGCACGCTGCGGCCGCCGCGGTCCATGTCCGACTCGTAGTGCATGGAGAATTTCTCCACGCCGCCACCCAGATCGATCAGGCCGAAGTGACCGGGACCGATCATGCGGCCGTGCGCCCCGACGACGAACTTGCCGCCGCCCCGGAGCAGGGGAATGCCCATGTTGTCGACATACGGCCCGAGCACGCCGCGCGAACGGCCGACGCGGATGTTGTAGGTCGAGTTCGGCCCGTCGCAGCAGGTGCCGTGCGTGCCCAGCAGGTAATACCAGCCGTCGCGATAGAGCAGGGCCGTCGCTTCCATGTCGATCGCGATGTCGACCGGCTCGTTGCCCGCGAGCCGCTTGCCGGTTTCCGGATCGAGCTCGACGATGCGGATCGTGCCGAAGTAGGTGCCGTAGCTCAGCCACAGGCGCCCCTCGGCATACAGGAAGGCGGGGTCGATCGCGTCGTTGTTTTCCACCCCGTCGCTGGACGCGACGACTCCGACGTCGTGATATTCGAAGTCGGGTGAATGGGGATCGAGGGTTTTCGTCCACATCACCCTGACCTGGCTGGCATGCCCGCCGCCCAGGCCGCCCCCGCCGACGGCGTAGGCCACGTAGTAACGGTCGCCGATCCTGATGACGTCGGGAGCCACGCCGCCGCCCGGGCGCACCGGACCGCTGCTCCAGGTCCAGCCATCCTCCGAGACGAGGCCGCCGCCGCGTGTTCCGAAGGTGTACCACTTGCCGTCGGAGAACGTGACGGTGGACGGATCGTGGATGAAAACCTCGCCTTCGAGTTGGGCGTTCGCCGGGATGGTGTGCAGGCCGAGGGCCAGGGCCGCGACGATGATCGTTGCACGGCCGCGGCGCGGGAGGGGCGGGTTCATCGTCATGAGCGCGCCCTCACTGCACGTCGATCCTGAGGTCGCGGATCGGCCACCCGTCTTCGCCGACGAAGCGAACGCAAAAGTCACTCAGCCCCGGCCCGTTGATCACGGCACCGCGCAGGACGTTGCGTCCCTTGTGCAGGGTCAGCCGATCGGACAGCACGTCGTCCATCACCATCCGGCGGTCGTCGAACAGCTCGGCCGCCACCTCGCCGTTCAGCCACCAGCGCGACGCGGAATTGGAGCCGACGGCCAGCCGCACGTCGCGCATCTCGCGCGGGCTGTGGACCACCGTCACCGCCCAGAACACGACGCCGTATTTCGGTTTGTCCAGGGCCTGGGCGAAGTTGAACAGCTTCACGTCCCAGAGCTTCGAATCGAGGGCGTGCCAGCGCACCCCTTCCGGGGCCTGCACGGTATCGCCCGGGCGCGGCAGCGTATCGAACTCCCCGGGGAAAGTGCCCGGGCCGAGCTCTCGGCGAACGTATTCGCCGGTGAACACGGTGTTGGTCCGGTTGGGCTTGACGATCGGCTCGAGCAACAGCCAGCGGCGCAGGAATCCGTCTTCGTCCGGCGCGATCGCGCTGCCCGCGGCCGGTTGGAAAAATTGGGACAAGGGCGGGGCGTGCGGAGGCGGAGCTTCCTGCCCGGCCGCCGAAACCGAGCCAACGAGCAGGCACAACGCGGCGCAAAGCGAGCGTGCGACCGACTTGCGCGAGGGGATGTCGGCCACCGACACCGGCGTTTTTTTGTCGAACAAAAAAGTTCGTAACATGGATTCGGTCCGGACGGCCCTATCGCCAGCCATGAGTTGTCGGCGGGCGCGCGAGTGATCGCCGTATAATGTCCGAGTTTATACGGCCGGTTCAACTTTCCGGCCGCGCCGGGTATTTCGGCAGGGGAACTGGCGAGCCGGTCCCGGGCGGGGTATGCCTCGGACCGGTGGCTCTTTGCGCGGGCGGACGATCGCGAGCGATCAGCCCCGCAACATCCTCAAGACTGCCGCGCGGATCTTGCCGTAATTGCCTTTCTGCAGCGGGCCGAGAATGCCGTGCTTGTCCTCCGGCAGGTGTCTCAGCGGATGCCCTTCCGGCCTGAAGACGTAGTGATCGAAAAACGAGCGCCAGGCCTTCCTTTCAGCCGGCGGGCGCTCCGCTATCGCGATCATGGCCAGCAGCATCGCGGTGTACGGCGCATCCGGGCCCTGGCTGAACGCGTCCCACCAGTAGTTGACGAGCACGTTCACGTCGGAGGTCGCCTCGACCTGGTGCCACCACAGCTTGGGCAGGTACAGGGCGTCTCCGGGTTCGAGCTCGGCGATCAGGGCCTGGTCGCGGATGCGCTCGAAGCGCGGGTACCTCGGGTCGCCCCTCTCGCTGCCCGCCGCGAGGCCGACCGGCTGGCCCGCCATCGTGCGATCGATGGGTCCGACATAGAGATCGGCGATGGCCTCGGGTGGATAGAGCGTGAAGCGGCGCTTCCCGGCAACCACGCAGGCCACGTTGTCCATGGTGTCGAAATGGCAGGAAACGTTGGACGCGTTCCCGAGCCAGATCCGCGCTTCGACCGGCTCGAGGATGCCGTCCAGTCGATTGTCGGCGGCAAAGCCCGGCAAATGGTCGGGAATCGGAGCGGAGCCGAGATACGTCGTTCCCAGGTGCGCATCCTGCGCGCATTCGCGAATGCGCCCCAGTGCGGCGGAAAGCGTCATTGTCTGCCGCTCGAAATTGAACCCGTCCAGGTCGTCGTCGTAGTAGTAGCGGCCGCGAATCGCCGGGGGCCCGAAAAAGGCCTGGGCCGGCTTTCCGTTGTCGAGCCCGGTGAGATACGCCTGCAATTCGTCGAGCGAGCGCAGGCCCATCGCGACGCTCGGCCAATGCCGGCAGAGTCCTCGCAGGACCAGCGGTTCGCAACGCGCCGTGACCGCGGCATCGATCGAAGTGCCGGCGGGAGCCTCGTGCACCCGATTTCGGCTCATTCCGGGACCGGGGCTTCCGCCAGCCGATGATTGCGCCGCGCGGCCATGAGCCGGACCTGCCGGGACGACAGCGCGACCGTATAGGCCAGTTGCAGGTGGCCGCTGCGAAACAATGCGACGATCGTGGAGTCGTCGAGCTCCTTCAAAGCATCGAGGCTGATCGTATACAGCCCCTTCAGGACCAGCTTTTCCCCGTCGTCGAAGCTGAGCGAGATATCGATCGGCTCGATCAGCTTCAGGTCCAGCATGGCCCTGGTGAAAGCCTGGGTTTCGGCCAGCCCGTGGTGGAGCTGGGTGAGCACGTTCTGGATCGCGCGCAGAGCGGGAGCCGGCGAGCCGTCGCTTTCGAACAGCGGTTCGCCGGCCGTTCGGCTGAACCGTTCCGAGCTCTCGTCGATGGCAATGTGATCGCCGGCGATGTAAAAGCCGCTCCGCTTCCTGTCCAGCGGCACGAAGGGGGCGGGCCCATCGGACGGGTCGCCGACCAGGATCTCTCCGGATCGGAACCCGAACATGGCGCCCGGGTACAGCGCGCCCGTGTCCGCGTTCTTCGTGAAGAAGATCGGGCAGCACGTCGCGGCTGCTGCAAACTCGGAAGCCACGATCTCCACGAAGCAGCGTGTTTCCGGCGCGGGCTGCCGCACACGAAGTGTGCCGTGCTCTTCGGGGTTCAGGTCTGCCAGTTCCTGCATCGCGTTCTCCGCCCGTCCCGCATCACTATGCGTTTGTCCGTCCCCCGTCACCGCCCGACGGGCCGACGAGGGATGACCCGCTATCGAACGAGGGATCGGTCGATCCATCGGCAAGCCCGCCGGAGTCTGCCGCATTCCCGGGCCTTCGGGAACGGTGCTGCACTTCGCCGGAGTGCCGCGGGCGCGCCTGGCCGCGACGGTGCCTTTACCCCAAGCCGTTGATGCTACGCCTGTTTCCGCAGACGCCTCACCCCGGGAAGCCGGGTCCGAAAAGGCGGCGGAGCGGATTGGGCCCGGCCGGGGTTCCCGTGCCGCGGAGCGCTCCGGAAACCCTTCAGGATTAACTCCTACAAAAAAAAGGTTGATAGCGCTATCATCCAGCGGTAGTCTGATCCGGACAGAGCCCCGGGAAGGGGCGCCCGGACACGATCCGGGCCGGCGAGCATTTTTTGCACGGCCCGAGGCAAGGACAGCCGGACCGCTGCGGTTATACGAATCAACATTGCTGGGATCGGAGGGGGAGATATGAAGAAGTCCAGGGTCAAGCGTGTATCGCGTCCGAGCGTTACCGGAAGGCGCATCGCGCGCGCGAGCGTTGCAAGCGCCGTGGCATTGGCACTGTCTTCACCGGCGTTCGCGCAGAGCAGCCCCGCCGGATCGGACGGCGATCAAACCGCCAATGCCGCACTGGGTCCGGGCGGCGCTCTCGAAGAGATCGTCGTCAGGGGCTACCGCGGTTCGCTGCAGCGCAACCTGGAGGCGAAGCGCAATGCAGCGGGCGTCGTCGAAGAGATCTCCTCGGAGGAAATCGGCAAGTTCCCGGACTCCAACGTGGCGGCATCCCTGCAGCGCGTTCCGGGCGTATCAATTCAACGTGACGGGCCGCGCGGCGAGCCCAACGGCATTACGATCCGCGGTTTCGGCGGTGACTTCAACGAAACCCTGGTGGACGGGCGCCGGTTGTCGACGGCCACCGGCAATCGCGCCATCGATTTCAGCACCGTCGGGTCCGATTTCATCCGCGCGCTGACGGTTTACAAGACGCCCGACGTGGCGGTCTCGTCCAACTCGATCGGCGCCACGATCAATATTGCCTATCCCGTACCGCTCGACCGGCCCGGTTTCCATATCGCGGCGACGGCGTCGGGCTCGCAGCAGGACGAATCGGGCGAGCTCGTCCCCACGGGCGGCGTGCTGATCAGCAATACCTTTGCCGACGACACGATGGGGGTCCTGGCCGACGTCATCTACACGCGTCACGACACGCAGACCAACAACGTCTATGTCCACGGCTTCCCGGGCGGCAATTACGCGCCCTGCCAGCTTGCCGGCAGCACTGCCGCAACCTGCAATCCGACCGACGACGCGACCGCTCCGGCGGACCAGCGGCGCACCATTACGGGCTTCTTCGAGCAGCAGTACGGTGCGCAGCAATCCTATACGGAAGACGAGCGAATCGATGCGCGCATCGCCTTCCAGTGGAAGCCTTCCGACGACGTGCTCGTGACGCTCGACGACAACTATTCCGAGCAGACGGTCGATGCCGATACGTTCGGGTTCGGTATCTGGTTCAACCAGGGCTCGCTGCGCGACGTGGTGCTCGACGACAAGGGCGTGCCGCTGGACTTCACCCAGGCCGGTTCGCAGACGGACTTCACGGCTGCGCGTGACAGCAACGTCCGCCGCACGAACACGACCGGGCTGAACGTGGCCTGGCAGGCGACGGACAATTTTGCAGTCGAAGGCGACGTGGCCTATTCGAAGAGCTGGCTCAATCCCGACGGTCGCGTCAACTCGCGAGGGGCGGATATCGGCTACGGCTTTGCCATCGGTCCGACCCTGGGTATCTCCATCGACGGCAACAGTGACGACACCATTCCGGTGTTGCACAGCTTCGGCGCCGAGGGCGATCCCGGCCGCTGGGCCGACCCGTCGGTGATCGGCTCGCACGTTACGGTGAACATCGCCAACAAGAATACCGACGAGATTCTGCAGACGCGCCTCAGCGGCCAGTGGACGCAGGACGATCTCACGCTGACGTTCGGCGTGTCGTACCTCGACGATACTTTCCGCTTCCGCAGCGCGAACACCTTCGCCAACAATTTCTGGCAGGCTTATTCGGGTTACGGTCCGGCTTCAGGAACGACCGGCGGCGTGCCGATCCCCGAGAGCCTCTATGCGGGCTTCGTCGGCACGGGCGGTTTCATCCCCGGGTTCTCCGGCGATCTGCCTCCGGTGCTGATCGACTTCAGCGCGATCGACTACCAGGATTACCTCACCAGCCTCGGTAATCCCCAGGCCACGAATATCCCCGGATTCAACTACGGGTGTTGCGGCGCGGCGTTCACCGGTACGTTCGACGTCCTGGATGACCCCGGCAGCTTCCGCAACATCAACGAGAAGACCCTGGGGCTGTTCCTGTCGGCCGTCTTCGAGACCGAGCTGGGCGAGATGCCATTGACGTTCAGCACGGGCATACGGCAGGAATCGACCGACCTGCGCTCGACCGGCATCGGGCGGCTGCCGACGTCGATCGTCCCCAGCACGACCGACCCGACCTTGCTGACCGTCGAATTCGGACCCTCGGACCAGGTGACGGAGAAGAGCGACTACAGCTATTTCCTTCCCGCCGTCGACATCAAGCTGGAGGTCGTTCCGGACGTTCTCCTTCGCTTCGGGGCTTCACGAACGCTGACCCGACCGACACTGAACCAGTTGACGCCGGTGCTCAACGTCGGCAGCGGGCAGCGCATCGGAGCCTTGACGGCCAGCGGCGGCAATCCGAACCTGCGTCCTTACCTTTCGGAAAACTTCGATCTCGCGGTCGAGTGGTACTATGCCGACAACTCCTATTTCGCCGCCGACGCCTTCCTGAAGAACGTTTCCAACTTCATTGTCGGCGGCACGCAGCGCCAGACGATAAACGACGTCGTCGATCCGTCGACCGGACAACCGGCGCAGTTCAGCGTCTCGCAGCAAGTCAACGGGCCGGACGCGCAGGTGCGCGGCCTCGAAGTGGCGTTGCAACACACCTTCGGGGATACCGGCTTTGGCTTCGTCGCCAACGCGACGTTCGTCGACACGGACAAGCCGTACGATCCCAACGACATCACGCAGAGCGGCTTTGCCGTCACCGGCCTGGCAGACTCGGCGAACCTCGTCGGCTTCTACGACAAGGAGGGGCTGGAATTCCGCGCCGCGCTCAACTGGCGCGATGAATACCTGCTCCAGTTCGGGCAGGTCCAGAACACCGGTGCATTCGGTGCCGAACCGACGTTCGTCAATGCCAGCACGCAGATCGACCTGACAGCGAGCTACGACGTGCTCGAGAGTCTCACGCTCTTCGCGGAAGTCCTGAACGTCACGAACGAAACGCAGAGCACGCATGGGCGCTTCGACAACATGCTGCTGGACGTCTGGGGCTACGGTCGTCGGTACACCGCAGGCGCCCGCTATCGGTTCTGACGCTCTTGCCGACCGGGGTTGTCTTTGACAACCCCGGCCCTTAACGTACGCCCGTGCACAGAGTGAAGAACATCGTGATCGTGGGCGGCGGCACCGCCGGATGGCTGACCGCCGGCGTCATCGCGGCGAGGCATCTCAGCCGGATGGCGGACGGGTTTTCGGTCACACTGGTCGAATCTCCGAACACCCCGATCATCGGCGTCGGGGAAGGCACCTGGCCCACCTTGCGCAGCACTTTGGCGAAGATGGGCGTCTCGGAAACCGATTTCTTCCGCGAATGCCACAGCGCATTCAAGCAGGGTGCGTACTTCGCGCGCTGGACGACCGGCGCCCCGGACGACGGGTACTACCACCCGCTGATGCTGCCGCAGGGATTTCACCGGCTGAACCTGGTCCCGCACTGGCTCGCCCTGCAGGACGACGTCAGCTTCGCCGATGCCGTGTGCCCGCAAGGACGGATCTGCGACGCCGGGCTTGCTCCCAAGACGATCACCACCCCGGAATACGATGCGGTAGCGAACTACGCGTACCACCTCGACGCGGGGAAATTCGCCGTTTTCATGCAACGTCATTGCACGCAGAAGCTCGGCGTTCGCCACGTGCTCGCCGACGTCGAGCAGGTCGAGCTGGCCGAAAACGGCGACATCGACAGCATCGTCACCCGGCAGGCAGGCAGGATCGAAGGCGATCTCTTCGTGGATTGCACCGGGTTCAAATCGCTCCTGCTGGGACAAGCGCTCGGCGTGCCTTTCAAGGAGTGCGGCGACATCCTGTTTTGCGATACCGCGTTGGCGGTGCAGGTGCCTTACGAGAACGAACAGAGCCCGATCGCCACGCACACGATCTCTACCGCCCAGTCGGCGGGCTGGATCTGGGACGTCGGCTTGCCGACGCGGCGCGGGGTGGGGCACGTTTACTCCAGCCGCCACATCTCCGACGACGAAGCGGAACGCGAGCTGCGCGCCTATCTCGGGCCGATCGGGGCGGACCTTCCGCTGCGCAAGATTCCAATCCGGGCGGGGCACAGGGATCCGTGCTGGAAACGCAATTGCGTCGCCGTCGGCCTGGCGTCGGGGTTCCTCGAGCCGCTCGAATCGTCGGCCATCGTCCTGATCGAGCTGTCGGCCAAGATCATCGCCGAGCAGCTGCCCTCCTGCCGCGAGGTGATGGACGTCGTCGCCAAGCGTTTCAACGCCACCACCGAATATCGATGGGGTCGCATCATCGATTTCCTGAAGCTGCATTACGTCCTGACAAAGCGGACCGACACCGCCTTCTGGCGTGACAACCTCCTGCCCGAAACGATCCCGGAGCGGCTGCAGGAACTGTTGCTTCTCTGGAAATACCAGCCGCCGTGGTTTCACGACGAATTCGATCGCGTGGAGGAGGTGTTTCCGCCCGCGAGCTACCAGTACGTCCTGTACGGGATGGGCTACCGCACCGAGGTGGAGCACTCGGCTCTTGCCAGGGACGCCGGCCAGGCAGAGCGCGCGCTGCGCGAGAATCGTGCGCAGACGGAGAAGCTGCGCACCGGGCTTCCGCGTCACCGGGACCTGATCGACAAGATCCGGGAACATGGACTGCAGCCGGTCTGACCGGCTTCGCTGGCGGCGTGTGAGCGCGTACCCGATGCCGCTACGCTCATTGCACTGGCTTGCCGCGCTGGCACTCGCGTCCCCGCTCCTGGCCAGCAGTCCCGCCGCGGCAGATCAGGAGGCGGACGCCGCCGGCAGTCTGCGAGCGCGGGCAGACGCGCGCGCCGGCGAAATCGTGTCGCAGCTCAGCCTGGAAGAGAAACTGCCCCAGTTGCTGAACACCGCTCCGGCGATTCCCCGGCTCGGCATCCCGGCGTACAACTGGTGGACGGAATCGTTGCACGGCGCGCTCGGCGACCTGCCGACGACGAACTTTCCCGAGCCGATCGGCCTGGCGGCGACGTTCGACGTCTCGCTGGTAAAGCAGGTTGCCGGCACGATCAGCACCGAAGTCCGCGGGTTGCACGCTTTGGCACGGCAGACCGGCAGGCTTGGCAGGATCGGGACGGGGCTCGATACCTGGTCGCCCAACCTCAACATCTTCCGGGACCCGCGCTGGGGCCGCGGACAGGAAACGTATGGCGAGGATCCCTACCTGACCGCGCGCATGGGAGTCGCCTACGTGCAGGGCATGCAGGGCGACGATCCCGACCTGCCCGACGTCATCGCCACGCCCAAGCATTTTGCCGTGCACAGCGGACCGGAATCGACGCGCCACCACGCCAACGTATTCGTTTCGCGCCACGACCTGGAAGACACCTACCTGCCCGCCTTCCGCGCCGCGATCGTGGAAGGGCAGGCGGGCTCGGTGATGTGCGCCTACAACCGGGTCGACGGCCAACCGGCCTGCGCAAGCGACGACCTGCTCGAGGACACCCTGCGCGGCGCATGGGGCTTCGACGGCTATGTCGTGTCCGATTGCGACGCGGTACGCGACATTTATGCCAATCATCGCTACGCGCCGGACCCGGCGGCGGCGGTCGCGGCGGCCCTGCGACTCGGAGTCGACAACGAATGCAACACCGCGACCTTGTCGGATACCGCGGGCCTGGAAGACCGCTACCGCGAGGCCCTCGACCGCGGCCTCATCACCGAGGCGGACGTGGATCGGGCGCTGGTCCGGCTGTTCTCCGCGCGGCTGCGTAACGGCGACTTGCCCGGCATCCGCCCGCTCGGCACCTCGAACGCCTCGCCTGACGACGTGGGGACCGCCGAATCCGCCGCCATCGCGCTCGAGGCCGCGGAGGAAAGCCTCGTCCTGCTCAAGAACGACGGCATTCTGCCGCTTGCAAGCCGGCCAATGAAGATCGCGGTCATCGGGCCGCTGGGCGACGCGACGCGGGTGCTGCGTGGCAATTACTCCTCGCCTCTCTCCGCGCCGCCGATTTCGGTAGTGGACGGATTGCGCATGGCAATGCCGGAGGCGCAGGTCACTTATATACCGTTCGGCGAAAGCTTCACCGACGGCGATCCCGTGCCCGAGTCCGCGCTGCGGACCGAAGACGGTGAGCCTGGGCTGACGGCGCGTTATTACAACGCGCAGGGTGCTCCGCCGCGACTGTTCGGGCCCGGCGAGCTGGACGAGTTTCGCAAGGACGTGCGCTACGCCGCACAGCCGGTCGTAACGCGGCGCGAACCTGGCGTGGCCGGCCGCAGCCTGGATCTCGCCGGGGTGTCCGATCATCACCGCGTCGAATGGTCGGGGTATCTCGTCCCGCCGGAAACGGGCCTGTACCGGCTCGGACTTTCCGGCTTCCAGAGCGGCAGCATGACTTTCGACGGAAAGCCTTTCGTCGATCTGAAGCAGGCCGTGTGGGGCAGCCTGCCGACGCTCGAGAACGTCGAGCTCGAGAAGGGCAAGCGCTATCCGATCCAGATCGTCGGCTTCTCCGAAACCGGCAGCGCCGGAATCGGGCTTGCCTGGAAGCGCATTTCCAAGGACCCGCTGGCCGCCCTGCGCCGGATGGGAGCGGATGCCGATGTGCTCGTCGCGGTGGTCGGTTTGACGTCGGACCTGGAAGCGGAGGAATCTCCGGTCAAGATCCCCGGCTTCTCCGGCGGTGACAAGACGACGCTCGACATCCCGCAGGATCAGCACGTGTTGCTCGAGGCCGCGCGATCCATGGGCAAGCCCCTCGTCGTGGTGGCCATGAACGGCAGCCCGATCAACCTGGCCTGGGCGAACGACAACGCGGACGCCGTCCTCGAAGCGTGGTATCCCGGCCAGTCCGGCGGGCTGGCGATCGGCAACGTGCTGTCCGGCCGCGTCAATCCTTCGGGTCGGCTGCCGCTGACCTTTTACGCCAGCGTGGACGATCTGCCACCGTTCGACGACTATCGGATGATCGGCCGCACCTATCGCTACTACGAAGGCGAGACGGTGTATCCCTTCGGCCATGGCCTGAGCTACACCACCTTCGCCTATGGACCCCTGTCGGTCACGGTCAGTACGACCGACCGTGAACGCGGGCAGGGTATCCGGGTAACGACCGAATTGCGCAACACGGGCCGGCGGGCGGGCGCCGAGGTGGCGCAGCTCTATCTCGATTTTCCGAACGTGCCGGGCACGCCGAACATCGCGCTGCGCGGCTTTCGCCGCATCAACCTGGCCGCCGGTGAGTCGGCGGCGCTGACCTTCGATTTATCCCCGCGCGATCTCAGTGCCGCGAGCGTCGACGGGCAGCGCAAGGTGATGGCGGGCGACTACCGCGTGTTCGTCGGATCGGGACAGCCGGGCACCGGCGTGCCGGTTTCCGAAGCGAGCTTTACGATCGACCAGGAGCTCATCCTACCGAGATAGCGGCTCGGGCCTTCCCGCCAGCCACAGCGCGAGGTTTCGCACGTAGCGATGAACCGAGGCCATCGCGACGGGTGTGTTGGCCAGCGTGCGGACCGGTTTCTCGGTGACGAAATCGGGACTGCCGAGCGCGGAGTCCCAGTTGTAGTCCGCGAAGTGATGAAACGTGGATTCCGCGATCGCGGGGCCTTCCGTAGCGGAAGGCTCGAATGCGACCGCTATGTTGAAGCGCGCCCCGCTCGCCCCGCTTCGTCCCGTGGCGATCACGCGGGCGCCCAAAGCGGACTCAGGGGCCCTCACCGCGCCTTCATGCGGGTGCGCCGGGAAATACATCACCGTCCCGTCGGCGGATTGCGGGTCGCGCATGACGGGATGCAGCGGCAACACGGCCTGCACGCGCTGGAAATCGCCGTTCGCGCCGGAATGAAAGTTCGGCCAGAGGATGGCCGGCGTGTCACGGTCGTCGGGGGCGGGCACCGGCGTGACCGCATTGTGCGTGTGGAAGCGGTGCGCCTCGCCCAGCACGCTCAGGCTGCAGACGGAACAACCGAGGTCCATGTGGTCGCGGGTGATCATCAGCCCGCCGCCGCGGGCCCGGAATCGCAGGATGCCCGCGCTGTCGGCTTCGTGCAGGCCGTTGCCGGTGTCGACGGCGAACAGCCACAGCTCGTCGTAGGGCGAACGATCCAGCGAGGACAGGACCGGATCGGGCAGGCCCGGCGTGTCCCGATCCCGGGCCGTCACGTTGAACAGCGGGCTGCCGTCGGGCGCGCGCAGCGAGCCGAGGTAGTCCCGCAGCATGGAAAAGCGGCCGATGTGCCAGTCGTTTTCGACCGGCTCGATCGTCGTCTGCAGGAGAATGTTGATGGGCTTGTTCATGCGGGTCGGGCTTCGATCGTGCGAGACCGGGTGCAGGCAACCGCGCGAGGCCAGCGACGACTACAGCGCCGCCGGAAGGACGGCCGGATCCCTCCAGAACAGGTCGGCGATGACGACGCTTTCCGCGCGAAATTCGATGTCTTCGAACGCGGATTCCCTGAACAGCTCGAGTTGCACGGCGCTTCGGGTCAGCGAGCGCAGCTCGCGGGCCCACGCCCGGTAGTTTGCGGCCCACGCCGGCAAGACGTCGTCACCGTCGTGCGTCGGCTCGAGCGCCACGACGACCCTCAGCGTCTCCGGGTCCTGGATACCCCAGAGGCGCCGGACGGCGGGGTTGGCGTCATACCACCTGGCGAGCGCCAGCGACTCGGGAGTGACGTCGCGCGGTTCCACCGCGGACGGATCGAGACTGAGCTTCATGTTCGTTCCTCCTTGTACAGAAAGATAGTCGAGGCGGAGCGAGCGTTGGATCGCGCGCCGATCAGTCGCCTGCAAGGCCCGGCGCGCTCACCGCGCCGGGTGCGAACGTCCGCCCATCAGTCGGCCGGTACGGTGATCGGTGCGCCCTTACGCTTCACGAGGAACACGACGAACCGCGCCGGCTCCGTCGTGCTGGCATTCCGCGAGACGAGGTGCACGTCCTCGGGCGTCTCGAGGTACGTCTCGCCGGGCCCTATGGTCACCTCGTCCCCGCCCTTGACCTGCATCGCCACCCGCCCTTCCAGCACGTAGACGAATGCGTACGCGTTGTGCCGGTGCGGGGCGCTCGAGCCGCCCGGCGGGTACTCGACCACCAGCATCGTGCCTTCTTCCTGCCCGTCCAACGGCGCCAGCTCGTGCGTCACGAGCGGCGTTACCTGCGCTTCCTGGGCGAACGCGGCACTCGCGGCGAGGCCGCACAGGGCGATCAGTACTTTCGGCATGGCGCTTCTCCTTCAGTTCCCGTCGTGGTCGATACGGATCACCACTGATTACAAGTCCAGCACGCTACCGAAGGCAAACGGATCGTTCTTGAACGGGGCTGCTCCCGTTTGTCCTCTGCCGCGCCGGCAAGCGTCCGGCGCAACGGCAGCGCACGAGTCGAGCGTTACCGTCAACAACGCCACCGGCCAGCCGAAGCTCGGGCCTGCCGCCAAGTCCAGGCAAGGCCGTTCAATCCCCCTGCAGATCGCCTACGGTATTGATAGGGGCGAGCTGAAACGGCCTGCGACAGAGGCCCACCCGGTCCCCTGCCATCCGGCGGGACCGCAACCCGAGGAGACATCCGATGAGCACAGTGACTACCGAAGACGGCGCCCTGATCTACTACAAGGACTGGGGCCCGCGAGACGCGCAGCCGCTCGTTTTCCATCACGGCTGGCCGCTCAGCGGAGACGACTGGGACACCCAGTTGCTCTACTTCGTCAACAAGGGCTATCGCGTCATCGCCCATGACCGGCGGGGCCACGGCCGCTCGAGCCAGGTCAGCGACGGTCACGACATGGACCACTACGCCGCGGACGCCGCCGCGGTGGTCGGGCACCTCGATCTCCGCGACGCCATCCATATCGGTCACTCCACCGGCGGCGGCGAGGCGACACGTTACGTCGCCCGCTTCGGCGAGCCGCAGGGGCGCGTGGCCAAGCTGGTTCTCATCGCGGCCGTGCCGCCGCTCATGGCGAAGGCGCCCGAGAATCCCGACGGCCTGCCGATGGAGGTGCTCGATCAGCTGCGGGCAGCGCTCGCCGCCAACCGCGCGCAGTTCTTCCTCGAATTCGCGAGCGGCCCTTTCTACGGCTTCAACCGGCCGGGCGCGAAAGCGTCGCAGGCCGTGATCGACAACTGGTGGCGGCAGGCGATGGCCGGCGGTGCCAAGGCGCATTACGACGGCATCAAGGCGTTCTCCGAAACCGACTTCACCGAGGACCTGCAGTCCATCGAGGTGCCGACGCTCGTGATGCACGGCGACGACGACCAGATCGTGCCGATCGGCATTTCGGCCATGCGCTCGTCGAAGCTGTTACGGAACGCCACCCTGAAGGTCTACGAGAAGTTCCCGCACGGCATGTGCACGACGCACGCCGACGTGATCAACCCCGACCTGCTCGCATTCATCGAGAGCTGAGTCGGACTCTCGCCGGTGGCCGGAACGGCGGGCGGCTCGGTCGAGCGAGCTGCCCCCTTTCCGGCTACCCGGCTCCGCACCCCGGGGCCAGGCGGGCGCGGCGCCACGCGCTCGGGCTCTCGCCCACGATGCGGCGGAAGAGGCGGCTGAAGTGGGCCTGGTCGGCCAGGCCGCAGTCGAGCGCGATCTGGCTCAAAGGCGCGCCGGTCGAGAGCATCAGGCCCTGCGCGCGTTCCACGCGGCGCCGGATGACGTACTCGATCGGCGAATCCCCCAGGCTCTGGCGGAACGCGCGGCTGAAATGACAGGCGCTCAGGTTCAAAAGCGCGGCGAGATCGCCGCTCCTGATGGGCTTGTCGAGATGGGCTTCGATGTACGAGATCACCTTGCGGATCTGCCAGGGCGCCAGTCCGCCCTTCATCTGCTCCCGGGCGTGCGTCTCCGGCTTGTGCCAGGGCTTCAGGATGGCCGCGATCCTGCCCAGGCTTTCCTCCGCGGACTCGCGCTCGTCGTTCAGCGCGCTGCTCAGCGCCGTGACCAGCTCGGCGATGACCGACTTCAGCTGCCCCGGGGAGAGCTCAGGCTCGTTCCTTGCCTTCAGCAGGACGAGCGTCGGGTCCGGAATGACGCTCGCGGCGAGCGCGTCGGGCGGTGCGGCCGTGGCGGACGGAAAGTACGCATTCATCAGATCTCTCCGTAAAGTCGGGGTGAATCGGGCCTCGTTGCTTCGCGAGACGTCGAAGCATCGTCATTTGCGAGCACCCGGAAAGCACGCCACTTCAGGGAGACGGGAGATCGACACGATGGAGTGAGTCACTGCGACGGAGGCGGCACGACGAGGCGCCGCCCGAAACGATGCGAGTCGATCGAGTAGGCGCCGGGGCCGAGCAGCGCGAGCGCGATCGCATCCAGTGCAAAGATGATGCCCACGGCGGCATTGTCGACGCTGGTGCCGAGCCACACCCATCCGTTCAGCACGAGCGCCGCGGCGGCGGCGATCGGTGTGAGACAGCCCACCGACAATGCGCCGGAGATCACGATCGCGATGCCGTGAACCCAGGCCGGCAGCACCTGCCGGTGGCCATAGTCCGTCAGCAGCAGCGCAAGCACGACCGAGCCCCGCATGAGCAACAACGCGAGGCCCGGCAGGCCGGCCGGAAACATCGAGAAAAGTTTCTGCATGCCGCGGAGCGTGCGCCCTCTGCAAGCTCCCGCAAACCCGCTGTCCGGATAGCGTGCCCTATCCCTTTCGGGAGATGCGGGAGCCGCCCCGTTTTCGTACACACTCCATCAGGGGCTCGGAGCTCACGATGCCCTATACTGGCGACGGGGAAGGTCTCTGGCGGACTTCGGACAACCATGCACCGGCGGCGAGCGTGCGCGATCAGGGCTTCGCGGAGCGCCGCCGTGACGTGGCGGATCGGGGTACAGTTGCAGCGATCCGTGCATCCCGCCGGCGCGGTACTTCTCCTCGTGATGGTCCTGCTTCCGCCGGCGGCGTCCGCCGCGGATGTGCCGCGCTCGCTCGTCGACTACACGCACCAGCGATGGGTCGAGGCGAACGAGGCGCCCGCGCCGGTGGTGGACATGGCGCAGGGACATGACGGCTTCCTGTGGCTTGCCACCGGCGAGGGGCTGTTCCGCTTCGACGGCATCAGCTTCGAGTCCATCGAGCCGGAAGGCGGCAACGAGAAAGGCGGTCATCCGAGCGCGTTGCTCGTGACGCGCGACGGTGACGTGTGGACCAGTTTCACCGGATCGCGCCGCTTCGCCGTCTATCGCGACGGCGCGCTCCGCTTCCTCGACGCGGCTCCCGCGCCGGCCTGGATCACGGCCCTCGCCGAAGCGCCGAACGGAGCGATCTGGGCCCTGACGGCAAAGTTCGACGCCGCGTTGCTCCGGTTCGAGAACGGCGCGTGGCGGCTATTCGATTCGGCCCGCGGCCTGCCGCGAGACGACGCCCTGAGCCTGCTGGTCGCGGCTGACGGCGCCGTGTGGGTGTCCCTCTCCAACTCGGTGGCGCGGCTGGCTCCCGGCGCCCGGCAGTTCGCGACGGTCCTCGAGACGCCGCACGCAAACGGAAGGTTGTCACAGGACCCGGCGGGCCGTGTCTGGCTTTCCGGGAAGGGCGGCAGCTATCCGCTCACCGGCCCGGCAGGGCGCGGGCCGCCGCCCGCGCTGCGTTTCGCGTACGCGACCGACGCTGCGCAGATTCGCGGCGCGCCGATGTTCGATCGTGCCGGCAATCTCTGGATCGCGACGCGCTACGACGGCGTGCAGCGGGTCGCGCGTGCCAGCCCCTCGGGTCCGCGGTCGCCGGCCGATGCGAGCTCGAGCGTCGAAACGTTCGTCGCCGGCGACGGGCTCTCGTCGGAGGTGACGAACAAGGTCCTCGAGGACCGCGAAGGCAATGTGTGGATCGGAACCGAAAGGGGCCTGGACAAGCTCCGCCCCGCAACGCTGCGTTTCGTCCCGGCGCTGACGGCGCCCGCCGCTTTCGGCGACAAGCTGATGGCGGCTTCGGACGGAAGCGTTTACATCGGCGAGGCGCGGACGATCTACCGCGTGCCGCCGGGCGGCGCCCCGGTGCCGATCCTGCGCGATGTATCGGAGCCGCAGGGCATCTGCGAAGCGCCGGATGGCGCGCTCTGGATTGCGTTCGCGACGCACATTCTCGTGTGGCAGGGCGGCCACGTTCGCGAAACCATCGAGCGGCCTGCTTCCGGGAGCACCCACGACATCGTCTGGGACTGCGCTTTCGACGCGGACGGCAACTACTGGATCTCCGCCGGCGGCGGCGGGTTGCACCGCTATCGCGAGGGGCGGTGGGAGGCGATGTTCGGGCCGCCCGACGAGAAGACCTTCTACCCGATGACGCTGGTTACGGATCCCCGGGGCCGGCTCATCGTGCAGTGGGAACGGCGCCGGCTCGCGTGGATCGATTATCCGCAACCGCGCTTCGTGCCGCTGGATTTCGGGGCCGGCGATCCGACGGAGGTCACGATCTACGCGCCCCCCGGCGGGGACGTGTTCACGGCAGGCACCTTCGGTCTCACCCGCTTTCGCGATGGCAAAGCCGAGACCATCTGGAACCCGCAGGAGCCGAACGTCCGGATCAGCGGCATGGTGCGGATGCCGGACGGCGATATGTGGCTGGCGTATCCGCGGAAGCTGGTGCGCGTTCGATCGCAGGACCTCGAGCGCGCGTTCTCGGATCACGTCCCGCCCTCGCCGGCGCTTTCGCTCGACGCCGGCGACGGCCTGGCCAGTCGCCCGCACTCGCACACGCAACGTGCGATGGTGCGCGGCGGCGACGGACGCCTGTGGGTTGCGACCGAGACCGGCACGCTGTGGATGGATCCCGAGCGCATCGTGCGCAACGAGCTGCCGCCCGACATCGCAATCAGGTCCGTCACCGCGGACGGACGCCTCTACCGCGATCCCGGGTCGCTCACCTTGCCGGCGGCGACGGCGAACATCGAGATCGATTACGCAGCCCTGAGCTTCGCGAACCCGCGGCAGGTGGGCGTGCGCTACAGGCTCGAAGGCTTCGACAGCACGTGGCGCGATCCCGGCACGAGACGGCAGGCCTTCTATACCAGCCTTCCGCCGGGGAAGTATCGCTTCCGCGTGATCGCCGCCAACGACGACGGCGTGTGGAACCGGAGCGGCGCCGCGGTGGCCTTCGAGATACCGCCCACGTTCGTCCAGTCGCGCGGGTTCATCGCCTTGTGCATCGCGCTCGGCCTGCTGCTGCTTTGGTCGTCGTACCGGCTGCGGCTGGCCCACATGGCGAGCCGGATCCGGATTCGCCTCGAAGCGCGGCTCGGCGAACGCGAGCGCATCGCGCGCGACCTGCACGATACGCTGCTGCAGGGAATACAGGGCCTGATCTGGCGATTCCAGGCGGCCGCCGACCACATCCCGACGGAGGACCCCGTGCGGCAGATGCTGGAGCAGTCGCTCGACCGCGCGGACCAGCTGCTGGGCGAAAGTCGGGACAAGGTGCAGGATCTGCGTCCCGTGACCGCGGGGTCCGGCGAGCTGGGGCAGGCGCTCGCGACCGAAGGCAGGTACTTGTCGAACCTGCACCCGGCCAGGCTCAAGGTCAGCGTCCAGGGCGCAAGCCGCGACCTCCACCCGATCGTGCGCGAGGAAGGATACCTCGTCAGCCGCGAGGCGCTGTGCAACGCGTTCCAGCATGCCGGGGCGGGCGCGATCGAAGTCGAAGTGACGTACGGCGAGACGGCGCTCCAGGTCCGGATCCGGGACGATGGGCGCGGCATCAGCGACGATGTTCTCGATGCCGGCGAAAGGCCCGGGCATTTCGGCCTGACCGGCATGCGCGAGCGGGCGAAGAGGCTCGGCGCTCAGCTCGACGTCTGGAGCCGGCCGGGAGCGGGCACCGAAGTGGATTTGCGCATACCGGCCAATGTGGCGTACAGCCGGCCGGCGGGCGGGCCGCGCGGCCTCCGCACGTGGCTCGGCGCTTTCGGCTTCACCGAGGAGCATCGATGAGCACTACGCAAGACGCCGGCGTGATCCGGATCCTCACCGTCGACGACCATCCGCTGCTGCGCGACGGTATCGCCGCGGTGTTCGAGCGCCAGGACGACATGCTGCTGGTCGGGCAGGCCAGCGACGGGCATGAGGCGATCGAGAGCTTTCGGCGCCTGCGGCCGGACGTGACGCTGATGGACCTGCGCATGCCGGATATGAGCGGTATCGAGGCCATTGCGGCCATCCGCGCCGAGTTTCCGAACGCGCGCATCATCGTGCTGACGACCTACGCGGGCGACGCCCAGGCGGCCGCGGCCCTGCGGGCCGGCGCGATGGGCTACCTTTTAAAGAGCATGGTGCGGCGGGAGTTGATCGAGACCATCCGCGCCGTGCACGCCGGCAAACGCCGGGTGCCAGCGGAAATCGCCACGGAAATCGCCGAGCATTTTGCCGACGATGCGCTGACCGAGCGCGAGATCCAGATCCTGCGCTGCGTCGCGTCAGGGATGTCGAACAAGCTGATCGCCGCCGAGCTCGCAATCTCGGAGGGCACGGTGAAGACGCACATGAAGAGCATCCTGCCCAAGCTGGACGCTTCGGACCGCACGCACGCGGTGATGATCGCGCTCCGGCGCGGCATTCTCGAGCTCTGAGGGAAGCCCGGGATCGCTGGTCGCGTCTTCCCGCCGGCACCGCCTCGGCGTCGCGGCCGGTCGGCACCACAAACCCGCGCAAGCGACCCCAAGGTCCATCAAGAAGCGCCCGCCGGATCGTCTAGGCTTACGTCATTGCAACCGCTGTTCGGGCGCGAGCCCGGCAGCAAAAACCTCGGGAGAATGACGTGAAAATCGTAGTGATCGGTGGTACCGGCCGTATCGGTTCGAAACTGGTAGAGAAGCTCCGTCGGCTCGGTCACGACGTGATCGCGGCCTCGCCCGATTCGGGCGTCAACACGATTACGGGTGACGGGCTGAGCGACGCGCTCGCAGGCGCCAACGTGGTCGTCGACGTGGCCAATTCGCCTTCCTTCGAAGACGCGGCGGTGCTGAAGTTCTTCGAAACCTCGGGCCGCAACCTCCTCGCGGCCGAGAAGGAAGCCGGGGTAGGGCACCACGTTGCCCTGTCCATCGTCGGAGCCGACCGTGCGCCGGACAGCGGCTACATGCGAGCGAAGGTGGCCCAGGAGAACCTGATCAAGGCTTCCGGGATTCCCTACACGATCCTGCGGTCGACGCAGTTCTTCGAGTTCATGCCCGGTATCGCGGAATCCGGCTTCGACGGTCAGAACGTGCACGTCTCGTCGGCGCTCGTGCAGCCGATCCTGTCCGACGACGTCGTGGCCGTGCTGACCGAGGTCGCGGTCGGCGCTCCGGTCAACGGGACGATCGAAGTCGGCGGGCCGGATCGGCTGCCGCTCGACGAGTTCGTGCGGGAGGCCATGAGCGCCGCCCACGACACGCGGCCGGTCGTCGCGGATCCTCGAGCGCGTTACTTCGGCGCGGAGCTGGACGACCGCACGCTGACGCCGGGCGCAGGCGCGCGGCTCGGCACGACGCACTTCGGGGAATGGCTGGTCGGCCAGTAGGTTGTTTTGCTCTCCGCCCGTCGCAACGAAGATGACGGGTGTCAGGTCGTCGAGGCTGTTGTAACCAGGCGTACTCTTTCCACCCGTTCGGGTACGTCACCAACTCACGTCGCCGTGGTGTCCCCCCGCGAAGACGCAGCAATGACACGACGACGCGGCGGGCGGAGGCACTTATACTTTCTCGAGTCCAAAACCGGCAGCTCGCAACGTATTTTTCGACGGAGGAAACCGGGCATGAACGCGACGATGTGCCAGCATTTGGGGAGCCCGCGGACGGTCAGCGCCGGCACGGTCGGTTGCGAGGAGTGCGAGAAGATCGGCGACACCTGGGTTCACCTGCGCCTCTGCCTGACCTGCGGGCACGTCGGTTGTTGCGACGATTCGCAGAATCGCCATGCAACCGCCCATGCGCACGATACTCAGCACGCGGTCATCGCGTCCTTCGAGCCGGGCGAGCACTGGGCCTACTGCTATCCCGATGACCAGTTCTTCGAACGGCTCCCGCCCGGCTTCCGGATCGTCAGGCAGCCTGCACCGGGAGGCTGAGGGCGAGCGATCCACGCAGGTCGACGAGCAGGTCGGCGTGACGGCGAAGAGTTTTTCGCCCGTTTTGAATCCCACACCTTCAAGCGCCCGGACGTTCCGCCGGATCGCTGAAATCGAAAGCCCAACAGCGACTTAGTCGCTCCGCAACGCCCGCACCGGATCCGCCGGCGCTGCCCGCCGCGCCTCGGTGGCGGGGCCGTCGCCGCTGAAGATGTAGTTGATGTATGATCACACATCTGATTATCATGGCACGGCAACCCGAACCCAGGGGGATTTGGCATGGCAACCCACCGGTCGTGGATCCTGGCGTTATACGCCGGGTTCGTTTTCGCGCCTGCGACCCAGGCTCATGCGCAATCGGCAGATGCCGGCGCGCGGGCCCTGGACGAGATCGTCGTGACCGCCCGCAAGCGCGAGGAATCGCTGCAGGATGTCCCGGTCAGCGTCGCCGCTGTCACCACTCAGGACCTGGAAGATTTCCGCATCCGGGAAGTGCGTGACCTGACCAACAAGCTGCCGAACTTCATCATGCCGACCACCGGCTTCAATTCGCTCCAGGACGTGTCCGTCCGCGGCGTCAACGTCGGCGTGCGCAACGCCGGCTTCAACCCGAGCGTGAGCTTCTACGTGGATGGCGTCTACCAGGGGCGGCCGTCGAACTTCAACCAGATGCTGGTGGATGTCGATCGGGTCGAAGTGCTGCTCGGGCCGCAGGGAACCCTTTTCGGGAACAACACGATTGGCGGCGTCGTGAACATCGTGACTCCCGACGCGACCTCGGAGCGCGAGGGGTTTACCCGGTTCGGTGTTGGCAACTACGACCTGCGCGAGCTCGAGCTCATGGGCAATGGAGCCCTGACGGACTCGATCGACGGGCGAATTACCCTGGCCCGTCATTGGCGCGACGGGTACCAGGACAACCTGTACACGGGTGAGGATCACGGCAATCTCGATCGATGGTCGGCCCGCGGAAAACTGCGCTGGTCCGGCGAACGGGCGAGCATCCAGTTCACCGGCGCTTACCAGACCGCGGACGAGCGGCCGGCGTCGCAGGAATATATCGAAGCGGGCGCGAGCAACTTCCCGGCAGATCCGCCGTTCGACAACGGTTACGACGCGGCTCCTGAGCCGTTTGTCTATTTCCAGGATCCGTCACGTTCCGAGGTCGAGCGCTTCGATGCCATCGTCGACTTCGATTACGAGCTCAATGATCGCTGGGACCTGGTTTCCATAACCGCGTACAAGGACACCAGCGCAGAGGACCTGATCGACAACGACTTCGCGGCCGAACCCAGGCTGCGCGCAGACATCTGGAACCTGGAAGAGCAAAAGATCTTTTCGCAGGAGCTTCGTCTCCAATCAGATCCCGCCGAACGCGCAACCTGGACGTTCGGGCTCTACTACCTGGATGACCAGGTCGACCTCCTGCGGGATTACGACTACCTGCCCCCGTTCACCATCCTCGGGGCGCTCGGCGCCAACGGCCTTGCGGTCGTGACGGAGAGCCGCCTGGATACCCGCAGTGCCGCGATTTTCGGCAACCTGGAGTACGACCTGCTCCCGGGGCTCGAAGCGAGCTTCGGGCTCCGCTACTCGTCGGAAGACATGGATGCGACCTGGAACCAGGCCGAGGTCTTCCGCGTGCTTGGGGTGCCCACGAACGAGGCCCTGCCGCTCGGGCCAGGCGGGGGATTGCTGATCGCGAACGCGCCCACTTACGACGACTCGCGTTCCGACGACCTCGTGTCCGGCACGTTTACACTGTCCTGGTTCCTCGCGGACGACCGCATGCTCTATGGACGTTACGCGCGGGGAACCAAGTCCGGCGGCTTCAACCTCGAGCCCTTGCCCAACCCGGTCCCCGACGACCGCAGCTTCGAGCAGGAGACGCTGGACAACTACGAGATCGGCTTCAAGACACAGTGGCTCGACAACCGGCTGCGATTCAACCTGACGGCGTTCTACCAGGAGTATCACGATCTGCAGCGCGCCGACGTCATGGAGATCGAGATCGCTCCGGGTATTACCGGGCTGACGCGCGTCATTCGTAACGCCGCGGAGGTCGAGGTAAAGGGAGGAGAGCTCCTGCTGGAGGCCGAGCCAATCGACGACTTGCTGCTGAGGGCAGCCTGGGGACGGGCGAACGCCAAGTTCGTTGAATACACCATACTGTCCGGTGACGACCTGACCGGCCAGCCGCTCAGCGGGGTGCCCGAATGGAACGGGGCGCTGGAAGCCACGTACACGCGCGCTCTTGCGAACGGCATGGGACTCCGCGCGGGGGTCGCGGCCGAGTTCCGCGGCGATCGCCAGCTCGGCCAGGCGGACGCCGTTGCCGTGGGCGTGGAAGGCTACACGGTGCTGAACGCGCAGGTCGCGCTCGTCGCCGCCGACGGTCGGTGGGAGCTCAACCTGTGGGGCAACAACCTGGCTGATGAGCTGTACATCACGCAACGCGGCGCCGGCAACGACTTCTACAGTGCCGACGTCGTCGCTTTCGGTATGCCACGCACCTACGGAGCCAACCTGACCGTTCACTTCGGCGGCAACTGAGCGCCAGCCTCGAGCGATGGAAGGAGAAGCAAGGCAGAGGGTGCTGGTCACGGCGGCGGCCGCCGGCATCGGTGAGGCGATCGCCGCGGCCTTCCTCGCAAGCGGCGCGCGCGTCTCCATCTGCGACGTGAATGGGGACGCGCTTGCTGCGGCCGGGAAGCGGGAGCCGGGGCTCGATACGGCGCTGGTCGATGTTGCCGACGCCGGCGAGGTAAGGCGCTGGTTCGAGGACGTTACGGCCCGCTGGGGCGGAGTTGACGTGCTCGTCAATAACGCCGGCATCGGCGGCCCGAACGCGCCTGTCGAGGAAGTCTCTGTCGAGGACTGGCAGCGTTGCCTCGACGTGAACCTGACCGGGGCCTTCCACTGCATCCGCAACGCCGCGCCGCTGATGAAGGCGCAGCGTTCCGGATGCATCATCAACATCTCCACGCCATCCGCCGTTCTCGGGCTGCCGAATCGCTCGCCTTACGTCGCGTCGAAAGCAGGCCTGCTCGGGCTGACGCTCAATGTCGCGCGGGAGCTCGGCCCGCATAACGTGCGCTGCAACGCGATCCTCCCCGGCGCGGTCGACAACGCGCGCGGCCGGCGCGTGCTCGCAGCAGTGGCGAAGCGCAGGTCCACCCCGGTCGAGGCGGCAGAGGCGGCGTTGCTGCGGCACATCTCGATGCGTACCTGGGTGCAGCCGTCGGAGATCGCCGATGTTGCGGTCTTCCTGGCTTCGCACGCCGCGCGCCACATCACCGGACAGCGCATTGCCGTCGACGGCAATGTCGAATGGGAGGAATGAGCTTGCGCGTGCCGTTACCGCTGGTCGCACTGCTGCTTACCACCCCGGCATTGCCGGCCGCGGACCCGAGCATCACCCCGGCACCGCCGGGGCACGCGGACCTATATCGCGATGCCTGGGGCGTGCCGCACATTTATGCGGAGCGGGAGGAGGACGCGTATTACGCGCTCGGTTGGGCGCAGGCAGAGGACCGCCTCGTCGCGACGCTGGCAATGATCCTCGCGGTCGAGGGTCGGTCGGCGGCCGTCTACGGCGAAGGCGCACTACCGTGGGGCAATCCGGCCCTGGTTTCAGACCGGGAGTCGCTACGCTGGCGCCTGGCAGACGAGGCGAAGCAGGGGTTTGATCGCCTGCCCGCGCGCCTCAAAAGGCAGCTCTCCGCGCATGCGGCCGGCTTCCGCGCATGGATGCGAGAGCACCATGAGGCCGTTCCACCCTGGGCGCCGCAGGTCGAGGCGTGGCATGCGCTCGCCTGGCCGCAACTGCTGCTTTGGGGCTTCAACGTGGGCGACGGCATGCGCGAATGCGCCGCGGAGGGCATCCAGCTCGCGGATCGCACGGCCGCCCGGGAGTTCGCGTCGAACGAGTGGGCGGTGGCTCCGGCACGCACGACGCTCGGCCGTACCATCCTGCTCGCCGATCCTCACGGGCCGATACCGGCGCTTGGCAATCCGTTTTATGAGTACCGCATGAAAGCGGGTGAGCTCGACGTCACGGGGTTCGCGCTCGGCGCGCTGCCCGCACTCGTGCACAGCGCCCATGTCGCCTGGGGGCTGACCACCGGCGGCCCCGACGTATCGGATTGCTATCGGCTGCGTCTCGATCCGCAGGTGGAAGGCGGCTACTGGCTACACGGCGAGCTTCGGCGCTTGGAGCGCCGCAGCGAGACCATCGCCGTCGCGAGTGGCGAGCCCGCCACGTTCACGTTCGACGAAGCCCGGATCAACGGTTACCGCGCTCCGGTCGTGGGCCGCGATGCCGAGCACGCTTACGCCGTCGTAACGCCCTATGCATCCGTCCTGGAGACGCTGCAGGTGCAGTTCGACGCCATGATCAGGGCAGAGGATGCCGAAGAAGCCCTCGATGCAGCACGTATCCAGGGCATGTTCCCGCAGAATCTGCTGATCGCCGACAGCGAGGGGGCGATCATTTACCTGCGGGGCGGCCGTACACCGGTGCGCTCCACGTCAATCGATTGGAGCCGCGCTGTATCGGGCGACGATCCGGAGACCCGCTGGCGCGGCATTCACCCGCTCGACGAGCTCGTGCTCGTACGCAATCCCGAGACCGGCTATGTCCAGAACGCCAACACGCTGCCGGACAACATGACGGCCGGCGCGCCGCTCGCGACCAGCGCGGACTACCCGGCGTACATCTGGAACGACAATCCCGCGCTCGCGTTCTTTTCGCGGGCGGCGCGCTTGAACGAGGTCCTGGAAGCGAACGATCGCATGTCCGTGGACGAGGCGATCGCACTCGCACTCGACCAGCACTGGTTCGGCAGCAGCCGCTGGACGGCGTTGCTCGCGGCCGCTGCCGAGCGCAATGAAGCTGTTACGCGTCGGTGGGACGCACCCACCCGGAAAGTGCTCGGGCGCCTGTTGCGCTTCGACGGCGAGGCGAGCGCCGGCTCGAAGGCTGCGCTGGCCCACTGGTTCTGGCGCAGCGAAGTCGTGTCGAAAACCGGTGATCAGGCACGCGCGGCGCTGCTGGCCGAGGTCGAGAGCGGTGCTTACACCGATGAAGTGCTGGCGGCCGCCCTCGAGGGAGTCGTGTCCGCCACCGCGCGAATGCAACGCGAGACAGGGGGAATCGAACGCACCTACGGAGAGTGGTTCCGTGTGGGACGCTCGCCGGAGCGACATTATCCCGTGGGCGGCGGCATATCGCTGAGCCGCGACAACTACGTCAAATGCCAGCGCCTGCAGGTGCCTGCGTTCGCCTGTGCCATTACGCCGCGCGCTTTCGCGCATCGCCTCGACACGGCCGATGGGCGCCCGCTGGTCAGCGACGGATCACGGGCATTGCGCCTGGTCGTCCTTGGTGAGCCGCTCGTGAGCTACTCGCTGTACCTGTTCGGGCAGTCGGATGACCCGGCTTCGCCGCATTGGGACGACCAGACGCGTGACCTGGCAAGTCCCGCAAAGCTCAAGCGTGTGCCGTTCGCCGCCGATGAGCTCGCAGCACAAGCCGGTGAGCCGCTGCGCCTCGACACTGCCCTTCCCGACAGTGGCTGAGTCGATGCGTCAGGGCGCGGTTTGCATGCACGAGCGGTAGAGGTCGGCAGCGTCGCCGATGTCGGCGCGGAGCGCCGCGCGCGCCGCCTCCGGGTCGCTGCGGCGCAGGGCGTCGATGAGGCGTTCGTGGTGATGCGTGGCGATGTCGACGGTGCGCGAATCGTCAGCGGCGGCGTCCATGAGGAGGCTGAGGTAGGGGCCGCTCTGCAGCCACAGGGTTTCGATCATCGAGAACAGCAGCTTGCTGCCGCTCTCCTGGTACACGGAAAAGTGAAAGGACTGGTTGGCCAAGAGCGCGCCGTGAATATCGCCCGTCGCGTATCCACCGAGGTATTGCTCGTTGATGTCCTCGATGCGGGCAATCGCATCCTTCCCGATGTGCTGCGCGGCAAGGCTCGCCGCCTCACCTTCGACCAGTATGCGGCAGCGGCACAGATCGTCGAAATGCTCCTGCGACATCTCCGGGACGCGGATGCTGCGGCTCGTCGGCATCTCGAGCGCGCCCTGCGCCACCAGCCGGCTGACCGCGTCGCGGACGGGCATGACGCTGGTGCCGAGAGATTCCGCGACGCCCTTGAGCGTCACCACCTCACCGGGGTGGAACAGCCCGGCCGTCAGCGCCTGCTTCAGGTGCGCGTACGCGCGCCCTTGCAAGGGCGTCTTGTCCAGGCGGTGCAGGCGTTCGGGGCCGGAAGGCGGGCTGATCATGGAAAGCTCCAGGGCAAGATCCCGAGACCGGAGGTCGCGTGCCGGTACGGACAGGACGCGCCGGTGCGAATCCGGGGTGCTTCGGGTAGTCTACATTAGATCTGATTTCTGATCACACATACGATCTGGGGAGGCAACGTGCAGGAGCGTTATTTCGCGGAGACCGTGGGGGCGGCGAACCGGATATTCGGCCGCGCGGCGGAGCGGGCCGGAGCAGTCGTCCACGAGTACCTGCATCCGGCGCGCGACCCGGCGGGCGAGCCGATCCGGACGCTGGCCGCCCGGCTCGGGCCCGAGCGGCCCGAACACATGCTCGCCCTGGTATCGGGCACGCACGGCATCGAAGGACATGCCGGCGCGGCCCTGCAGGCCGCCTTTCTCGACCAGTGGCGCGAACGGGGCGCGCCGCGTGAGCCGGGGATTCTCTTTGTTCACCTGGTCAACCCTTGGGGTTGTGCGTGGAATCGCCGCGAGAACGAGGAAAATGTCGACGTGTTTCGTAACCTCGTCTACACGACGCCCCCCTTTGCGAATAATCCTTTATACGATCGCTACGAGGCCGGGATCAATCCGCGAGCCTGGTCGGGGCCGAAACGTGCTGCCGCCGACGAGATCTTCCAGGCTTTCATCGATGCGGAAGGCTGGGAAACCGTGCTCTCTACCATCCGCCGGGGCCAGCATGATTACCCGGAAGGCATCACCTACCATGGTCGCGAGCCGAGCTGGTCGCGCCGTGTCGTCGAACAGATCGGCGCGGACCTCCTGTCGGACGTCCGCAACCTGACGGTGCTCGATATCCACACCGGATACGGGGAATTCGGCGAACCGCTCATCGTGCCCTACGACCGGCCGGGCTCGCCCAAGGCGGAGTTCGTGATGTCGAGGTTCAAGGATGCTGTCCTGATTCCCGGCGGCGTGCCGATCATCCCGCCGCATCCGCGCGCGCCGTACGAACTCTGGCATCGGCCGGACGGACCGCGCGTGCTGTTCGTCGGACTCGAATGGGGGACCCACGACGTGGAGGCGGAGTTCGAGCTGTTTCGCGCGAACACCTACATACACACGTACGGGACACCACTGGACGATTTCGGACGGGCGACATCGGCCGCCTATCGCGAGCTCTTCTATCCCGCGAGCCCGGCATGGCGCGAGACGGTGCTCGAGAAGGGGCTCGAGATCATCTGGCGCACGGTGGACGCGGCGCTCGACGCGGATAGCGTCTTGTGAGACGGCGCGCCGCAGGGAACCCGCCGCTCTCGTGAGCCCCCCGTCGCCCGAGTCCGCGGTCCCGCGTGCGGCACCCGGCGCGTGGCTCGCGGCCGGCCTCCTGATGCTGGCCTACACGCTTTCGTGGATGGACCGCAATCTTCCGGCGATCCTCATCGAGCCGATGAAGGCGGACCTCGGCGCGACGGATACCCAGCTCGCGCTGCTTACCGGGTTCGCGTTCGCGCTCTGTCACGCGACTTTCACGGTGCCGCTGAGCTGGCTGGTCGACCGATGGGACCGCGCCAGGCTCGTGACACTCGGGGTCCTGGTGTGGAGTGCGATGACGTTCGCCTGCGGCTTTGCCCCGAGCTTCGAGATACTCTTCCTTACCCGCATGGGCGTGGGCCTGGGCGAAGCCGTGCTGCTGCCGGCGGCGTATTCGCTGCTGGCGGACCTTTTTCCGCGCGAGCAGCGGCCGAAGGCTTTGATGTTGTTCGTGCTCGGGTCGCCGATCGGCTCAGCCCTCGCGCTTTCGGGCGGCGGGCTGCTGCATGGCTGGTTCGACGCCGCCGCACCGGCATGGTTTGGAGGGCTGTCCGCGTGGCGCGCAACCTTCGCCGTGGTCGGCCTCCTCGGGGTCGGCGTTGCCGTCTTGCTGCTCCTGCTGCCGGAGCCTCGCCGGCGCGGGATCGGCGTGGTGGTCGAAGCGGCTGCGCCGCCGGATGCGGATAATCGCGCCTTCTTCGCCTACCTGCGCAGCGCAGCGTTCTTCCTGGTGCCGATCATCGGCGGCGTCACGCTGTTCAACCTGTTCGTGAATGGATTCTTCGCATGGCTGCCGCCGCTTTTCGTCCGCTCATTCGGGTGGAGTCTTCCGTCCATCGGTTCGACCCTCGGCTCGGCTGTGCTCATCACCGGTCTCGTCGGCGCACCGCTCGGCGCCTTTCTCGCGACCGCATTGGGCCGGCGCCTGCAACGTGACTCCGCGGTCACGATCCTGGTGCTGGCGGCGGCGGTGATTGCTCCGTTCGCCGTATTCGCCCCGCTCGCAAGCTCGGGTGCGCTCGCCCTCGTCGGGATCGCGGTCACCCTGACCTTCACCGCGGTCGGCTCGGTGGTGGCTCCGCTCACCGTGGTGAACAGCGCGCCCGCGCCAATGCGGGGACGCGTCTCCGCGATCTACCTGCTGATTGCGAACCTGGTCGGCAGCGGCGGCGGTGCGACGGTGTTCGCCCTGTCGACGGACTACGTGTTCGGCGATCCCTCGCGCCTGGGAGAATCGATGGCGCTGGTCGGGGGTGTGCTGATGGCCGGCATCCTCGCGTTTCTCCTGGTCGCCTGGAAGCGCTACGACCGGGCTCTCGCCCTGTCGGGTGAACCGGCGACAACTCGCCCGGTGCCCTGAGCCCCGCTCAGTCGGCGGGTGCGCGCGGCGCGCCCAGCCCGAGCAGCTCCCGGGCCTGTGCCGGCGTGGCGATCTCCCGATTGAGCTCGGCGGCGATGCGGACCACGCGCTCGACCGCTTCGGCGTTGTCCCGGAGCTTGCGCCCGCGGGCGAGATAAAGGTTGTCCTCGAGGCCGACGCGAGCATGCCCGCCCATCAGGATCGCCAGCGTGACCATCGGCCACTGGTGCGGGCCGATCCCGGAGCAGAGCCACACGGCCTGGTCCGGCAGGTCGCGCAACAGGTGCAACACGTGCTCGGGTGTGGCGAAGCTGGAGGTTTGCACGCCCATCACGGTCTGGATCAGGTAAGGCGGCTCGATCAGCTCCCTGTCGATGAGGTCGCGTATTACCCACGCGCCGCCGGGATGATAAGTCTCGAGCTCCGGCTTGATCGCGCGCTTGCGCATTTCTTCCGCGAAATGCTCGACGTGTCCGTAGGTGAACGGGATGCACACATCGAACGTCACCTCGCCCCGCGGATTGGGCAGGGGAGCGCGGCGCGCCTTCAGGGTGAAGCGGCTCATGTCCGGCGTGAGGTTCAGCGACGCGATCTCCGGCAGCGCATCGAGGCAGAGGAGTCGCTCCTCCATGGTCATGCTGAGGTCGCCGCCGGTCGTGTTGTTGATGATGATGTCCGGGCAGCGTTCGCGAATCGCGGCGTTCACCTCTCGCCACACGGCAGTCGAGCGGGCCCCTTGGGTCCAGTTGGCCGGATCGCGCGCGTGCACGTGCACCATGGACGCGCCGGCCTGGTAGGCGGCGTGCACCGATTCGGCGATCTCTTCCGGGGTTTCCGGCAGGGCAGGGTGGTATTCCTTGCCCTGGACGCCGCCGTTGCACGCCACGCAGATCATGACCGGCGGCAATCCCCGCCGTACGTGCTCGAGATACTCACTGCTGTCTGCATACCGCCACACGAGATCTTCGTTCATGGGTCTCCTTCGTTCGTCGGCCCGGAGGGGGGGCTGTCTGCCTGCCCCGGCTATGATAACGTATATGATCACACATCATAACTGGACGACCCATGCCGCCCTGGAGTCGGATCGAGGCCTGCCACTGCGTGGCGGACTTTCGCAGGCTGGCGAGGCGCAAGCTTCCCGCGCCCATTTATCACTATCTCGAGGGCGGGGCCGAGGACGAACGGGCGGTGGCAGGGAACGTCGCCGCGTTTGACCGCTACCGCCTCGTTCCGGAATGCCTCCGTGACATTTCTGCCGTAGACGTCGGGACCCGCATCCTGGGGGCGGCGGTCGCGGCGCCTGTCGTCCTGTCACCGACCGGGATGTCGCGCCTCTTTCACCAGGAAAGGGAGCTCGGCGTGGCGCGCGCGGCGGAAGCATGCGGCGTCATGTACTCGCTCTCGACGATGGGAACGGCGAGCATCGAGGAAGTGGCGAAGGTGAAGCACGGTCCCAAGATGTTCCAGATCTACATCCACCGGGATCGCGGCCTGACGGCGGAGCTCGTCGAGCGGGCGAGGTCCGCCGGTTACGATGCGCTCTGCCTCACCGTCGACACCCCGCTGGCAGGCAATCGCGAGCGCGACAAGCGCAGCGGATTCGTGATCCCGCCACGGCCGTCCGCAAGGAGCTTCGCGAGCTTCGCGCTGCGCGCGGGCTGGTCGCTGCAGTTTCTCCGGAATTCCGATTTCCGGCTGGCCAACATTGCGCATCGCAAGGATGTCCTGGCCAGCGGCCCGCTCGGCATCATCGCGTACGTCAACAGCCAGTTCGATCGCGGCATCACGTGGGACGACGCCGCCGAGGTGATCTCGAGGTGGAACGGTCCGTTCGTGATCAAGGGAATCCTCTCACCCGGGGATGCGCAGCGCGCTGTCGATGTGGGTGCAAGCGCCGCCATGATCTCGAACCACGGCGGGCGGCAATTGGACCATGCGATCGCGCCGATCGACATGCTGCGCGAGATCCGCGAACGCGTCGGCAACAGGCTGGAGCTGATCATCGACGGGGGCGTGCGCCGCGGTACGGATATCGTCAAGGCGCTGGCGCTGGGTGCGAACGCTGTTTCAATCGGCCGGCCGTACCTCTACGCGCTCGCCGCCGGCGGCGAGCGGGGTGTCACCCGGATGCTGCGCCTCCTGACCGAGGAGCTCGAGCGCGATCTTGCGCTTCTCGGCTGTGTAAGGCTCGAGGACCTTTCCGAACGCCACGTTCGGGAAATCGCGCGGCCACCGGCAGCTTAGACGCCGGCAAGAACCCGATCGTGCGCTCGGCGACGACGGTCGCGGTAACGGCATAGAATCCGACGGCCGCGAGCACCAGGCCCGGCACGCCGAATGCGGCGAACAGTACGGAGCGGAACCCGGGGGCAATACGTTCTTCCAGGTCAGCCTCGACCGGGTGGCACTCGGATGTGACGCAGGCCGCGCCGGCCGGGCGCCGACCTGTTAGGATGACCGCCATCTCCGGTCCGCGGAACCGCAGAAGAACGATACGTGGGGGCCCAGGACGTCGAAGACCTTTTGACGCCTTCCGTCGGCGCTGCGCCGCGCGCTCCCTTGTTCTCGGTCAATGCGCTGATCGCCGCCGCGTTCTTCGGCGGTGTCTTCGCCGCACCGCTGATCGCGCTCGAGAATGCGAGACGCCTGGGCCGGCTGCGCCGCGACGCCCTCGTGCTCGGCCTCGCCCTCGTCGTGGCGGCCGTCGCCGTGCTGCTCCTGTTCTCGATGCTCGGACCGGAGCCGGCCGACTCGCGCACGCAGGTGCGGATGCTGCACCGCGCCGCGGGCTTCGCTCTTGCCGGCGGCTGCTACTGGCTGCATCGCAACGCGTACCGCACCCAGCGCATGCTCGGCATCGACCCGGCCTCTCCCTGGATCGCTGTCATCGCCGCCGTCCTTGTCAGCCTGTTCCTCACGATCCTGCTGGGCAGCATCGCGTTGTTCGTATCCGGGGAGGGCGTCCCGTGAGCCGGCCAGCCGGTACGTCCGGCGAGCTCGAGAGCGCGCTCGCCGAGCTCCAGGCATTGCTCGAACGGCAGCGCCTGCCCGCCGCCCGCAAGGTGCTCGCGACAGCGTTGCCGAAATTCCCGGACAGCCCGGCGCTGCTCGAGTACTCCGCGTGTATCGACTGGATGGAGGATCGTCTCGATCCGGCAGCTGCCACGGTCGGGCAGGTTCTTGCGCTCGAGCCGGAATCCCGGTCCGCGCGCCTGCTCTTGTGCCGTATCCGGATGGAGCAGGAGCGTTACGCAGAAGCCGAAGAGCTCGTCATCGACCTGCTCAGGAATGACCCGGACGATCCCGACCTGTATGCGCGTTACGCGCAGATCATGGTGCGCACGTTCAACGTCGAAAAGGCGGAGCGGCTTGCCGCCGAGGCGCTGCGCCGCGACCCGGAGCACGAGGAGGCGCTCAACCTGCACGTGCTGTGCGGGTTCATCGCTCACCCGGACAAGGAGCAGCGTGCCCGCCTGCGCCAGTTGCTCGAGGAGCACCCCGACCAGGCCGCCACCGCGATTCGCCTCGTGCAGCGCCTGGTCGATGAGGGCAAGACTCGCCAGGCGTACGGGCTGGCCGGTGAGCTGGTCCGCCGCCATCCGGACAATGACGCCATCGTGGAGATGGCGGCCGCGCTGCGCCACCAGTCGCACTGGAGCATGCTGCCCCTGTGGCCGATGCAGAAGTGGGGCTGGGCCGCTTCGATCGGCATCTGGCTCGTCGTCGTGGTGCTGATCCGAACCGACATCCTCGCGGACACTCCGCTTGCCGGGTGGCAGGGCGGCCTCGCCCTCGCGTTCATCGCCTACGTCGTGTACAGCTGGGCGTGGCCGCCGCTCCTCCGCCGCCTGCTGCGCTGATGAACGACCCCGACCTTTCCGCGCTCGAGCAGGCGCTTCTCGAAAACCCGTTCGACGTGGAGCGGCGGCTCCAGTACGCGCAGGCGCTGCTCGCGGCAGGCGATGCGGCGAAAGCGGGCCGGCAATTCTCCCTGGCGGCCGACCAGGACAAGGAAAACCCGGTCGCGCTGGTCGGTCTCGCGCGCTGCGCGCTCGCCCTGGGCCGGGCCGCCGAGGCGCTCGCGACCTACCAGCGCGCGCGCCCGCTGGATGGCTTCCTCACGGACCCCGAGCTCGAGCAGCTGGCCGGCAAGGCGCAGCCGTCCGCGCCGAAGCTCAGCGTCGTGCCGGGCGGTGGCGGCGCCACGGTGACGCCGTTGCGGCGCGCCGCGCACGACGGCGTTCGCTTCGACGACGTGGCCGGCATGGACGCGCTGAAGAAGCTCTTGCGGCTCCAGATCATCGAACCGTTCCGCAACCCGGGTCTTTTCCAGCGTTTTCGCAAGAAGGCGGGAGGCGGCGTGCTGCTGTACGGCCCCCCGGGCTGTGGTAAGACGCTCATCGCGCGCGCGATTGCCGGCGAGTGTCGCGCCCCCTTCCAGGCGGTCGGTATCAGCGACGTGCTCAACATGTGGATAGGGGAGAGCGAGCGCAATCTTGCATCGATCTTCGAGCAGGCGCGCCTGGGCAAGCCTTGTGTCCTGTTCTTCGACGAGCTCGATGCGCTCGCGTATTCGCGTTCCAAGGCCGCCTCGAGCGCGGCCCGCACGGTCGTCAACGAGTTCCTCGCGCAGCTCGACGGATTCAACGCCGGCAACGAAGGCGTCCTGGTGCTCGCCGCGACCAACATGCCGTGGGACGTCGACCCGGCGATGAAGCGCCCGGGCCGGTTCTCGCGCCAGGTCTTCGTGCCGCCGCCGGACGAAGGCGCGCGCGCCGAGATGCTGCGTGCCAAGCTCGCGAACGTGCCCACCGAGGACGTCGACATCGCCCTGCTCGCGACGCGGACCAACCTGTTTTCCGGTGCGGACGTCGACGGCCTGATCGACGCCGCCAAGGACCGCGTGCTCGCCGAGCTGCTCGACGGCGGCGGCAGCCGCGGGCTGCGCACGGGCGACCTGCTCGCGGCGCTCGAGGAAACGACGCCGAGCACGCTCGACTGGCTGAAAACGGCGCGCAACCTCGTCAAGTACTCGGGTTCCGAGGGCGGCTACAAGGAAGTCGAGCAGTACCTGAAGAAGATCAAGCTCGGCTAGCGGACTCCCAGGCCGTGCGTCCGGACCCGCAGGGGCCATCCGGTGAGCGGGACAGCTTTCGGAACCCCAACCTCTGACCGGGTTCGCAGTTTTCTTTCCGACACAGGTCTACGCTGCCCCGAGATGAGCGGCGTCCGGGGAGCCGTACGAGCACAACGCCGGAGAGCTCGCTCGCGAAGGGGAAGCAGCCACGGACGAGCGCTGAGCCGCATGGACAAGCGAGGCCTCTCCGACGAGGCATCTGCACCGGGTTCACCTCGCCGGCTCCGCAACGGCGAACGGTACGAGATGCTGCAGGTCCGCGAGCGGTGAGCTTCACGAACGATTGCATCATCGTCCGCGGCAGACTCGTGACGCACGGAGAACAACCGGCGGGAGAAGAAAATGAACAGGAACGCAGGATACCTCTTGGTGCTACTTCTTGGCCTGGTCATCGGCTATTTCGCAGGGCGCGAGCACCTTAAATATGAAATGAGGTCCGCGTTGCTCTCCGCTGCGGAGGGCGTTTCTGAAAGCCTTTCGTCTACCTTTGGAGGCGGCGGATCGAACGACCGGCGAGATCGTTCCGAGGAAGCCGTTCAAGCAGAGGAGGACAAGGAGAACGCGATCAGAACGGCCTACATTGACGAGCACCTGGAGCTGTATGACGTGTCCGCCAAGTACATGGAATCCATGCTCGATGGCAAAGTGCCCGGAGTGTTGTTCAAGCTACGAAACAGCGGCGAGAGATCACTCGACAAAGTGGAAGTCACGATCTATTTCAAGGATTCGAACGGCAACGTTATTGCAGAGGAGGACTTTCTTCCCGTACTCGTCAGCAAATACAGCTTCTCAGCTGACAGTAAACCGCTTAAGCCCGGGTACATTTGGGAAATGGAGCGGGGTAAGTTCTACGCCGCAAAGAAGGTCCCGACCGAGTGGTTGGAAGGGAGCGTTGAAGCATCCATCACCGACATTCGGTTCACGGAGTGAATATCACGAGGAAACGACGCCGAGCACGCTCGACTGGCTGAAAACGGCGCGCAACCTCGTCAAGTACTCGGGTTCCGGGGGCGGCGACAAGGAAGTCGCAGTACCTGGGGAAGATCAAGCTCGGCTGGCGGACTCCCACGCCTGCGCCCCTGCCGGCGTATCGAAGGGATCGCGTTGTGCGAGCCGTCCCCGAACCGCAACACCGTGGTTCCGGGCCTCCGGATCCGGTCCTCATGACTCTCCACGAATTCACCACGGGTTGCTCATTACTTTCCGGCCGGGGTCGGGCCAAATCCCAAGACCTGAGCAGAGACCGGTCTTGAGGAGAGCAACATGTGGCGTAAAGCGACTGCGGCCGGCGCGGCCGTGCTGGTCATGGGTTTGGCGGGTGCGACGGCCGGAGCGCACGACTGGCCCCGCGGTTGGTCACACGGCTGGCCCCATGGTCTGGCCCTCGGCTGGTCTCAATTCCCCCGCTGGACCCGGGCGGAGCGCGTGGGCGGGATCAACGAGGCGGATTCCGCGGAAGGCTGTCCGTTCGAGTCGCCGGACGGCTTGAGCCTCTTCTTCGCCTCGAACCGCGGCCAGGAGCCGAACGACATCTGGGTTGCCGACCGGACGAGCATCGACGCGCCGTGGCAGGCCCCGCGGAGGCTCGAGAGCCCGATCAACATAGCGGGCTTTGGCGATTTCTGTCCCACGCCGGTTCGCGGCCGCTCGTTGATGTTCGTCTCTACACGGGGCGGCGCGGGGTCTTGCGGTGACGGCGACATGTACATCTCGAGGCAGAGCCCGGCCGGCGGCTGGAGCGAGCCCGTCAACCTCGGCTGTGAGGACGCCGGAGGACCGAATACTCCCGGCGGGGAACGCAGCCCGTCGCTCGTGGAAACGTCGTACGGGACGTTCCTGTTCTACTCCACGAACGGAACGACCGATCACCAGGACATCCGGGTGAGCCAGATGCGCAAGGACGGGACGTTCGGGCGCGGCAAGATCATCCACGCACTGAGCACGCCGAGCCAGGACCTGATGCCCAACGTGCGCGAGCGGGACTCCGGCGGCTTCGAAATCGTGTTCAGCTCCGACCGTCCGGTGTCGCTCCCGAACGGCCAGGTCCAGGTCTCCCAGGACGTCTACATGTCGTTCGCCTGGTTCCTGCCGGGGCCCTGGTCGCCGCCCAGGAATGTCGGCGACGGTGTGAACACGCCCGGCAGCGAGACACGCGCGACACTGTCTCGCGACGGCGAACGCCTCTATTTCGGTCGCGACGGTGACATCTTCGTCAGCAAGCGCCGGTAACAATGCTCTCGACTGCCGTGCCCGGACCGTCAACGGTCCGGGCAGGCGAGACCGGATCAGGGGCCTGGCCGGCGCAGCTCGTTGAACCAGTTCAGGACCACCGAAATGTGCGTCACGGCATCCGCGGATTTCGCCGCCTCGAGCATCAGGAACCGTCCGTCCAGCGGCGAAAGGTCGTAAGGCCTTCCCGACACGTGGCGCGGTGGCGGTCTCCAGTCAAACAGCTTCGTGACGCCACCAAGCCGCAGGGTGGGCTCGAGCTCGACGGCGGCGGCCATCATGCCGCCGTCGAGATCCACGTAATACAGCTCGCCGCTGCCGGGCGGACCCCATTTGGGATAGCGTCCGCCGTCGATCGATACCTGCTCGCGCCGGGTGCTCACGTCGGGGAACGGGCGCAGGAAGATTTCGAATTGCTGGCCGGATTCGTCGGATTCGTACGCTATCCAACGGCCGTCCGGAGACAGCTCCACGATACGATGCTCGAACTCGTTGCGCAGGAGCGGCTCCAGCCTCGACCGGGCAATATCCAGAACGCTGACGTCGTGGAAGTTCTCATAGACGATCAACCGGCGGCCGTCGGGAGTGAATGAGTGGGGGACCTGAAACCCGGCGCCGGCAAGCTCGACCCGCTCTTCGGCGGGGCCGCTCACGGCTCGGGAGTAGATATCGAACGAGCCGGCGCGGTCCGACGCGAAATACACGCGGCGGCCGTCGACGCTCCACAGCGGCAACATGTCCTCCGAGGATGACGTCGTAAGCCGCGTGAGGTTCCGACGCCGCAGGTCCAGAATCCAGACGTCGCGATTGACGCCGGGGATGTCCAGCGCCACGAGCCTGCCATCCGGCGATATGCGAGGGTTTGTGTACCGGTCGGGCCGGAGTGCCAGCGACTCGACGGCACCTGCGCGGTCCACCCACGACAATTGTCTGTTCCCCTCGTCGGACGCTTGTGGCCCGATGTAGACGAGCGTGCCGTTCCCGGCAAAAGCGAAATCCGCAACGCCGTTATCCGGGCCGACGGCGATCGAGATTCCCGGAAAGGCGACCGGCGGGCCGCGCGTGACACTGACGGCCGGATCGACGGCGACGGCATACAGTGTCCGCCCGGCGGTATAGACCAGGTGTCCCGTGGGCGCGTATCGGGCGGCAACCCCGCCGCTCAGCAGAACCCGGGCTTCGCCCGTTCTCAAGTCGAGTCGCACGATCCGCGTCGCGTGGGTGGCATTCTGCGGATAGACGGTGAACAGCACGGCTTGCTCATCGGCCACGAAATGAGGCCAGGCATAGAGGCGCTCGCCGGACTCGAATTCCGGTTTTGCAAGGAGCTGCGGCTCGCCGCCACTTTCTGCAACTTTGTAGATACCGCTCGTGGTCGCAAATACGATGTTGCCGTCCGTCCCCCAGGACGCGCCGGCCGGTCGTTCGGACGTCGCAACGATCTGCGTGGGCGTGCCGCCGGTGCTCGGCACCCTCATGAGGCCGGTCAACTCGAAAAACCCGACCCACTCTCCATCCGGGGAGAAGAACGGATCCATGGGCGTCGTTGCTTCGACGACGACTGCCTGTTGCTCGCGCATCGGGCGAATCCAGAGTCGAGCCTGGGCGGTATAGGCCACTCGTGTGCCGTCGGCCGAGATGGCCAGGTGGCGCACGCCAAACGGCTGCCGGACAGGCGGTCCGACGTCGGGGATCGCCAGCTGCACGACTTCTGCGGAGTCCACGGGTGCGAAGGAACCTCGCAGCGACCACATGCCGAATCCGCCGAGCAGCAGGAGAACCGCGAGCCCCAGCGCACCGGCGGTGGATCGCGACGATCTGCTTGCCGCCGGTGCCGGTGACGTGACTTGCGCGGGGGCGGTGTGTCGCGGGTCGGGCGCGCCGATTTCGCTCGACGCCGGAGCGACGTCCCTTCCGCTCGCCGGTGCAATCGCTTCGGGCTGCTCACTGACCGGGCCGACGAACCGATAACCGGTGCGGTGCAAAGTCCGGATCCGCGACTGTGACTTGCCGTCGTCGCCGATCGCGTGCCGGGCCGCTTTGATGCAGCTGTTGAGCGCCGAGTCGGTGACGATCCGGCCGCCCCAAACGGCCCGGTTCAGCTCGGCACGCGTCACCGCGCGATCGCGGTTCTCAATCAGGTAGAGCAGCAGCGCGAAGACCTGCGGCTCGAGCGGCTCGAGTCGCCCGGCGCGACGCAGCTCGAAACGCGCTCCATCCAGCTCGCAATCCCCGAACCGATACCGCATGGGACGTGACT
>CAZBGV010000004.1:37537-75616 GCA_964491485.1 uncultured Woeseiaceae bacterium | reverse complement strand
ATCGGTGACGGGTTCGGTCTCGGGCGGCGTGGCCATTGCAGCTCCTGCCGGTCCAGTTTTCAGGCAAAAGATAAGCCTATTGGGATCGAAGTCAAGATTTTAATCGGTTGCCGGATCAACGCCTTAGCAGCGATTTTCCGGTCGCCGGGGCAGTTTTCCGAAGCCGTCCGGAGAGGCCCCGGAGGCCCTGGACCGGCCGGATCCGGCCGGTCGCGGTCAGCGGATTCCGGCGCCGCCCGATTCCCGGGCGAGCTCCGCCGGCGCGTCGCCCGCCGTCGCGGTGCCGGATTCCGGCTTCTCGATGCGGGTGATGCTGATCCCGGTGATGCCGTAGAAGATGGACACCAGCGGGCTCAAAAGGTTGAAGAAGGCGAACGGCAGGTAGGCGGCGGTCGCGACCCCGAGGGTCGCGGACATGTAGGCGCCGCAGGTGTTCCAGGGCACCAGCGAGGAGGTCATCGTGCCCGAGTCCTCGAGGGCGCGCGACAGGTTCTTCGCTTCGATGCCGCGACGTTCGAACTCCGCCTTGAACATCTTGCCGGGCAGCACGATCGCCATGTACTGGTCGGCCGCGACGACGTTCATGCCGATGGCGCTGAAGACGACCGTCGCGATCAACGAGCCGGTCGAGCGCGCCGCCCGCAGCGTCGAATCGATCAGGCGCGCGAGCAGGCCCGCGTGCTCCATGACGGCGCCGAAAGCAAGCGCCGTGAGAATGAGCCAGATGGTCGTCAGCATGCTGCTCATACCGCCGCGCGACAGCAGGTCGTCCGCCGCCGGCACGCCGGTGTTCGCGACGTAGCCGTCGGCGAGCGCGAGCCACGTCCCTTTTGCCAGCGCGAGCGCGGCAGGAAGATCGGGCGCGTCCGCATAGGCCAGCACGGCCTGCGGCTGGAAGATCACCGCGATCACGACTCCGAACAGCGCGCCCGCGAGGATGGAGGGTAGCGGCGGCTGCTTGCGGGCGGCGAGCACGAGCACGAGCACCAGCGGCAGGAGCGTCCAGGCGCTGATGTTGAAGGCTCCGTCGAGGGTCGCCTGCAGGGCCTCCAGCGACTGCGAGTCCGTCCGCGGCTCGACCCCCAGGCCGATCACCAGGAACAGGAGCAGCGCGATCACGTAGGCGGGCGTGGTCGTCCACAACATGTGGCGGATGTGCTCGAAGAGCGTCGAGCCGGCGACGGCCGGCGCGAGGTTCGTGGTATCCGAAAGCGGCGACATCTTGTCGCCGAAATAGGCCCCGGAGACCACCGCGCCCGCGGCGATCGCCGGCGACACGCCGAGGCCCATCGCGACGCCGATCAGCGCGATGCCGAGCGTGCCCGCGGTGGTCCACGAGCTGCCGGTGGCGAGCGAGGTGATCGAGCAGATCACGCAGGTGGCGACGAAAAAGAAATGCGGATCGAGCAGGTCCAGCCCGTAATAGATGAGCGAAGGAACCGTGCCCGAGATCAGCCAGGCGCCGATCAGCGCGCCGACGGTGAGCAGGATCAGGATCGCTCCCATGGCGGTGCCGATACCGGCAACGATCGCCTCCTGGATGTCCGCCCAGCGGTGCCCGTTCCTGATGGCGATGATCGCGGCGATCGCGGCCCCCAACGTCAGCGCGATCTGGGTGGGGCCGCCGACCGCATCCGAGCCGAACACGTACACCGCGAGCGCGAGCAGTAGGACGAGCGAAACGATCGGAATCAGTGCATCGAAAAGGGAGGGGGTCTTCGGCGAGGACATGCTTTTTCCGGCGATGAGGAAGCGGGGGAGGATACCCCACGCTCCTCGCGGTTGTCGCTTTCCGCCGTCAGCCTGTCGCCGTCCGGCATCTGGTCTTCATTGCAGCCATCGCGGATAATTCCCGTTCTGGTCCGCTCGTGCCAAAGGAGTCGAAGGCAATGCGTAAATCGTGCAGCATCAGGACGATCGCCGTGTTCATGATGGCGAACATGGCGGCACTCGGCTTCGTGCCTTCCGCGCAGGGCGCGGTCGTCGGCACGGAGGCGGCGCTGGCCGGCCAGCAGCGCGCGGAGCGCATCGAGCGGATCAATTCGGTGCTTGCGCGCGACGACGTGCGCTCCGAGCTCGAGCGCCTGGGCGTCGCTCCGGAAGACGCGCGGGCGCGGGTCGCCGCGCTGAGCGACTCGGAGCTCCTGTCGCTCGAGCAACGCATGGACGAGCTGCCCGCCGGGTCGGGCGCGCTCGAGGTGCTGGGCATCGTGTTGCTCGTGCTGCTCGTGCTGGAGCTGGTCGGCGTCACCGACGTTTTCAAGCGGCTCTAGCCGCGGGCTCCCTGCGTTCCGCGGGCGCACCGCCGCGATTCGCTGCCGGCTGCCGCCGGCCAGGGCGCTGCGGGTGACACGCGGCGCGCGCGCGCGTTACGCGCTCCTCCTTTGCTCCGGCGCCCTGCTCGCGGGCTGCGCCGCGAACCCGTTCGACACGCCCGCGGCGGCGCGCTGGCAGACGCCGGTCGAGCTCGCCGACACGCCGTTTTTCCCGCAGGAGCAATACCAGTGCGGGCCAGCGGCGCTCGCCACGGTGCTGGTGCACTCGGGCGTGGCGATCACCGCGGAGGCGCTCACGCCGGAAGTCTACGTGCCGGGGCGGAGAGGCAGCCTGCAACCGGAGCTGCTCGCCGCGAGCCGCGAGCACGGGCGGCTGCCCTACGTGCTCGCGCCGGAGCTGCCGGCGCTGCTCGCCGAGGTGGCGGCGGGTCGGCCCGTGCTGGTGCTGCAGAACCTGGGCGTGCGTTTCGCGCCGGCGTGGCATTACGCGGTTGTCGTCGGCTTCGCGCCCGTCGAGGGCGAGATCGTGCTGCGCTCCGGCAGCGAGCGGCGGCGCGTCACCGATGCGGGCGTCTTCCTGCGCACCTGGCAGCGCAGCGGCCGCTGGGGCGTGGTGCTGCTGCGCCCCGGCGAGCTGCCGGCGGCTCCCGATCCGCAGCGCTTCCTTGCCGCGGCCGCCGCGGCCGAATCGGCGGGACAGCTGCCGCTCGCGGAGGCGGCTTATCGCGCGGCCGTCGAGCGCTGGCCGGGCGAGGCGCTCGCCCCGCTCGGCCTCGGCAACGTCGCGTACGCGCGCGGCGAAGCGCGCGCCGCCGAGCAGTGGTACCGGCGCGCCGTCGCGCTGGATGGCGAAAGCCTGAGCGCGCTCAACAACCTCGCGACGGTGCTCGCGGAGCGCGGCGACTGCGCCGAAGCCGCACAGCTCATCGATCGCGCCCTCTCCCTCGCCGCTCCCGACGCGCCGCTCGCCGCCGCACTCGCCGCCACCCGCACCGAAATCGCCGCCTGCCGCCCCTGACCACCCACCGCGCCGGCGACCTGGACAGCCACCGCGGACCGAACGCAGAAGCCCGCCACGCGGGCGACCGAACGACGGCACGTACAACAAACGAAGGCACGTTATCCCAAAGCATCGTTCACGCACGGCGCCATCGAAGAAAGGGCTGCGCCGTGGCCGGGGGAGTCCTTGCCACCAAAGCCAAACGTGCGTGAACGATGGCCCCGAAGAGGGCGTGCCACGATCCGGTCGCCCGCATGGCGGGCTCCTACGGGTTCGGGCCATCATGCGCGAACGTGCGTGAACGATGCGGTGCCAAAGAGGGCGTGCCACGATCCGGTCGCCCGCATGGCGGGCTCCTACGGGTTCGGGCCATCATGCGCGAACGTGCGTGAACGATGCGGTCCCGAAGGGTGCCGGGTGACGATCCGCACCGGGTGCGCGATGGTTCGCGTGTCGCGCGGGGCCATGCGTACAATCGCAGGAAGGAGGTGTGACTTGCGCGGCACTATTGTCATCGAGCGGCGTTTTCGCGGTCCGCCGAATTCGGGCAACGGCGGTTATTCCTGCGGGCGCCTCGCGGCGTTCGTGGACGGCACCGCGGAGGTGACGCTCGTGAAGCCGCCGCCGCTCGACACGCCGCTCTCGGTCGCGGACGAAGCCGACGGCACGGTGGCGCTGTACGACGGTGAGCGGCTGATCGCGACCGCGCGGGCGACCACCGTGGACGTCGAGGCGCGCACTCGGCCGACGTTCGCGGAGGCTGAGGCGGCGGCCCGGCGTACGTTTCCGGCGTCCGCGCACAAGCTGCCGATGTGCTTCGTCTGCGGTCCGGATCGCGAGCCGGGCGACGGCCTGCGGATTCACCCGGGTCCGCTCGATCCCGCGGACGTCGAGTGGCGCGGCGTGGTCGCCGCCGCGTGGATTCCGGCCGCGGACATGGCGGCCGGCGACGGCAACGTCGCGGCCGAGTTCGTGTGGGCGGCGCTCGATTGCCCCACCGCGTACGCGAACGGCTCGCCCGAGGGGTTCCCGAATATCCTGCTCGGCCGCCAGGCCGTGCGCATCGATCGTCGCCCGGCGATCGGCGAGCATTGCGTCGTCACCGCCTGGCGGACCACGCGGGACGGACGCAAGCACTACGCCGAAGCCGCGCTCCTGGGCGGCGACGGCGAGCCGGTCGCGGTGTGCCGCGCGACCTGGATCGAGGTCACCCCCGAAGTGCTGGTCGGCCTCTGAGCGCGGCGCGCGATGCTGCGCGCTGCGATCCTCATGCAGCGGCCCGGCGGGGCGCGCCGGCTGGGGAGCGGCCGATAGCCGATGACCTTGTGCCTGGAGCCGGCTACTCGGCCGGAGTGAGCTTCAAAAGGCGGCCGTTGCCGCCGTCCTCCAGCAGCCAGACCGCGCCGTCCGGCCCCTGCTCCACCTCGCGGATGCGCTCGCCCATCGGGTAGCGCGCCGCTTCGGCGGCGTTGTCGCCGTCGATTTCGACGCGCACGAGCTGCTCGGAGCCGAGGCCCGCGATCAGCGCATTGCCTTGCCAGTCCGCGAAGAGGTCGCCGGAGTAGAACATCAGGCTGCCCGGTGAGATCGCGGGCACCCAGTACGCCTTCGGGGCGGCGAATTCCGGCCGCGTGTCGTGATCCGGGATGTCGCGCCCGTCGTAGTGATTGCCGTTGGAGACGATCGGATAGCCGTAGTTCTCGCCGCGCACGATCAGGTTGAGCTCGTCGCCGTGGCGCGGCCCCATCTCGAGCTCCCACAGCCGGCCCCGGGCGTCGAAAGCGAGGCCGAGCGGGTTGCGGTGCCCGAGCGTCCAGATCTGCGCGGTGACACCGCCCCGGTCCGCGAACGGATTGTCGTCGGGCACGGAGCCGTCGTCGTTCAGGCGTACGACCTTGCCGAGGTTCATCTGCATGTCCTGCGCCGGATCGAAGTGCTGGCGCTCGCCCGACGAGATGAAAAGGTGACCGTCCGGGGAGAAAGCGATGCGGTGACCGTAATGGCCCCTGCCGGTGACCTTGGGATCCTGGCGCCAGATCACCTGCTGGTCGCTGAGGCGGCCGCCGTCCTCGCCGAGCGTGAGCGTCGCGCGCATGACCGCCGCACCGCGCCGGTCGCCCTCGCCGGCTTCCGCGTAGCTCAGGTAGATCGTGTGGTTGCTGGCAAAATCCGGGTGCAGCACGACGTCGCCGAGCCCGCCCTGCCCGCCGTAATCCACCTTCGGCACGCCTTCGACGGGCTGCGAGATGCCGCCTTCGACGGTCGCGACGCGCAGCCGACCGGCCTTCTCGGTCACGAGCAGGCGGCCGTCCGGCAGGAACGTCATCGCCCAGGGCTCGTCGAAAGTCGCGACCGGGGTCACCTTGAACGGCGGAGCCTCCGCCTGCGCGTCCTCCGCGGCCGCCGTGCCGGCGCTGCCGCCGCCGCAGGCGACGAGCCCCGCCGCGGCCATTGAAACGAGCGATCGAACGCAAGCCCGGTTCATGTGTCCCTCCCGAAAAGCACGGCAAGCATCAAGATAGCACGCGAGGCGCCTACGCCTGCGCTTCCTTCAGCCCGAGCGCGGCAACGGCCGCCACGAGCGACACCGCGGAGAGCACCAGCACCGCAACCGCGGTGCCGGCGACCGCGATGACGCCGCTGACCGCACCGCCCGCCAGCAGCATGACGCCGATGACGGTATTGCTCACCGCGACGTAGCTCGCGCGAGTCTCGGCGGTCGCGATGTCGATCAGGTGCGTCTTGCGGCCGAGGCGCACGCCTTCATGGGCGACGTTCAGCACGAAATACGTGACCGCGAGCCAGGCCGCCGCGTGCGGCAGGCCGGGAGCACGCGCTACGATCACGGTCGCGAAGCCAGCCAGCGCGGCGAGCGCCGCGGCCGTGGCCATCGTCCTGCGGCTCGAACGATCCGAGAACCGTCCCCACACGGGCGCGCTCACGAATCCCGCGGCGCCGCTCGCGACCAGCATGCCGCCGAGCTGCGCGACCTGGCCCCCGGATTCGCGGCTCGCGAGCGCGACGTAGAACGGCGCGACCAGCGCGGTCGACAGGAGCAGCGTGCGCACGATCAGGAAACGGCGCAGGTCGGTGTCCCTGCGGATCAGGCCGAGCTGCTTCACGGCTTCGGCGATCGCGTTTCCGCCGCCCTCCGTCGCGCCCGGGTACTCGACGATGAGGCTGAAGAGGAACGCCGCGAGCAGCCACAACGCGCCGGCGGCGGCGAGCAGCGCGCCGAAGAACGCCGTGCCCTGCGCATCGGGCACCGTGGTCAGCCAGAATGCGCCGGTCGCCACCGTGATACCGCCGGCGAGCGAGGACGCATAGCCGCTTGCCATGCCGCGGCGGCTCTTGCTCACCGTCTTGCCGAGCACGTCCTTGTCCGCCACCGACGCCACTCCCCTCGCCAGGCTGAACAGCACGAGCAGCGCGAGGATCGCCCAGCCCGCCGCCGCGCCGCGCAGCGTGAGCGCGGCCAGCGCCATCCCGAGCACGGCCAGTCCCTCCACGACGCTGCCCGCCACCCAGAACCACTTCCGCACGGGCACTCGGCGGATATAGCCCGCGACGAAGAGCTGCGGCAGGAGCGACAGCGACTCACGGATCGGCACCAGCCATCCGAGCATCCACGTGGGCGCGCCGGCGTGCATCAGGAGCCACGTGAGCACGACTTTCGGGCTGGACAGGAGATCGCCGGTCTTGGTCGCGACCAGTGAGGCGATGTGGATGAAGAAATTGCGCGGCTGCTCGCGGCATGCCTCTTCCGGAATGTCGCGGCAGACCCGCGCGTCCTCGTCCCCGGTGAGCAGATCGTAAAGATCGCGGGTGATGTCGGTTTGCGCGCGCGCCACAGCCTTTCGATCCTCTGTCCCCGCCCGCCGGGAAGCCCCGCGCCTTCGTGCCGGGCTTCGCTACGTTACAATGCGCGCCTTCGCCGAGGAGAGCCGCACATGCAGACGAGGACGATGCCGACGAAATTGCGAAGCTTCATGGTAGCAGCCTGCAGCGCGCTCCTCCTGCTCGGGCCGGTACTGGCCGCTGCGGCGGGAAGGACGCCGGCGTACGGCAGGCACGGCATGGTGGCCTCTTCGTCGGCACTGGCTTCGGCCGTCGGCGTGCAGGTCCTGGAGGAGGGCGGCAACGCCGTCGACGCGGCGGTCGCCACGGCGTTCGCGCTCGCGGTGACCCTGCCGTCCGCCGGCAATCTCGGCGGCGGCGGCTTCATGGTGTACCACGGCGTGGACGGCTCGGCGACCACGTTCGACTTCCGCGAGAAGGCGCCGCTCGCGGCCACGGAAAGGATGTACCTCGATGAGGAGGGCAACGTCCGCGACAACTCGAATCATGAAGGCATCCTCGCGGTCGGCGTACCGGGCACCGTCGCCGGCCTTGCGCTCGCGCACGAGAAGCTCGGGCGCCTCGAGTGGTCCGAGCTGGTCGCGCCCGCGGAAAAGCTGGCTAGCGAAGGGTTTCCCCTCACGTGGGCCCTGCAGGAGCAGTTCGCGGAGCGCAAGGAATACTGGGATCGGTACCCGAGCTCGGCGAAGAAGTTCCTGAAGCCGGACGGCTCCTTCCGGCAGGCCGGCGAGACCTGGGTGCAGCCGGATCTCGCGGCGACGCTGGAGCGCATCCGCCGGCACGGAAGGGACGGGTTCTATCGCGGGCGCACGGCCGGGCTCATCGCCGATTTCATGCAGGAGAACGGCGGGCTCATCACGCGCGAGGATCTCGAGCGTTATCGCGCGGTGGAACGCGAGCCGATCCGCGGCACCTATCGCGGCTGGCAGATCGTCAGCATGCCGCCGCCGAGCTCGGGCGGCGTGGTGCTGGTCGAGATGCTCAATATCCTCGAAGGCTTCGATCTCGCGGAGCTGGGGCACAACTCGGCGCTGTACCTGCACCTGCTGACGGAGGCGATGCGTCGCGGCTATGCCGATCGCGCGGAGTACCTGGGCGATCCGGATTTCAACCCCGACATGCCGCTCGAGCGGCTCACCTCCAAGGCGCACGCGAAGAAGCTGCGCGCTAGCATCGACCTCGAGCACGCGTCCGTGAGCGACCCGGCGCGCTTCGCGGAAGTGTACGAGAGCCCGCAGACCACCCACATCTCGGTGGTCGACGAGGAAGGCAACATGGTGGCGCTCACGTACACCCTCGAGTGGAGCTACGGGTCGCACATCGTCGTCGCCGGCGCGGGCTTCCTGCTGAACAACGAGATGGGCGACTTCAACGCCCGGCCCGGAGTGACCGACCGGACGGGATGGATCGGCACGGAGCCGAACCTGATCGAGCCGGAGAAGCGCATGCTCTCCAGCATGACGCCGACGATCGTGGCGAAAGATGGCGTGCCGGTGCTCGCGATCGGCTCGCCCGGCGGCAAGAGCATCATCAACACCACGCTGCAGGTGATCCTGAACATCGTCGATCACGGCATGAACGTCGCCCAGGCCGTCGAGGCCGGCCGCATCAACCACCAGTGGCTGCCGGACGTGACGCGCATCGAGCGCACCGCGGTCACGCCGGACACGCTGCGGCTGTACGAGGGCTACGGGCACAAGGCGCGGCTGTCGGACGAGGGCTGGGGGCAGGCGATGGGCGTCTGGCACGATCTCGCGAACGACGTTTACCTCGGCGCCGCCGACTCGCGCGCCGCCGACGGCGCCGCCATCGGCTGGTAGGAGCCCGCCACGCGGGCGACCAAAGAAGGGCACGTTATCCCTTTAGCATCGTTCACGCACGGCACGATCGAAGAAAGGCGCGATCCCGCCGGAGCGCCCGAGGTCGCCCGCATGGCGGGCTCCTACGGGGGCACGGGGCGCGTTCGGTCGCCCGCGTGGCGGGCTCCTACGGGTGCCATCGTTCGGCCACCCCGCTGCGTTCGGTCGCCCGCGTGGCGGGCTCCTACGGCGGGGGGTGAGGGATTTCAGGTAGACGGCGATCGCGTGGCGGTCGGCGTCCGTGAGGTGGCTGGTGCCCTCGTCGATGACGTCGGCCATGGCGCCGCCGGCGAAGTCGCCGTCCGGGAGCATGCCGGACTCGAGGAAGTACTCGATGTCGCCGGTCGACCATTTGCCGATCCCGTTTTCCGGGTCGGCGGTGATGTTCGGCACGTTCTCGCCTTCCGGGCCGTCCGGATTGCCGGTGAGGGCGCGATCCCGCCGGAGCGCCCCGAAACGGCTGCGCGGCGTGTGGCACTCGCCGCAATGCCCGAGGTGGCGGACGAGGTAGGCGCCGCGGTTCCACTCGTCGCTGCGGTCCGGATCGGGCGCGAAGCGGCCGGGCACGAAATAGCGGCGTTTCCAGAGGCCCGCGGCCAGGCGCGAGGACAGCAGCACGGAAAGCTCGTGCTCCCGGTTCGGGTGATGCGCCGGCGCGAGTGAGAACAGGTACGCCTTCATCGCGAGCAGATCCTCGCGCGTGATGCCGGTGTAAGACGGGAACGGGAACGCCGGGAAGTAGTGATCGCCGTCCGGGCTCACGCCCTTCCAGAACGCGTCGACGAAATCCTCGTCCGACCAGCCTCCGATCCCGGTTTCCTCGTCGGGCGTGATGTTCGGGCTGTAGAACGTGCCGAAGGGCGACTCGATGGCGCGGCCGCCGGCGAACGGCACCGCATCCTCCTCCTCCGCGACGTGGCAGGTGACGCAGCCGCCGGCCCGGACCAGGTATTCGCCGCGTGCGATCTGCGCCGGGTCCGCGGCGGTGGCCGGCGCGACGCCGCAGAGGAGCGCGGCACCGCAGAGGAGCGCGACGCGCCAGCTTGCCGTGGCATGGCGCGCGATCCGGATGCGGGCGCCGTCGCGCTCGTGCAGCGGCGTCGTGCACTTGCTGGTTGCGGAGGAGCGGTTGCTTTCGCCTGCCGTGACCGCTTCACGCGAGGTCGCGCGCGTTACGTTCTCCGGCGGTGCTCGCCGCACAGCTGCCGATCCCCCCGTTGCCGGCCGTCGCACTGCGCGTCCGGATCAATCGTCATCCTTGCGGAAGCGGTCGTGACAGCCTTTGCAGGACTGGCCCACGTCGCGGAACGCCCTGCCGATCGCCGCCTTGTCGCCGGAGCCCGCAACCTCGGCGAGCGCCGCGCTCGCTTCCTTCAGCCGGGTCACCGCATCGGCGAACGTGTCCGGATCTTCCCAGATCGCGGGCAACGCTTCGGAATCGCCGACGTTCGACCCTTCCGGGAAAACGAGGTCGAGCTCCGAGGCGGTCGCCGCCAGCGCCTGCGCGTGCTTCGCGAGATAGCCCTCGTAGTCCACGAGGCCGCGCACGTGCAGGGAAATGGCTTTCACGTGCCCGCCGAGCGACGACATCACTGCCTGCCGGTAGTCCTTCGCATCCTCAGGGCCGGGGTCGCCCAGCACGGCGGCCGGGAGCGCCAGGGCGGCGGTGGCGACGGCGGCGATGAAAACGGGGATCCTGCGCTGCATGGTGACTCCCTTCTTGTTCTGGACGCGGATCAGGATACCTGCCGCATGACGGCAGGTCACGGGCGAAGGTTCGGCGTTTTTGCGATGCGACCGCCCCCGTAGGAGCCCGCCATGCGGGCGACACAAATGATCGAGTTTGTCACCGTCGCCCGCGGGAGCCCGCCATGCGGGCGACAGCGATCGCCGTTGTCGCCCGCGTGGCGGGCTCCTACGGGAGGCGCGGCAGCGTGATGCGCGACGGGTGCGCGCGATCGTGGTGGATGGTGATGGTGGCGGGGCGCGATGCGGACGACGTCGCCTCCGACTCGCCCGTCTGGAGGTTGAGCGAGAGGTGCGGTGCAAACGACGCCGAGATCTGGACGCGCACGCGGTGGCCGGGAGCGAAGGTGTTCGCGGTGATGAGGTGCGGCAGCCTGAGCGCGTAAATCTCGCCCGGCGTGAGGAGCTGCCGGCCTCCTTCGGGCTCGCGCCAGCTCGCCCGCAGGGCGTCGTTTCCGGGTCCCATCAGCGTGAACGCGCGTCCGTCGGGGTGCACGTCGAGGACTTTCACCCACAGGTCGAAATCGCGGCAGTCGCAGGACACGTACACGACGGCCTCGATGGCGCCCGCGACGGTCAGCGCTTCGTCCAACGGCGCGCCGTCGAACACCAGCACGTCGGAGCGCGCGGCCAGCGCGGCGTAATCCTGCGGGCCATAGCTCGCGTACGGATCGACCACTGGCTGCGCGGGATCGGACAGGAACGCACTCTGGCCCGGTATACCGGCGTCCGGCGCGCGGCGTGCGAGCTGCGGCTGATCGCCTGCGGCCGCGAGATACAGCGGCAGCGGCTCTGTTCCCTCGGGCGGCCAGCCCGACGCTTCCGCCCAGCGGTTCTCGCCCATCACGAAATAGCGGACGCGCGGGCCTGAAGCGAAGCGGTTGTCGGCGCCTTTCAGGTAGCGATCGAAAAAATCGAGCACGAGGCCGTCGTAATCGATCGCCGCCGTCGGCCCGAAATCGAGCGCCCCCGTCGTGTGCGACCCGGTCGAGCCGACGCCGTGCACCCAGGGGCCGAGCACGAGGTGCGTGTCGTCGCGGCCCGCGGCGCGCAGGCCCGCGAAGTTCGTCGTCGCTCCCTCGGGCCCGTACGCCTCGTCGTACCAGCCGCTCAAGTGCAGCACCGCGGCGTCGATCGCGGCATAGCGGCCGCGGATTTCGGCCCAGTCCCACCACGGATCGTCCGGCGCGTGGCGCAGCCACTCGTAGTAGTAAGGCGCCACGTCGCGCAGGTACGGGAGCTCGAGCAGCGGCCGCCAGCCGCGATACGTGTCGGCAACTTCCTCCCAGGGTTCGTCCACGGCGGGCAGCCCGAGCCGCTCGCGCGTATCCGGCGCGATGCTGGCGTAGATCCACGGCAGCCACGAGAGATCGAAGATACCGTGCATGTAGAAGAAATTGCGCGGCGACGAGAAGGTCATCGCGGGTGCCATCGCGGCGAGGTGCGGCGGCTCCTCGAGCGCGGCGAGCCACTGCACCGCGCCCGGATACGAGAGCCCGTACGTGCCGACCTTGCCGTTCGACCACGGCTGCTCCGCCGCCCACTCGATCGTGTCGTAGCCGTCCCGTCCTTCGTTGCGATACGGATCGAAAACGCCCTCGGACGCATAGCGCCCGCGCACGTCCTGCAGCACGACGGCGTAGCCGCGGCGCAGCGCCTCGCGATGCGTGCCGTAGGCCTCGGCGGCGAACCGCTTGCCGTAGGGCGTGCGGTAGACGAGCACCGGGAACGGGCCGCCGGACGCGGGACGCCAGACGTCCGCGCGCAGCACGACGCCGTCGCGCATGGGCACGGGGACGTCGTGCTCGAAGACGGGGGCCGCGGGCACCTCGGGCGGCGGCTGGTCGCGCGCGATGCGCGCAGACGGCGTCGGGGCCGCTTGTGGCGTTTGCGCTTGCGGCGGCGATTCGTCGCGCGCGATGCGCGCTCTTACAGGCGAATCGGAGGCCGCCTGCGGCGTTTCCGGCGGCGTGCCGCACGCGGCCAGGGCGAGGAGTGCAAGCGCAGTGATGCGGAGTCGGGAGTCGGGATTCATGCCGGCAATGCCATATCGTGGAACGTCGGACGGCACGACCGCGTCGCGTTCATTATCCTCGGCTCCGGTTGCGATCCGGGAGACACGATGCGCAGCAACACCGCCCTGCTTGCGCAGGCACTGTGCCTGACGCTCGGCACGGCCGCAACGGCGCACGCCGCCGATTACACGTACTACGTCACCGGCGATCCGCGCGACGTGGTCACGCCCACGCGTGGCCTTGTCGTGCTGCAGGGCGGCGGCGACGACGTCGACGAGAACTACGTGCGCATGGGCCGACTGGGCGGCGGCGGCGATTTCGTCGTGCTGCGCGCCTCGGGCGCCGACGAATACAACGACTACATCTTCGACCTGTGCGCCTGCGACTCGGTCGAGACACTCGTGTTCTCGTCGCGCGAAGCCGCGTTCGATCCGTTCGTGATCGAGACGATCGAGCGCGCGGAGGCGCTGTTCATCGCGGGCGGCGACCAGTCGCGCTACGTGCGTTTCTGGCAGGGTACGCCGGTGGAGGCCGCGATCGAGCACGTGGCCGCGAAGCCGGCGCCGATCGGCGGCACGAGTGCCGGCATGGCCGTGCTCGGGGAATTCGCCTACAGCGCGATGAGCGACGCGAGCCTCACGTCGGAGTCGGCCTTGCGCGATCCCTTCAACGAAGATCTCACCCTGGCGCGCAACTTCCTCGACCTGCCGGGGATGGAGAACGTGATCACGGACCAGCACGTCGAGGAGCGGGACCGCATCGGGCGCACCGTCGCCCTCCTCGCCCGTCTTCTGCACGATGGCTGGACCGTCGATGCGCGCGCCATCGCCGCCGATCGCGAGACCGCGCTGCACGTCGATCCGGCGACCGGCCGGGCGCGGGTGTTCGCGACCGCCGATCACCCGACGCCGTACGTCTGGTTCCTGCGGGCGACGCATCCGCCCGGGCGCTGCGCCGCGGGCGAGCCGCTGGTCTTTTCCGGCGTGCAGGTGTATCGCATCGGGCCGGGCGGGAGCTTCGACCTCGCCGCGTGGCGAGGCGACGGAGGCATTGCGTACTCGTTCTCGGCGCAGGGCGGCGAGCTCGCGTCGTCGCGCGAAGCGATCTATTGACGGCGTACGGCCTTCAGAAGCGGAACGTGTAGCTCACCTTGAGCGTGACCTCGCGGTAGGTCGATGCGTAGCGGTCATCGCGATCGAGGTCCTCGAGCACGCGGTTGACCACGAGCAGGGCTTCCCTCCCCGCCTCGGGGATCCAGCGCAGGATGCTGTTGATACCGAGCGACTCCGACACGTTGTCGTACTGCAGGAAGTTCTCCCAGTACCAGGTCGAGGTAAACGCGATGTCGGCTTTGAGGCGCGCGAGGCGGGTCGTGAACTCGCCCTGCGGCAGGTCGACGCCGTTCCATTCCATGCCCGCCCCGAGCCGGAGGTGCGGGCTCGGGCGCCACACCAGGTCCGCGACGGCTTCCAGGCGCTCGCCCTCGTAGAACTCGCCGTCGCAGGCTTCGCCCTCGACGGCCAGCACGCGGTGCTCGCCGGTCGCGAGCTTTGCACAGAGCTTCGTGAACTCGTAATCCCCGGTCGGGATCACGACGCCGTCCGCGATCTCGAACGGCTCGGTGAGGCGCTCGCGGTCGATCTTGGTGTTGATCTCCAGCACATCGGCCGCCTGGTTCTCGGCCTCGAAGAAGCTGAGCTCGAGCTCCTGTGACACGAGGCCGCCGCCGATCCGCTGCATGCGCTTCAGCTCGACCTTGCTTTCGAGCGAACGCAGGAAGGAATCCGCGGGCCGCCACAGCCAGCCGACCTCCAGCTTCTGCTCCTGGACGCCGGACTCGTTGACGAAACCGAGTGCCGGGTGGAAGTTCTGCTGGATCTCTTTCCAGCTTCCCTCAACCTGCAGGCCGCGCCGGGCCGGCACGTCGAAGCTCAGGCCGAAGGCCGCGTCGTCGCCGGCGAGCCCGTCCGTGCGCGTGCGCTGGTACCAGGCGGCGGCGACGATGGTGCGATCCGCGGACAGCCGCGTGTTGAGATAGCGAAAATCCACGCCGACGAGCGAGTTGTCGCGCGCCCCCTCCGGGTCGCCGTGGGTGACGATCAGGCCGAGCGCGGATTCGGCCAGCACGTGCGCGGCGGCGCGGCCGACGATGAGCTCGCTCGAGCCCGGGCCGGCCACCGCGTCCTGCGAGACGCCGAGCAGGCCGAGGTCGAACCCGCCGACCCGCCCGGTCAGCTTCGCGCCGACGCCGATGTCGACCGGCTCACCGTCTTCCGACAGGCCGATGCGGCGCGAGAAGAACGGCAGTCCGTTCGCGTCGCCGATGCGCCCGAAGGCGAAGATGTCCGCATCGCGCAGGAAGAACTGCCGCTGCTCCGGGAAGAACAGGTCGAAACGCGTGAGATTGATCTGGCGCGTGTCGACGGTGGTGCCGGAGAAATCGGTGTTGAGCGTCAGCGCGGCGGTGAGTGCGGGCGTCGGCTTGTAGAAGACGTCGAGCGAGGGCTCGAGGAAGGCATCGCCCGTGCTGCCGCGCTCGTGCCGCCTTCCCGAGCGCAGCGCCGGCACGACGTCCAGCCCGCGGCCGGGCTCGATGCCGGTGAGGCCGACGAGCTCGCCCATGATCGCGGGGTTCTGGTCCCGGTTGTGCGACACCCAGCCGAAGCGCTCGTTGCGCCGCCCGAGCCAGCGCGTGAAGTTGAGGCCCCAGGTCGTGCGGCGCGGATCGAAGGACAGCGTCTTGAACGGGATCGCCATCTCCGCGGTCCACCCGGCGTCGTCGCGTTGCGCCGCGCCGCGCCAGATGCCGGTCCAGTCCCAGTCCTCTTCCGTGACTTCCGTGTACAGCGCTTCGCTGCGCACGCCGTTCGGATTGATGTCGAAGACGTAGCCGCTGCGGCCCGCGTGGAACGGGTCGAGCATGACGGAGAAGCCGTCTTCCCCCAGCGACGTGTCGCCCTGGCGCAGCACGCGCGCCGAGACGGCCTCGGGCTCGCTGTCGTAGAAGCGGGCGGCGAAATACAGCGCGTCGCTGCCGTAGAGCACGTAGATGACGGAGCGCTCCGACGGCGGCGCGTACTCGTCCGGTTCCACCATGTGCAGGTCGTCGACGACGGCCGCTGCCTGCCACGCGGCGTCATCCAGCCGGCCGTCGATCACCGGCGGCGTGCGCGTGAAGACGGCCTGCACCGATGGGCCGCCGGCCGCGAGCGCGTGCGACGCGCACGCACAACACGCGAGAGCCGCCGCACCGGCCGCGAAGCGCGCGACACCGCGCGCGTGCGCCGGTCTTTCCGCTCTCATCGGCCCGCCCGCCGGGGCAGGATGCCGTACCCCTGGCTCCGTCCCGCCGCGCGGCGCCGACCCGGCCGCCGCCGTCGGGGCGCCGTTGTCAGCCCGTGTATGACGCACGACCGCTGCTGCCCTATGATGCAACGCTGCGCCGTTCCGGAACCCCCGACAGGCCCATGACCAGGGAAGCTCCGCACCAGCGGGTCGCCGTGCCGGCATTCACCAGGATTCCTCGAACCATGACCCGGCTCGCCCTTCTCTGCCCGCTGCTCATGCTGCTCGCGAGCGCACCGGCGCTCGCCGCGGAGGCGCCGGCGGACTGCGCGCCCTGCACGCTGCGCGTCATGACCTTCAATATCGAGTGGGGCGGCACGCACGTGCGTTTCGCGAGTATCCCCGAGGCGATCATCGCCGCACGCGCGGACATCGTCGGCGTGCAGGAAGCGGAAGGCAACCTCGAGCAGCTCGCGACCGAGCTCGGCTGGAGCTTCAGCCGTCGCAATCACGTGATCTCCCGCTTCCCGCTGATCGATCCGCCGGGGGGCGACGGCCGCTTCCTGTTCGTGGAGATCGCACCGCAGCGGGTCGTCGCCATGGCCAACGTGCACCTTCCTTCGGATCCCTACGGACCGGAGCGGCTGCGCGCGGGCGCCCCGCCCGACGAAATCCTGGCGCTGGAGCGCGAAGTGCGGCTGCCCGAGATCGTCCCGGTGCTCGACACGCTGGCGCCGATCGCCGCGCGCGGCGTACCCGTGTTCCTGACCGGAGACTTCAACTCGCCATCGCACGAAGACTGGACCGACGACGCCGTCGGCCACGTGCCGTATCGCGAGACCGCCTTCGGCTGGCCGGTGAGCCGCGCGATCCTGGCGGCGGGGCTGCGCGATTCCTGGCGCACCGTGCATCCCGACCCGGTGGCCGAGCCGGGCTTCACGTGGTGGGCGGCGCGGCCGCACATCGAGAGCTACAACCCGTCCGATCCGCGCGCGCGCGACCGCATCGATTTCGTGTGGTTCGCGGGGCCGGCGGAACCCGTATCGAGCGAGATCGTCGGCGAGGAAAGCGACCCGGCGGCGGCCCTCAGCATCACGCCCTGGCCGAGCGACCATCGTGCGGTGGTTTCGGAATTTCGCGTGACTCCCGCGCCGATGCCCGTGCTGGTCGCATCCGGGCAGCGCGTGCAGCGGGTCGGCGAGAACGTGCACGTGCGCTGGGAAGCCGCCGAGACGGGCGTCACCGTCCTGCTGCAGCACGCCGAAAAGGACGGCAAGGTCACGGAGCGGCGGCTCGCAGGCGGCGAGCGAGCGGGCCGCATCGAGCTGCCGACCACCGGTTTCGCTCCGGGCGTCTACCGGCTGCTGCTGCTTGGCGCCGACGGGCGCACGCTGAGCCGCAACGACTTCACGCTGCGCGATCCCGCCGCGGGCGCCTCGCTGCGTGTCGGCGCCAGGGAGTTCGGCGTCGGCGACCCGCTGCCGTTCGCTTGGGAGAACGCGCCCGGCAACCGCTTCGACTGGATTGCGGTCTTCGACGCGGGCGCGCCCCGCGAATCGCAGGACTATCGAGCGTATGCCTACGTGCGCGCGGAGAGCGCCGGAACCCTGGAGCTCGGCGCGCGCACGGCCGTCGGGGAGTGGCCGCTGCCGCCCGGCCGCTACGTCGCGCGCCTGCTGCTGGACGACGGCTTCGCCCTGCTCGCCGAATCCGCGCCGTTCGAGATCGTCGCGCCGGCCGACCGCGCCGGTGCCCTGCACTGAAGCTCGCACTCTTCTGTTACGCCCCGCTCACTTGTGGCCGCGGCCGCACACGCCGGCAGCCGGCGTGCCGGTCCCCGTGTTTCAGCACATGACACCATGTCCGGCGCGTCGAAACGTTAAGTTCTGCTTACGCGCGCCGTGTCCGTGCCTGCCCGCCGCCCGCGATTCCACAATGTGACTTCGGGCTGTTCAACTTTCCGCGATCCGGGCATTGTCGATGCGTCTCTTTGCGCGCGCCGGCGGCGCTTGCCGGCGCGCATGAGCATGCTCGGGGGAGTGCTACATGAGCGCAGCCAATACACCCGCCGATCCGCGGGCAGCCAGCCACGAACCTGCCGACCCGCAGCGGCTCGCCTGGCCGCAGCCGATGACGCCGCTCGCTGCCGCCGTGGTCGCCGCTCTCACGCCCGCCGGCGCTGCGCTCGCACAGCAATCCCAGGGACTCGAGGAAATCGTCGTCACCGCCACGCGCCGCGAGACGAGCCTCCAGGACGTCCCGCAGAGCATCAGCGTGCTCTCCGCGGACGACATCCAGCGGCAGGCCTTCCGCAACATGGAAGACTTCGTGAAAGCCCTGCCGAGCATGAACCTCGTCAACGTCATGCCCGGGCGGAACTCCGTCATCATGCGCGGCATCTCGACCGGCTCCGCGGAATACCGCACCGACAGCCAGGTGGCCGTGTACCTCGACGAGCAGCCGATGACGTCCATCTCGCAGCAGGTGGACGTGCGCATGATCGACATCGCGCGCATAGAATCGCTGCCGGGGCCGCAGGGCACGCTGTTCGGTTCCAGCTCGCAGTCGGGCACGCTGCGCATCATCACGAACAAGCCCGATCCGAGCGGGTTTTCCGCCCAGGTCGAGGGCATGCTCGGCACCACGAAGGGCGGCGAGGAAAGCTATGACCTGAACGGCTGGGTGAACATCCCGCTGATCGAGGACAAGCTGGCGATCCGCGCGGTCGGCTTCGTTTCGGAGGAAGGCGGTTACGTCGACAACGTCCTGGGGCTGGACCTTGCCGGTCTCCGCGACAACTCTGCGGTCGTCGAGGACGACTGGAACGATTACAAGACCAGCGGGGGGCGCATCCAGGCCCTGTGGAACGTCAATCCGCGCTGGACCGTTCTCGGCAGTTTCATCGTCCAGAACGGCAAGACGGAGGGCACGTGGGAGTCGGACCCGGCCCTCGGCGACTACAAGATCACGCGTTTCTTCGACGAATACCGGGAGGACGAGTGGTACCAGACCTCGCTCACCCTGACCGGTGACCTGGGGTTCGCCGAGCTGTCGTTCACGGCCGCCGATTTCGACCGTGACATCAATTACGAATGGGACAACATGATGTACGAGGAGTGGAGAACCGCGTACTACGGTCCCTATTATCCGCTGTACGACACGGATTATTCCGGCGGCTCCACCTTCAACTGGCAGGGCCAGGAGCGCTACTCGTTCGAAGCGCGGCTCACGTCGACCACCGACAGCCGGCTCCAGTGGATGGTCGGCGCGTTCTACGAGAACGTCTACGACTGGTGGTTCTATGGCGCGATCGTGCCGAACCTCACGTCGACGGACGCGTGGCAGGCCGCCCAGGCTTACGCCTACCTGGCCAGCGTGTATTACGGCTACGACGTGCAATACCCGCTGCCGCCGACCGACGTCTACTACCAGAACACCTACGACAAGAAGATCAAGCAGACCGCCGTCTTCGGCGAGCTGACTTTCAGCCTGACCGACGAGTGGGACGTGACGGCGGGCGCGCGCTGGTTCGAGTACGACCGTGACCAGTTCGACATCTACGAGGTGCCCGCGGGACTGCCGATCTACGGCTCCTGGGCAGACGGCGGCCTGCTGACGAGCGAGGGAGTCGCCAGCGACACGGTGCTGAAGCTCAGCACGCGCTATCACCTCGATGACGAGCGCATGATGTACTTCACGTACAGCGAGGGCTTCCGGCTGGGGGGCACGAACAGCAAGCGGGCGGCGGATACCGGCCTGATTCCGCCGACCTACGGCCCGGATACGCTGCGCAACTACGAGGCCGGCCTGAAGAGCCAGTGGCTCGATAACCGCCTGCAGGTGAACGGGTCCCTGTTCTACATGGTCTGGGACGACATCCAGATCAACGACCGGGCCGACAACGGCCCGTTCTGGGCACGCGGCACCGTGAACGCGGGGCAAGCGAGGACCCAGGGAGCCGAGATCAACGGCACGTTCTACATCACCGACAACCTGGTGCTCGAGGGCAGCGTGTTCGTCGCCGATCCCGAGTTCGCGGAGACCTTCGTCACGCAGGACAACGACGTGATTCCCAAAGGCGCTCCCATGCCGAACTCCCCGGAACGCAAGTTCTGGGCGGCGCTCCAGTACACGATCCCGGACCTCGACTTCATCCACGGCGACCTCTGGTTCCGCTACGACACGAGCTACCAGTCGGAGACCTGGAACAACCTGGGCAACGCGATCGAGCGGGATCCGATCGGCCTCGTGCCGTCGTGGAACGCGTCCAACTTCCAGGCCGGCGTGGAGATGGACGGCGGCTGGGACGTCTCGCTCATGGTCCGCAACGTCTGGGACGACCGCAACGTGAACTGGCTGAGCAACGGCCTGTACGGCGTGGAGCCCTTCGGCGATCCCCGCTTCAACCGCTCGATCTCCTTCCAGAAGCCGCGCACGCTCAGCCTGACGGTCCGCAAGACCTTCGAGTAGGAGAATAAGGGGTCGAACCGAATTTTTCGTGCGCGAAAAATTCGGTTCGACCCCACACGCATGAAGCTCATCACGACGTCGGTCGTGCGCGGCAGCCGGCAGGGCGAGAGCCACGGGGGCGTTTACCTGATCGACCTGGACGGCCGCACCGTCACGCAGGCGATCGACTGGAACAAGGCGGACATCGACTGGCAGGGCCGCGGCTGGGACCGCGGCCTGCGCGGGATCGCGTTCGACGGCGAAACGGTGTACATCGCGGCCAGCGACGAGCTGTTCGCGTACACGCCCGACTTCCGGCGCATCGGAAGCTGGCGCAACCGCTACCTGAAGCACTGCCACGAGATCGCCGTCTGGCAGCGCACGCTGTTCCTCACCTCGACGGGCTTCGACAGCATTCTCGGGTTCGACCTCGACGCGCAGCGCTTTTCCTGGGCGCTGCACGTGTCCGAAGCCAATCACCGCTTCCGCGGCAGGCGTTACGACCCGTGCAGCGACAGCGGACCGATGCTGCTGAACAAGCTGCACATCAACAGCGTGCACTGCAACGAGCACGGGATGTACATCGGCGGAAGGCGCACCGGCGGCATGCTGCACTTCAACGGCAAGGCGATCCGGATGTCCGTGGAGCTGCCGGCGGGCTGCCACAACGCGCGGCCGTTCCGCGACGGCGTGCTGTTCAACGACAGCGAGGCGGATGCCCTCCGCTACGCGGGCCGCGGCGAAGGCGAGGAAGATCGCGCATTCCGGGTACCCGCCTACCCGCCGGAGCGGCTCACGCACGCCGGCGAGGACACGAGCGGCCTCGCGCGCCAGGGCTTCGCGCGCGGTCTCGCCGTGCTCTCGGACACCGTGGTCGCCGGCGGCTCGTCGCCGTCGACGGTCACCGTCTACGACCTGCCCGGCAACTGCCCGCTGCTGTCCGTCAACCTGACCCTGGACGTCCGCAACGCCATCCACGGCCTGGAAGTCTGGCCGTACGACTGACCGCCGTTCGGTCGCGCGCGACCAGCCGACGGTCAGGAGCCGGCGTGCTTCACGACCTCCGGGAGGGCGTCGAGGATCTCGGCAAGCTCTTCCCGCCACGGGCCGAGATGCTTCTCGTAGCGCCGCCAGCGCCCCAGTCCCTCGCGGTTGATCGGCCGGCGCACCTGCTCGGAGCTCGCGGTCTGCACCGCACGCTCGGTTTCGTGGAAACGCAGGCAGGCGTCCTCGAACGGCAGCCCGCAGTGCGCGAGAATGCGCCGCACCTGGCCTTCGAGGTCGAGCACGGTTTCCTCGTAGTGCACGTCGAGCACCTTGCCCGGCAGCACGGCGTGCCAGTGCTGCATGGTGAGCCAGTACTGGCGGTAATAGTCCGCGAGATCGTGCAGGTCGTATGTCCAGTGCTGGCCCTTGCCCCAGAGCTGGCGCCAGGCGCCGAGCAGGTTGTCCAGCGGGTGCCGGCACGTGTTGATGACCTTCGCATTCGGCAGGATCAGGTGCAGGAAGCCGACGTGCGGAAAGTTGTTCGGCAGCTTGTCGGTGAAGAACGGCTTGCCCGTGAGCCGATGCCGTCGCGTCTCGTCGATGTACTGCTGCCCGTAGGCGCGCCAGTCCTTCCGGCGCAGCAGCTTGAGCGCGCGCGGGTATTGCATGTTGTCCGGCCGGTACCGGCCGACGGACGCGGCGATCCTCCCGAGATTCGCGAGCTCGGCCGTGCCCTCGACGAGGCTGTGGCTCGCGAGGATCTGCTCGACCAGGGTGGAGCCCGACCGCGGCAGGCCGACGATGAAGATCGGGTCGGGCGCGTCACAGCCGTTGCCCGCGTTCTCCTCGAGGAATTCCGGCGTGAAGACGCCCCGGATCTCCTCCTGCCGCGATTCCATCTCCAGCGGATCGTGCGCGACCTGCATACGCTGGCGCTGGTTGGCCGTCTCGTACCAGTGCCAGGCCCGGTCGTATTCGCCGCGGTCCTCGCAGGCCTTGCCGAGCGCGAACCGGAAGTGGATGTCGGCGGCCGGCGGCAGGTCGTCCCGCGCGACCTGCTGCTCCATGGCGGCGACCTCGTGATCCGCGAAGCGGAACACCTTGAGGTTCGCCATGCTCCAGTACACTTCCCCGAAATCGGGTTTCACGCGAATGGCCGCGCGATAGGCGGCGAGCGAAGCCTCCTGGTTGCCGAGCGTCTTCAGCACGTGCGCGTAGCCCATCTGCATCGCCGGCGCGTCGGGATCGAGCTCCACGGATTTCGCATACGCCTTGACCGCCTCCTGAGGATGGCCGGAAAACGCCAGGGCATTGCCCAGCGCTCCCCAGGCGAACGCGTTCCCGGGCTCGAGGTCGCAGGCCTTGCGATAGCAATCGATCGCTTCGAGGTTGCGCTTCGCCTCGTGCAGCACGCCGCCCAGCAGTATCCAGGCGCCGGTGAAATCGGGCGCGACCTGGGTGGCGCGCCGCAGCAGCGCCTCGGCGTCCGAAAGGTTCTCCTTGTCGCGCAGCCACACGTTCGCGAGACAGCGCATCGCGTCGACGTTGTCCGGGTTTCGCTGCAGCGCTTCGCGGAAGGCGGCGATCGCTTCCTCCTTGCGGCCCGCCTGGAGGTGCTGGATGCCCTGCGCCACGATGCCGCGGTCCGGATCGCGCTCGAGGTACTCCTCGAACACGGCATCGGCCTCCTTGCCGCGTCCGAGCGCCGCGAGCGCGTGGCCGAGCTTCTTGCGCGCGAGCGGCAGGTTCGGCTCGAGCGCCAATGCCTTCTCGAAGCAGCGCGCCGCCCCCGCGAAGCGCTCCTGCAGCGCGAGCACGCTACCGAGATCCTCGTGGGCGAGCGGCATGTCCGGGGCGAGCGAAAGCGCGAAGCGCGCCTGCTCTTCCGCCTCCGGAAGCCGGTGCTGCTTCATGAGCGCGTGGCAGAGCAGGCGCAGGTGGGGAACGGAACCCGGGGCGAGCCGCAGGCGATCGCGGCAGATCTCCTCCGCGCGCAGCGGGCGGTTGGCGCGCAGGGCGTCGATCGCGGCGGCGATGCTCGGGTCGGGAGCGGGGGTGGCGGGCTTTGCGGGGTTCATGGGCTGCTGGCGGGGATTCTACCGGCCCCTCCGGCGGCGGTCGCCCGCAGGGCGAGGTCGGGAGGCAGGCCGGTGGCGGCGGTCGCCCGTGGGGCGGGATCGTGAGGCGGCCCGCCGGCGGCGGTCGCCCGCATGGCGGGCTCCTACGGCGATCCGGTGCCCGGGTCGGAGCGGGCGGCCATCGCCGCATCGCGGACGCGGCGGTCGACGGCGACTCGCGCGACGGCGGCGTCCGCGCGGCGGTCGGCGCGGGCGGCCGTGGACACGCCGCGGACGTGGCGGTCGAACCAGTCGACGAGGCGCTCGAGGTAGTCCTTTTCGAAGCGCGTGTCCCAGCCGCCGTGGTGCGCGCCGGGATACACGACGAGGCGCGTGTCGATGCCGCGCGTCTTCAACGCCTGGTAGAACAGCTCCGCGTTCAGGATCGGCACGTTCCAATCGACCCGCCCGCCGATGAACAGCGTCGGCGTCACCACCTTGTCCGCGTGCAGGATCGGCGACAGCCGGTCGTACAGCTCGCGGTTCTCCCACGGCGTGCCAAGCTCCCAGCGATACCAGCGCTGGTAGATGTCGTGGCCGAAATTCGCGGCGATGAACGAGTGGCCGGCGCCGGAGACGGCGGCCTTGAAGCGATCGGTCCGCGTGATGACCACGTTCGTCATGTAACCGCCGTAGGAATAGCCGGTCACGGCGAGGCGCTCGGGATCTGCGATGCCCGCCTCGACCGCGTAGTCGACGGCCGCGATGACGTCCGCGTAGTCGGTGATGCCCCACAGGCGGTAGATGGCGTTGACGAAATCCTGCCCGCGCCCGGTCGAGCCGCGCGGATTCGGCTCGACGACCACGTATCCCGCCGCCGCGAGGTACTGCGTGCCGAAGTCGTAACCCCACTCGACCTGCCCGACCGGCCCGCCGTGGATCTTGAGGACCGTCGGGTAGCGCCGCCCTTCCACGTAGTCCGGCGGCGTCGTAATGAACGCTTCGACGACCGTGCCGTCCTCGCTTTCGAACGAGACGTGCGATTTCCTGCCGAGCAGGACGGAATCGAACCAGCCGGCATTCACGTTCGTCAGGCGCTCGAGGTCGCCGCGGCGCACCCGGTACAGGTCGGACGCGTCGTTCGCGCCGTTGGCGCGCACGACGACGTTGCCGGAACCGTCGATGTCGAACGCGGAGATCACGCGATCGCCTTCGACCATGCTCTCGATCCGCCCGTCGGCCAGCCGCACGCGCGCGAGATGGCGCGCGCCGTGGTTGTCGAAGGCGAACCAGATCCACTTGCCGTCCGGCGAAAAGCGGAAGTCGCGCACCCAGCGGTCGAGCGGCCCGGTGAGCACGCGCGGCTCGCCGCCCGCGGCCGGGATCACGGCAAGCCGCTCGATCCCGTACACGCCGTCGACGGCCGTCACGTAGGCAATCCAGCGCCCGTCCGGGCTCCACTGCGGCCGGCTCTTCACGTCGTCGCCGTGCGTGAGCCGGCGCGGCGCGGCCCTGCCGTCGACCGCGACCGCCCAGAGGTCCGTACGATAGCTCGCGTCCGGGTCGCCCTGCCGGTTGCTCACGAAGACGATCGTCCTGCCGTCCGGTGAAAACTCCGCTTCGCTTTCGGAATACTCGCCGCGCGTCAGCTGCCGGAGCTCGCGCGTCGTGAGGTCGTAGAGATAGAGGTGATCCGAAGGACGCGCGGTGAGATAACCCTGCCCCGCGTCTTCCTTGAACTGCAGGCGATCGATGACGAACGGGCCCGACTCCTCGTCCTCGCTCTCCTCGTCATCGGGGGGGCGGCTGCCCGGCCGGTTCTCGTCGTCGAAGGTAAGCAGCAGGTAACGCTCGTCGGGCGAGAAGCGGAACGCGCCGACGCCGCCCTCGACGTCGGTAACCGGCAGCGCCTCGCCGAAGGTCGCGACCGGCAGTTTCCAGAGCTGCCGCGAGCCGGAGCGGTCCGACGCGAAATAAAGGAATTTGCCGTCGCGGCTCCAGCGCGGCGCCGAGGCATCCGAGCCCGGGATCGTCAGCGGCCGCGGCTCGCCGCCGGCCCTCGGCACGACGTGGATCCGGCCGTCGAGCGTGAAAGCCACGTGGCGCCCGTCGGGCGATATCGCCGGACGCCCCACGTCCTGCACGCGCTCGATGTCGTCCAGCGTGACCGGGCGGCGTTCCGCGGCGGCGGCCGGCACGGCAGCGGCGGCGGCGAGCGCGAACGACAGCGCGACGAAACGTCGATACGAGAGCGGACCGGCGGGTCCTGCAGGAAAACGTGGCGGGTGGCTGCTCATGTTTCTTCCAGGTGACGTTGCTTCGGGTCGGGCAGGCGCCCGGCCCGAACCTAACCCGGCGGCCCGGCAGGGACAACGCGATTGCACATTGTGAATTCCCTGCCGTGCTCCGGGTCCGGCGTGTTCCAATACGGCCACTTTTCAAGGACCCGACGCCGCCGATGACACGCCGCACGCTTCTCGTCGCTTCCGTTTGCGCCATGCTGCTCGCCGCATCGGCGTGCACGCCGGACCCCGGACGCAGCGCGGACGCGCCCGAGACCCTCCTGATCGAGAACGCGCGCATCGTCGACGGCACGGGAGCCCCGGCCTTCGCGGGCGACCTGCGGGTGTCCGAAGGGCGCATTGTCGCGATCGGCGAGCTCGACGCGGGGCCCGGCGACGTCGTGTACGACGCGCACGGGCTGGTGCTCGCGCCGGGCTTCATCGACACCCACAGCCACGCGGGCCGCGATCTCGACGAGCAGCCGGACGCGCTGCCCGACGTCAGCCAGGGCATCACGACCGTCGTTCTCGGGCAGGACGGCGGCTCGGAGCTGCCGCTCGCCGACTACTTCGCGCACCGGCGCAGCGCGCCGGTGGCGGTGAACGTCGCCTCGTATGTCGGGCACAACACGCTTCGTTCGCAGGTGATGGGAGACGACTTCCGGCGCAAGGCCACGGAGGCGGAGGTTGCCGAGATGGCCCGCCTGCTCGAGCAGGAGCTCGCCGCGGGTGCGCTCGGGCTGTCGACCGGGCTCGAGTACGATCCGGGCATTTATTCCGATCCGTCCGAGGTGCTCGCGCTCGCCAGGGTCGCGGCCGCGGCCGGCGGCCGCTACATCAGCCACGTCCGCAGCGAAGACCGCTGGTTCGAGCAGGCGATCGACGAAATCATCGAGATCGGCCGGGTGACGGGCATGCCGGTGCAGGTGTCGCACATCAAGCTCGCGATGAAGCGCCTGTGGGGCCAGGCGCCGCAGACCATCGCGAAGCTCGATGCCGCGCGCGCCGAGGGCATCGACATCACCGCCGACATCTACCCGTACGAATACTGGCAGTCCAACCTGATGGTGCTGCTGCCGAAGCGCGATTACACGGATCTCGCGGCGATCCAGGAGGCCCTCGACCAGATCGCGCCGCCCGACGGCATCTGGATGACCCAGTTCGACCCGGACCCGTCGCTGGTCGGCAGATCGCTGGCGGAGATCGCAGAGGCGCGCGGCGAAGAGCCCGCCACGACGTTCATGCAGCTCGCGCGCGCTTCGGTGACGATGGAAGAGGAGACCGGGGAGGGCGCGGACTCGATCATCGGCACCAGCATGCAGACCGCGGACATCGAGCAGCTGCTCGCCTGGCCGCACAGCAACATCTGCACGGACGGTGCCCTCGACGATCTCCATCCGCGGGCGCGCGGCGCATTCACGCGCGTGCTCGGGCGCTACGTGCGCGAGCAACACCTGCTCGGGCTCGAGGAAGCCGTACACCGGATGACCGGACTTGCGGCCGCGCATATGGGCTTCAGCGACCGCGGCATGCTGCGCGAGGGCGCGGTGGCGGACCTCGTGCTGTTCGACCCGCAGACAGTGATCGACCGGGCCACGCCCGAGGAGCCGCAGCGCCTGTCGGAAGGCATTGCCGCCGTGTGGGTCGGCGGCGTGCCGGTGTTCGAGGACGGGCGGGCCACCGGCGCACATCCGGGCGCCATCATCACGCGCCGGTAGCGCGCGGGCCGCAATGCAGGAGATCGCGACTCCGTATCTCGTCTTTCTTGGCGCCACGCCCCATCGCAGCGACGCCAAGACGGGACTCGGCCTCGTGCACTGGCGCCCGGAGCTCTGCGCCGGGCAGCTGCGGTATCCGGGCTGCGGCGTCGACCTCGGGCTGCCCGACCTGCGGCCCGCGGATGCCGTGGCGGCCGGCGCGCGGAGCCTGGTGATCGGCGTCGCCGCTTTCGGCGGCAAGCTCGAGCCGGCGTGGCTCGCGACGCTCGTGGACGCGATGCGCGCGGGGCTCGACATCGTCAGCGGGCTGCACACCCGGCTCGCGTCCAACGAAACGCTCGCCCGCGTGGCGCGCGAGACCGGGCGCCGGCTGGTCGACGTACGCGTGCCGCCGCCGGATATTCCGATCGCAACAGGGCGGCGGCGCAGCGGCCGACGGCTGTTGACGGTCGGTACGGACTGCTGCGTCGGCAAGAAGTACACCGCGCTCGCGATCGAGCGCGAGCTCGCGGCGCGCGGCGTGGCGGCGACGTTCCGCGCGACCGGCCAGACCGGCATACTGATCGCCGGCGGCGGCATTCCCATGGATGCGGTCGTATCCGATTTCCTCGCCGGGGCGGCGGAGCTCCTGTCGCCCGACAGCGCGCCGGAGCACTGGGACGTGATCGAAGGACAGGGCTCGATATTGCATCCGGCGTACGCCGCGGTGACGGTCGGGCTGGTGCACGGCTCGCAGCCGGACGCGATGGTGCTGTGCCACGACGTGCGGCGCACCGAGATCGAGTGCTACTCCGGGTTCCGCGTGCCGCCGCTCACTTATTACATCGACCGTTACCTCGAGCTCGCGCTGCTCACGCACGCCGCGCCGCGCGTGATCGGCATCAGCCTGAACACGGCGGACCTCGGCGCGGCGGAGCGGCAGGCGGCGCTGGAGGAGGCCGAGCAGCAGACGGGCCTGCCGGCGGTCGATCCCGTGGCGACCGGCGTGGGGCGCCTCGTGGACGCGTTGCTCGAGGATCGCGCGGCATGAAGCTCGCGCTCGAGATCGACGCGTGGAAGCTGCGGGAGCCTTTCGTCACCGCGCGCGACCGCGTCACCGGGATCACCACGCTGACCGCGGTCGTCAGCGACGGCGCGCACCGTGGACGCGGCGAGGCGCTCGGCGTCTCCTATCGCGGCGAAACGATCGACACGATGAGCGCCGCACTGCGCTCCGTGCAGCGCGAGGTGGAAAGCGGCATCGACAACGAGGGGCTGCAACGGCTGCTCGGGCCGGGCGGCGCGCGCAACGCGCTCGACTGCGCACTTTGGGACCTGCGGGCGAAACGCGAAGGCGTGCGCGTATGGGATCTGCTGCAGGTGCCGGTAAACGCGATGACGACCGTGTACACGCTGAGCCTCGGCACGGCGGCGCACATGGCCGCGGAGGCGCGCCAGCGCGCCGCGTGCCCGGTGCTGAAGGTGAAGCTCGACGCAAAGGACACGGCGGAGAAGATCCGTGCCATCCGGGGCGCGCGCCCGGACGCGGAGATCGTCATCGACGCGAACGGCTCGTGGAACCTGGCGCTGCTGGACGAGCTGGAGCCGGTGCTGGCCGACAACCGCATCGCGATGCTGGAGCAGCCGCTGCCGGCGGGCGGCGATGGCGCGCTCGCCGGGCGCCATTACGCGATCACGCTGTGCGCGGACGAATCGTGCCAGAGCAGCGAGCACCTCGAGTACTGCGCCAGGCGGTACGGCATGATCAACATCAAGCTCGACAAGTGCGGCGGGCTCACGGAGGCGATGCGCATGGTCGAGCAGTGCCGCGCGCGCGGCCTCGAGCTCATGGTCGGCAACATGCTCGGCTCCTCGCTCGCGATGGCGCCCGCGATGCTGCCCGCGCAGTACTGCCGCTTCGTCGACCTCGACGGACCCCTGTTCCAGGTCACCGACCGCGACCCGCCGCTCACCTACCGCGGCACGTCCATCGACCCGCCCGAGCCCGCCCTCTGGGGCTGACCCCTTCCTCTTCACGCACGTTTGCCGCCTGCGCCAGGCGGAGCCGCGCCCCGTAGGAGCCCGCCATGCGGGCGACCTGCGATCCGATTCGTGGCATCCGCCTGTTTTCGATGGTGCCGTGCGTGAACGATGCTGAGGCGCGAGCGTGCCTTCGTTCGTGGTACGTGCCTTCGTTCGGTCGCCCGCATGGCGGGCTCCTACGGGGGGCGGCGGCGGGCGGTCAGAAGCGGAAGATGAGGCCGAGGGAGGTCTGGACCTGCCAGTACATCTGGCTGTCGGCCCGGATGGCGCAGATGTTCCTGTCCGGGCCGGTGCGGCAGAAGAGCGCGGTGTCGGAGTCGAGGAAGGTGCCGAGCAATCGGGCCTCGAGGCGCAGGCCCAACCGGTCGGTCGGCTGGAGCTGCCAGCCGGCGCTGAGCCCGAATGAGAAGAAGTTCTCGGAATCGAAGCGCAACGGATCGGGGTCGAAACGGGTCACGCCGACGGTCGCGGCGAGAAAGGGCCGTGCCGTGCGCCCTTCGGCAACGTAGGTGCCGCCGGCCTGAAGGTACTGGATGTCGAGATCCATGGTATCCGCGCCACCGCCTGACGGGAGCTCCGACACGTCGGCCTCCGTTTGCTCGAGCGCGTAGAAAATTTCCCACTGGGTGCGCGCGGATTCGCGGAAATTCAGGATGAGGCCGAAGTGCGCGGCATCGTCGACTTCGACCGAGAGATCGCCCGCTGCGTCCTCGAATTCGCCGCCGAAGGTGTAGCCGCCGATCGGCGTCAGGGACACGCGCGGGATGTCGAAGCCGGCGCCGTGCGCCGCGCCGCCGGCGAGCAGCACGAGAACCGGCAAGCTGCGTGCAATGGTCGATCCCGATACGAATTCCATTTCTGCATTCTCCCTGGCCGTGCCGCGACAAGTGATCCTGGACTCGGGCAGCGTACGCACACCGAAACATAGCTTCGCCCCGGCTCCCGCGCCGTTCGTCTTCTGCGCGGCCCGCGCGGCGCCCCGCGCTCCGCAAGGAAGCCTGCACTGCCGTGCGGAGCTTCCCTGGATGAGCTCAGCGCGGCAGATACCCGCTGAAACAGAACGCGACCGGCCCGGTCATGACGGCCGAACCGTCCGCGAGAATCTCGATGTCGAGCTCGCCGCCCGGCAGCTCGACGGCGAGCGCGCGGGCGTCCGTCAGCCCGCGCCACACGGCGGCGAACGCCGCCGCGCAGGCGTTGCTGCCGCAGGCCTGCGTGATGCCGGCGCCGCGCTCGTAGACGCGCAGCCGCAGGCGCTCCGGCGCAAGCATCTGCGCCACGCCGACGTTGACCTGCTCGGGGAACAGCGGATCCGCCTGGAGCGCGGGGGCGAGGCCGGCGAGATCGATCGCCGCGACGTCATCGACGAAGAAGACGAGATGCGGATTGCCGACCGAGAGCGCCGCGGGATCGCGCAGCGGGCCGGCGGCGATATCGAGGTGGCAGGTGTCGCGCGCCTCGGCCAGCGGGATCTCGCGCCAGTCCGTGCCGATGCGCCCCATCCCCACGCTCACCCGCTCGCGGCCGGCACGCCGGCACTGCAGGTGCCCTCCGCGCGTGGCGAGCACGACCTCGTCGGCACCCGTCTCTTCCAGCAGCAACCAGGCGGCGCAGCGGGTCGCATTGCCGCAGGCCTCCGCCTCGCTGCCATCGCGGTTCCAGAACTTCAGTCCGGCGGTGGCGCCGCCGTCGGGCGGCGGCTCCATCGCGACCAGCTGGTCGCAGCCCACGCCGATCTCGCCATCGCAGATGCGCACGATTTCCTCTACCTGCGGCGCGAACGGCTGGTCGCGGCCGTCCACGACGACGAAGTGGTTGCGCAGGCCATGCATCTTGAGGAACGGCCGCCCGCCATCCTGGAACCCCGCCCAGGATTTGCGAGCGGCTTCGCGAGTCGTCATGCTTGGGCGCCTTGTGCGAACGCGAAGCGGAACGCCATTGTACAGCGGCCGGGCCCCGTGGCCCTGTAGGTGAGCTCATTGCGCGCAACACCCACAGGCCACGGTGCCGCCCGGCGGCGGCCGCGCCGCGTCTGCCGCCCGCATGGCGGGCTCCTACAGAACCGGAAGGAATAAGCATCATGACCCGATTCCGCATGGCCGTTCTGCTCCTCGTCCCATTCACTTTCGTCGCCGCGGCCGCGCCGGGCCAGCAACGCTTTTCGCCGCTCGACGTCTTCCAGCTCGAGTACGCCTCCGATCCGCAGATCTCGCCGGACGGCAGCCAGGTCGTGTACGTGCGCAGCTCGAACGACATCATGACGGACAGCACGCGCGGCAACCTGTGGATCGTGTCCGCCGACGGCCGCGACCATCGCCCGCTGCTGTCGGGCCGCGACAGTTTCTCGTCGCCGCGCTGGTCGCCGGACGGCACTCGCCTCGCCTACGCCTCGAGCCTGGAGGGCAGCCGGCAGCTCTACGTTCGCTGGATGGACACCGGGCAGACGGCGCTGATCACGAACCTGACGGAGGCGCCGCAGACCATGGCGTGGTCGCCGGACGGTCGCTGGATCGCCTTCACCATGCACGTGCCGGCAGACACGAAGCCGCTCTACCCGCTGCCCGAGAAGCCGGAAGGCGCGAAGTGGGCGGAGCCCGTGAAGGTGATCGAGCAGACCTATTACCGATCCGACGGCGAGGGCTACCTCGACCCGGGGTTCACGCACGTGTTCGTCGTGCCTGCGACGGGCGGCACGCCGCGGCAGCTCACGCACGGCGAATTCAACGACGGCGGCAGCCTGTCATGGATGCCGGACAGCAAGGCGATCGTGTTTTCCGCCAACCGCAGCAGGAACTGGCGGCTCGATCCGCGCCAGTCCGACGTGTTCCGGGTGTCGCTCGACGGCGAGCTGACCCGGCTCACCGAGCGCGACGGACCGGACGACCAGCCGGCCGTGTCGCCGGACGGCAGGCTGATCGCCTACGTCGGCTTCGACGAGCACAAGCGCGGCTACGAGAACTCGATCCTCTACGTAATGAACGCGGACGGGTCGAACGTGCGCGCGCTGACCGCCGATTTCGATCGCTCGGTCGGCAACCCGGTGTGGCACGGAAACGGCGACGGCGTGTTCGTGGGCTACGAGGATCACGGTTTGATCCGGCTCGGCTACGTGGGGCTGGACGGCAGGTTGTCCGAATGGCATCACGACCTGACCGGCGAATCGCTGGGCCGCCCGTACGCGAGCGGGAGCTTCAGCGTGTCGAAGAACGGCACGTACGCGTTCACGGCCGGCAGCGCGCTGCGGCCGGCGGACGTCGCCGTATCGCGCAACGGGCGCGAGGCGCGCGTGCTGACGTCGCTGAACGAGGACCTGCTGGGCCAGCGCGAGCTCGCGCGCATCGAGCCGGTGACGTGGAAATCCTCGCATGACGGCCGGACGATCGAGGGCTGGATCGCGTATCCGCCCGGCTACGAGGAGGGCCGGCGCTATCCGTTCATCCTGGAAATCCACGGCGGGCCGTATGCGGCCTACGGGCCCAACTTTTCCGCGGAAATCCAGCGCTACGCGGCGGAAGGCTACGTGCTGCTGTACGCCAACCCGCGCGGCAGCACGAGCTACGGCGCGGAATTCGCGCAGCAGATCCAGTACGCGTATCCGGGCCACGACTACGACGACCTGATGTCCGGCGTCGACTACGCCATCGAGCGCGGCATCGCCGATCCGAACCGGCTGTTCGTCACGGGCGGATCGGGCGGCGGCGTGCTGACGGCATGGATCGTCGGCAAGACGGACCGGTTCCGCGCAGCCGTGGTCGCGAAGCCGGTGATCAACTGGACGAGCTTCGTGCTGACGGCCGACTTCTACCCGTTCTTCCGGATGGCGTGGTTCAAGGCGACGCCGTGGGAGGATCCGCAGGAATACTGGCGGCAATCGCCGCTTTCGCTGGTGGGCAACGTCAAGACACCCACGGCGCTCATGACGGGCGAGGTCGACTACCGCACGCCGAGCTCGGAGGCCGAGCAGTTCTACCAGGCGCTGAAGCTCAGGAACATCGACACCGCGATGATCCGCGTGCCGGGTGCGTCGCACGAGATCGCGGCGCGGCCGTCGAGCCTGATCGCGAAGACCGGCAACATCATGGCGTGGTTCCGCCGCTACGATCAGTAGGAGCCCGCCACGCGGGCGACCGCGATCGCACCCGGGGGCTGCCGCGGCGCTGAACGCTGGCCTGTAGGAGCCCGCCACGCGGGCGACCGCGATCGCCGACTTCTCACCGTATTGATGGCGAGGCGAAGGTCGCGTTCGCCCGCGTGGCGGGCTCCTACGGTGCCGTTCGTGGCGTCGGGCACAAGTGGCAGGTCGGTTCGCCGCTATACTGCAGTCATCCCGTATTCGCCCGGAGCGGCCATGGCCACGCAAGAAGCCTCCTCCCTGCTCGTCTGCGCGATCTGGATGATCGTCATCAGCATGCTCCTGTTCTTCCTGCCCGCCCTGAACGGCCTGATCGGTGGTGCCGTCGGCGGCTACAAGGCGGGATCCGCCATGCGCGGGCTCGGCGCGGCCATACTGCCGGCCATCATCAGCGGCCTCGGCATCTGGGTGCTGCTGGCCGTGTTCGATGCGCCGATACTCGGCTTTTTGGCCGGCATCGCCGTGGGCCTGTGGGCGCTCGTCTCCAGCATCGGGCTTTTGATCGGCGCGCTCATCGGCGGCGCCGTCTCGTCCTACTCCACCTGAAGCCGCAGCCTTCGCACCGCGTCAGCGATCGAGCCTGGGCACCGGGTCCAGGATCACGATGATGAAGGTCGCGATAGGCCCGAGCAGCAGCGACAAGAGCCACCAGATCAATCCACTGCGGCCCTTGGCCTGCGCCAGTCCCGCGTTGATGAGCGAGAGCGTGCCCCAGCCGGCGACCCACTGGCCTGCTTCCCTGTACTCCATAAAGCACCCCTTTGTGTGTTGTTATTGATCGTTGTGCCGCTCACCCGGCGGCGAGCACCCTGCGATAAAGCTCGAGATCGGCCTCGCTGAAGCAGCAGAACGTCACGTGAGTGATCGAGGGCGCTTCGGCAAGCGTCTTCCTCGTCGCGTCCACGGCGATGGGCGCGGCGAGCTCTTTTGGAAAGCCGTAGACACCGGTGCTGATGCCGGGGAACGCGATCGTGGCAACGCCGAGCCCTGCCGCGACCAGCAGGCTGTTGCGATAGCAGGCGGCGAGCTGGAGCTCCTCCCCGTGCGCGCCGCCGCGCCAGACCGGGCCGACGGTGTGGATCACGTACCGCGCGGGCAGGTTGTGACCGCCGGTCGCCTTCGCCTCGCCCGTCGCGCAACCGCCGAGGGTGCGGCACTCCGCGAGCAGGCCCGCGCCGGCGGCGCGATGGATCGCACCATCGACACCGCCGCCGCCGAGGAGGGAGGCGTTCGCGGCATTCACGATCGCGTCCACGGCGAGCGTGGTGATGTCCGCCCTGAGAGCTTCGAGCGTGGCGGTCACGGGTGCCTCTCAATCTTTGCGCCGCATTCGCAGACCATGCCTCAACTCACCGATCGAGGGTAGGAGTGTCATTATCGAGTGTGACCGCGTTTCCGGTCACGTGGATGCCGCCGGACGGCGGGACGTGCACGACGAGACGGCCGGGGCGGCCCATGGCTTCGCCCTGGCGGATGGTCAGTGTCGCGGGTGCGGCAATGAGACCGGCGCTGCGCAAATAACCGCCGAGCGCCGCGGCGGCGGCACCGGTCGCGGGATCTTCGACGACGCCGCCGACCGGGAAGGGATTGCGGGCGTGGAACAGCGTCGCCGCCTCGCGCCATACGAGCTGGAGCGTCGTGAGATCGGCTTCGAGCATGATCGACTTGAGCGTGTCGAAATCGTAGGCGAGCTCGGCGAGCCGCGCCGCGCTCGCCGCCGCCAGCACGAGGTGCCACGCGCCGGCGTACGCGAGCGCGGGCGGAATGGAGGGATCGAGCTCATCCGCGCGCCAGTGAAGCGCCGCGAGTGCGTCGGCGACCAGGCGCGGCGGCACCGGGCGATGCCGGGGTTCGACGGAGGTCAGCGTCGCCTCGGGACCCGCGTCGCCTTCACGCACCGCAACCGGGACACTGCCGGCAGGGGTGTCGAAAAGGTAATCGCCCGGGCCATCGAGCCGGCCGAGCTGCACACCGGCGGCGATCGTCGCGTGCCCACAGAACGGCACTTCGGCTTCGGGACTGAAATAGCGCACGGTTCGCCGTGTGCCCGTCGACGGCACGATGAAGGCGGTCTCGGAATAGCCGACTTCCGCCGCGATCCGCTGCATTTCGGCGGCATCGGGCAAAGTCTCGCCGATCCACACTCCCGCGGGATTCCCGCCGTGCGGTACGGTCGTGAAAGCACTGAGACGATACAACCTCGGGTTCATACGGCTGGTCGGAAGCTGCCGGCGCGGAGCTCCGGCACTCGAGCTGATTTCCTCACCCGGTTATAGCCCACGCGCCATGAGCCTGCCGAGCGAACAATTGACCACGTTCGGCTCCAGTGCCGTGCATCATCTATTCAACGCCTGCATTGTGAGACGCTGTCCGTAGCCGCGGAGCTCCGCGCGATACGTCAAAGCCGTGGCGCAGCACCACTTCCCTTATCCTGGGATCGTTCAGCACCTTCTCGTAGATCCACTGGTAATGCTGAAAACCCGCAAAAAGTGCACCAGCTCAGCGTCGCTGTTCTCAGGCATCCGGTAGCGCGCGCCGACCGCCGTGGCAATCTTTCAGAACCGATCATTGCCCGGTACCTTCAGGTTGTTGATTTTCGTTTTCCCCAGGCCCTTGAGCAGCAGGTTGCGACAGGCGCGCAACGCCGGGTACAGGATGCGCGACATCGATCTCGACCGGAAGGACGAGTATGCGAGGCGATTGAAGAAGCCGCGGTTCGTGCCCATCAAGGCGAGGACGTGGATGGCGTCCGCGCCGTAATAGAGCTCCTCGCCTACCTTCACGACCATTCCCTGGTCGATGTCCAGCCCCCTGGCCGTGATCTCGTCCATCAACGGGCCGCCGCTCCTCGCATCCACAAGGACCAGGGTCCCAACCGACTCCTTGATGCGGACCAGGTTGCAATAGTAGTTGCAGGCAGGACATTCCTTGTCGTAGACGACGAATACTTCCCTCGCCTGCCTTTGAGCCTCATGGGAACGCACGGCATCGGCTTGCTGAAGCACCTTCGCCTCCGGGTCCGCGGTGGACTTAATCGTGTCGCCAGTATCGCGCCGGTGACGCGATGCGACAAGCAGGTGCTCCGTAGGGGCAGCCTGCCCATCAAGCCTTCAGCGCAGGCAGGAGCACGCCGATCAGCGCGCTCGCACCATCCAACAGGGCATGCGCAATCGCGAGCGGCAGCACGCGACGCAGCCGCAGGTACAGGATCGTCTGCAACACGGAATTCGGTACCGACGACAGCAGGCGAAATGCCATGTATTGCTGATCGAAGATCAGCGGCATGAAGGCATGCTGCAACGACCACACGAAGGCTACAACGATGATCGCAAGGCTCGTGCTTCGGAAGAGAACCTGGAAACGGGGCAGCAGGTAACCGTTGTAGGTCATCTGCTCGGTCAGCCCCCAGATGAACGGAAACACCAGCACACCATAGAGAGCGGCCGGCAACGGCAGGGATCCGAACAGGTAGGGCGGGGTCAGCGTCCCGTAGAGGAGCCAGCCGGCCGCATAGACGCCGCCGAGAATGAACGCGAGGCTCAAGGGCACGATGGCGAGGCCGAGCAGCACATCGCGGACGAAGCGCGTGCGCTCGAAGCCGACCAGATCGAAAAGGCCGATGTTCTCGCGGCGTGTGAGCCGCCAAAGCAGCATCAGGCATCCGGCGTCGATCAATGTCCCGTACACGGGTACCCAAGGCTCGGCCGCACGCCAGGGAATCGGCGAGCCTCGCAATGCAAAGATGGCGGCGACGAGCCCTTGTGCTGCCACGGCCAGAGCCAGGCGCGCGAAGAGCATCGATGCCGGGGCTCGCCATGTGAGCCCTGCCGCCGCCCGTCGGCGAAGAAGTGCCTGCCGGGAATTCGGGGCTATGGCCAAGGTCGAGCAGAGTTGCTCACGCCCGGCTCGGCTCAGGAGTCCGGGAGTGTGTACCGCAGCTCGTAGAAGTGCATTCCGCCTTCTATCGTGATCTCCATCTCCCCTTCTATGCCGACCAGCTCCTCAGTCCCCGAGTCGGGAACGATGAGTATGGACCAGTTTTCGGGTGTGCCGGCACGGAGGCCGCTGCGGTGCATCAGCGCAAAGCTGCCACGGCGGTCATCGAGAGTACCGCTTACCTTCTCCAGCGCGACGTACGCCCCCGAAGTGCGGCCATCGCCGATGGCGAGCATCTCGCCCTGGCTGGTCGCATCGAGCGCGCCATGAAATCGCTTGTTCAGCGACATCCGGTTGACGCCGGCGCCTTGCGCCTGCGCATTGTCGGGCTGCTGCGGTTCGACGGTGACATCGAACGAGCCTTTTGCATGCGGCATTGCGGTGATCCTCCGTGAAGGTGGCGGCTGGGCATCCGGGCCGAAAAGGTGGTCAGGCGGCGGGTTGGCTATTCTTCACC
>CAZBGV010000004.1:31982-37437 GCA_964491485.1 uncultured Woeseiaceae bacterium | reverse complement strand
GGCTGGGCATCCGGGCCGAAAAGGTGGTCAGGCGGCGGGTTGGCTATTCTTCACCTCATAGCGTAGCGGGATCATGCCGGACTTGTATGCTTTCACCTCCGCAAGGTGCAAGGCGACGTCCCGGTCGAGTCATCGGCATGATCGAGTAGCGGACTTCGTCCGCCAACCCGAGGGAAGGCATTCACCGGAGACTGCACCGCCCCCGACGAACCAGATGCTGCGAAACGCCGGCCTCAATCGCTCATTCACGAGGCGTGCGATGTCTCCCGCGGCGACGGTCTTCAGCGATGACCCGATGCGGTGCTTTGTCAGGCGTCATCGGGAGACTGGCGCCGACCAACCAAGCCAGGGATCTCGGCACCACCGGGTTGAGACGCGAGACTGAGTGAAACCGGGTGCCGCGTTTAAAGCTTGTCTGGCCGGCGGCCGAGCGGGCTCGACACGTCCTCCGCCGGGGTCCATCGCTTGTAGCCATGGACATTTTGCACATGCCAGTCTTCCCAGCCCTTGTAATACTCGAGGCGCTCCGCGGGCCCCCGCAAGGATCCCGATCTGTCCGGGCGTCCCTCCCTGGCATCGTTGTACCCTTGCTCACGAAGCCTTCGCAAGTAGTGAAGGTAATCTCGTGCCACGTCGTGCTGGACCTCGTCCTCTATCAATAGGTCCACCTCCTATCTGCACAGCCTCTGCCCTTCGACTTTACCGCCCGCAAGCGTTGCCATTTGCTGCCTGTGCCTCGCCTCCGTCAGGCAGAGCCATCCGGATTTGCTTGAGTAACGTCCGCTTCCGTATGGAGCCCCGACCGATCTCACCGCCCTTTGAAGTCAGTGACGAGCAGTCTCCACTGCTCATCATCCCAATCCGGGCGGTCGAAATCTACGACTGCAGGGAAGCCGAAATCCGTATTACGTCGGAGTCAGTCACTCGCTGTCGCCATAGCGCATCTGCGCATGCCGCAAATGGCTAGCTTCCAGGGCCGTGGCTGAAGCCGGAGCCGGCCGATGTCAAAATCCCGGCAATCAGCAACAGGCGGAACGCGATCCAATACCTGATCTTTTTCAGGTTGAGCGCCTCAGGCATCGTGATGTTCCACAGCCATTGAAGGATCGCGGCGGCTATGAAGTAGGCGGCAATTGCGATCAGCACAAACGGAAAGAAGCCTGCTCCATACATTTATAACCCCCTCTTTGTTTCATTCTTGTTTCGACGGCAGCATTCCGGAGCGCTCCGGGCGACCGTTCATGCCGACCCGGACCTGCTTCTCCCCATCGTCCAGACCCTACCGCATCAGGATGAAGCAACGCGGCCATACGTGAGGCATCGCGACGAGTCGATTCCAGGTGCAGCTCCGTTTCCAGGTGCTGCAGCGTACTGAGAAGCTCATCGACCGTCATTGTAAGACCTGGCTGCAGCGGATGCCCGGCAGCCGATGTCGCTACGCCGGCAGATTCGCGCGAATCCGGCCGGCGATGTCCGCGAGTTGCGTGGCGGAGGCGCGAGCCCGCTCCCGGCGCCGTGCATCGCCGCTCGGATCGTGTGATGTGCCCCTTCGGCGGCCGGCGCCATCGAATGTGGCGAGTTGAGGCGGACCTATCCCCCAATCACTCCCCCTCTGCCGCGGCACGACATGCAAATGGAAATGCGGCGTTTCCTGTCCACTGAAGACACCGTTGTTCTGGAACGTCAATATTCCGAGGGGTCGGTAAGCCTTGACGAGTGCCTCTGCGACTCTCCTGGCCGAGAACATTATGGCCCCGCATTCCTGGTCGGAGAGATCGAGCAGCGTCGCGACATGCCGACGCGTGATGACGCAACACTGGCCCACTTCGAATTGCCACGGATTGACCACCGTGAGCGTGTGTTCGCTTTCGTCTACGACCGCCCAGCTTTCTTCGCGACCTGCCATCCCTTCGCAAAGATCGCAGGGGTCTCTTACAGGAAGCTCGATCACCTGGCCCGCGACGGTCAGTGCGTGTCGGCGATCGCCTGGGCCTGCTTCAGCTCGCGGGCGAGGCGCTTGGATTCTTCCGCGCGCGCCGACGAGAAGCGTGCCAGCAGCAGGTAAAGCGCGGGTGTCAGGTACAAAGTGAACAGCGCGGCAAGGCCCAGGCCGCCGAACACTACCCAGCCGATCGACGAGCGCGCCTCGGCGCCCGCACCGCCGGACAGGATCAGCGGCAGGCCGCCCAGCACCGTCGCGATCATCGTCATCGTCACCGGACGCAGGCGCACGCTGGCACCCGCTTCCACGGCCTCACGAATGCCGAAGCCGCGGTCGCGAAGCTGATCCGAGAACTCGACCAGCAGCACGCTGTTCTTCGCCATCAGCCCGATCAGCAGCACGAGCCCGATCTGTGAATAGATGTTCACCGACGTGCCTGTCAGGAACAGCGCGATAACGGCCGCCGCGATACCGAAAGGCACGATCAGCGTCACCACGACCGCGCTCGTGAACCCTTCGAACTGCGCACACAGCACGAGGAACACGACCGCCAGTGCGATCGCATACGTGATCGCGACCTCCTGCGACGTCTCCTCCAGCGTCGCCGCTTCGCCGAGCAGCACCATCGACACGTTGCCCGTCAGGACCTCATCGGCCAGCACGCGCAGGTCGTCGACCGCCGACTGCAGCGGATAGCGGCCCGCAATCTGCATGTCGATGCGGATCGCGCGCCGCTGCGCCTCGCGATCGAGCTGCGCCGCGACCCCCTCTTCCTTCAGTGACACCACGGTCGACAGCGGGATGAGCTGGCCGCTGCTCGTGCTGACGTAGAGATTCACGAGGTCGGTAGGATCGTTGATCTGGCCGCTCGAGGACTCGAGCAGGATCGGTATCGCCTCGTCGTCGATATTGAGGTCGACGAGCTCGTCGCCGTCGATCATGGCCCGCAGTGTGGTCGCGAGATTGTCGAGATCGACGCCGAGGTCCGCGGCCCGGCGCCGGTCGATCTCCACCGAGAGCTGCGGCTGCGTCGGGTCATAGGAAATCTGCGGCTGCTCGATGTGCGGAAGGCGGTCTTCGATCGCCCGCACGAACGACTGCGTCGCCTCGAAAATCTCGTCGTAGTCGTTGCCGATCAGCGCAACCTGCAGCTCGCCGCCGCCGCGCCGAAGGTCCAGGCTGTTCGGGCTGAAGATCGTCACGCGCGCGCCCGGGATCCGGGACAACGGGCCCTCGAGTTGTGAGATGATTTCCTGCTGGCTTACTTCGCGTTGCGACCAGTCGACGAGCGGAACGGTCACGCGACTGCGATTGGGATCCCATGAGCCGACGACGGTGAACAGCGACTTCGCGATGCCCTGGTCGACCAGCGGCCGGAGAATGGCTTCGACCCTGTCCGTCTGGCGGTCCATGTAGCCGATCCCGACGCCGTCCGGCCCCATGGACATGACGTTGATCATGCCCCGGTCTTCCGATGGCAACAGCTCCTTGTCGAGCGTCCGGAACAGGAACGCCGCGAGCGCGGCAAACGCCAGCGCCGTCCCGATCGGCACCCAGGGGCGATCCAGCATCCAGGACAACGACCGCTGGTACCCGGAGCGCAGCCATACGCCGAAGTTGACGACCGCCTGCCGGAACCGCCCGCCCGCGGCGTCCTCGGGCAGGCGCGAGGCCGCCGCCGGCACCAGGGACAGTGACACGAACGCGGAGATCGCGACCGCGACGGCCAGCACCGCCCCGAATTCCCGGAACATCCTGCCCGCGGTGCTCGGCAGGAAGGCAATCGGCACGAACACCGAGACGAGCACCGCCGTGGTGGTGACGACGGCGAAGAACACCTGCCGCGTGCCGAGCACGGCCGCGGCCCGCGCGCCGAGCCCCTGCCCTCGCCGCCGCTGGATGTTCTCGAGCACCACGATGGCGTCGTCGACGACCAGACCCGTCGCGAGCACCAGCGCCATCAGCGTGAGAATGTTGATCGAGAACCCGAACAGCCAGATCGCAGCCACCGTGCCGATGAGTGAAATCGGGATCGCCACGCTCGGCACGAGCGTCGCACGCCACGAGCCCATGAAGATCCAGATCGCGGCGACGACAATGGACACCGTGAACGCGAGCGTGAACAGCACCTCGGCCACGGAGCTCCGGATGAAGTCCGCCTTGTCGTCGGTGATCACGATCTCGAGATCGTCGAACCGCTGGTTGAGCCGGTCCACGGCCCGGTGCACGCCGTCGGAAATCTCGATCGTGTTCGACTTCGCCTGCCGCACGACGCCCATGCCGATGACCGAGCGGCCATCGAGGCGCGTGTATGCCCGCGCGTCTTCGGGACCGAAGTAGACGTTCGCGACATCGCCGATCCGCACGTCGCCGCGGATGATGATGTCCGCGGCCTGCGCGGCGGTCACGACGGACGCGTCCGCCCGCACGATCAGCTCCTGGTCCGCGGAGCGGAAGCTGCCGGCCGGCACGTCGAAGGGCGCGTGCCTCAGCGCATCCGCCACGTCCGTCACCGACAGCCCGTAGCTCGTCAGGCGCAGCGGATCGACGACGACCCGCAGCATGCGCTCGCGCGCGCCGAAGAGCTGCACGTCGGCCACGCCGTCGATGGAAATCAGCTCGGGAATGATGTCGCGCTCGGCGATGCGCGTGACCTCGTCTTCCAGCAGCGTGTCGGTCAGGATCGCGAGGCTGACGATCGAATCGGAATCATTATCGGCCTTAACCACCACGACCTGCTCGATGCGCTCCGGCAGCTTATGGATCACGCGGCTCACGGCCTCGCGGACGTCCGACGCCGCGCTGTCGAGATCGGCGTTCGGCTGGAACTCGATGCGCAGCCGGCCCTCGTTCTCCTCCGACGCGGAGCTGATCCGGTGGATGCCGGACACGCGAGCGACGGCGCCCTCGAGGATGCTGACGACCTCGGAGTCCATCGTCTCCGGCGAAGCGCCCGGATACTCCGCACGCACGCTGACGATCGGCATGTCGACGTCCGGCAGCTCGCGAATCTCGACGGCGAGCACGGCCGCGATGCCGGCCAGCAGGATGAGCAGGTTGAGCACCAGCACCAGCACCGGGCGCCGGATGGAGACGCTGGGGAGATCGCTCATCTGCCCGGCGGGGACTTCTTCCTCCACCGAGTCGTCGAAGCCGGCGTTCTCCAGTTCCTTGTCGTCCGGATTGGCCATTCCGCGGCTAGTCGGTTCCGACCGGCGTGGTCGCCGCGGCACCGCCGTCGAGGGTGCGATCGACGAGCGCCGGGCGGTCGAAGACCACCTCGATGCCCTCGCGCACGCGCTGGATGCCTTCGACCACGATCAGGTCGCCTTCCTCGAGTTGCGCGGAGTCGACGAGGATTTCGCCGCGCTGCCGCTGCACGATCGCCACCGGCACGCGGTGCGCCCGGTTGTCGGTCACCGACCACACGAACGCGCCGTCGGCGCCCCATTGCACGCCGGTCTCGGGCACGACCGGATAGGGAATGCCGGGCACGTCGACCGTCACCCGGAA